>JAPLJG010000013.1 GCA_026388735.1 Deltaproteobacteria bacterium
GGTGCCGTCCTGACCACTATTACCTTTCCTATCCTGCTAGTTGCGGCTCTCCTCGACCTCATGGGAGTTGTGGAGAACGCGTATTTCGGCTTTGTCATCTATATGGTTCTTGGACCGCTCTTTATGACGAGTCTGGTCCTTGTTTTCCTGGGCCTTTTTTTCTTCAAGGGCAAGGAAGAGGTCGGCATCTTCACCTATGATTACCTGAAAGAACAATTCACCGCGCCGAACCGGTTCGCCAAGGTGCGAAAACTCATTCTCCTGGCAACCGCCCTTACTTTGCTCAATCTTTTTATCCTTGCTCTCATTTCCTACACGGGCTACCACTACACCGAATCCGTCGGCTTCTGCGGACAATTCTGCCATACGGTCATGGCGCCGGAGTACACCACCTACAAAAATTCTCCCCATTCACGGGTCCGCTGTGTGGAGTGTCATATCGGCCCCGGTGCCCAGTGGTTTGCAAAATCGAAGATTTCCGGGGTCAGGCAGCTCGCTGCCGTTGCCTTCGGTACCTACAGCAGGCCTATCCTAACCCCGGTCCACGGTCTGCGTCCTGCCCGGGAGACCTGCGAGGAATGTCATCGGCCTGAATTATTTCACGGGGACAAGCTCTATATTCGGGATAAATTCAAAGCCGATGAAAAAAACACCCATCTCCAGACCGTACTTCTCCTCAAAGTTGGTTCGGGCGGCTATCGCGGCAGCGATGCCCACGGCATTCACTGGCATGTGGCCCCGGAAAACAAGATAACCTACACCCACACGGACAGGGAACGGGAAAAAATCAGCGAGGTGACGCTCTCCAAACCGGACGGCACTCAGGTTGTTTTCACCAAGGAGGCAGAGGCGACAGCCGGGCCTGTCGGAGAAGTCCGGACCATGGACTGCATCGACTGCCACAATCGCCCGACCCATATCTACCTCTCCCCGGATGAAGCCCTGGATCAAAAACTGTTGCACGGGAATATCCCCACTTCCCTTCCCTACATCAAGAAAAATGCTCTGGAATTGATCACGAAGGCCTATGCCAGCCAGGAAGAGGCCAAAAACAGCATCGCCACCGAAATCCGGGCCAGGTACCGAAAGGATTACCCGAAACTGGTGAACAACAATATGCCGCTTTTGGAAAAAGCCATCGCTGGCATCCAGGCGGCCTACGCGGAGAATGTCTTCCCGGAGATGAAGATAGAATGGAATACCTACCGGAATTTCCTTGGTCACAAGAATGACTCAGGTTGTTTCCGTTGCCATGATGACAGCCATGAAACCAAGGCTGGAGAAACCATCTCCATGAACTGTGACACCTGTCATGTCATTCTAGCCGAAGACGAGGAGGCCCCCAAGGTTCTGAAAACGCTGCGCGGCATGTAACAGATGTGTTATGTTGGAGAAGGTCAGCTCTTAGCGGGGCGGCCTTCTCCATCCTCTCTGTTCACGAGAGAACGATCCACCCAAAACGGATACGCACGGAGCGACACATGACACTTGATAACAGCGAACCGATTTACCCGATCAGTGTTGCGGCAAAACTTCTCTCCGTTCACCCACGAACCTTGCGGATCTACGAAGAAGAGAGCCTGATCAAGCCCGCCCGGCAAGGCAACAAGCGCTATTTCTCGAACAACGATATTGAGTGGATCACCTGCCTGCGCACCCTGATCCATGAAAAGGGCATCAGCATCCCCGGCATCAAAATGCTGCTCGAACTCACCCCCTGCTGGGAAATCACCAAATGTCCCACCGAAAAAAGAGACCGTTGCTCAGCCTATATCGACAGGTCCATCCCCTGCTGGCAACGAGCCAGTACCGCCTGCGCCAAGGAATTTCAGCAATGCGACAACTGCGAGGTCTATATCCGGGCCATGAAGCAGGTCAAGGAACTGGCCGCGACCAGCGACTCCCCTAAGCCATAGCAGGCCAGCCGTCAGACATTGCAATCACCCGGCAGTTAGGCCCGTTGAGATCCATTCATGAACACATCAGAAAAAGTCTGGCACGAATACCATGCAAGGCTGCGTTCCTTCATCAAGAGCAGAGTTATTGATGACACGGCGACCGATGACACTCTTCAGAACGTATTTCTGAAGATGCATACCGGATTAGCTTCCCTGCAAGATAAGACAAAGCTAAAAAGCTGGCTCTACCAAATTGCAAGAAACGCCATCATCGATTACTTCCGGTCGCGGAAGCCCACCGTAGAGGTTCCCGAGTGGCTACCTCAACCCGAAACCAATCCCGGCGAAAAGGTTGCTCAAGAATTGTCAAAATGCCTGCAACCCATGATACAAATACTGCCAGAAAACTATCGCGAGGCGATCATTCTCTCTGAATTACATGGATTGACGCAGAAAGAAGTTGCCCAAGTGCAGGGTATTTCGCTTTCCGGCGCCAAATCTCGAGTACAACGGGGGCGTGCCATTTTGAAAAATATGCTGGCCGAGTGCTGTCGGCTTGAGTTCGATCATAGTGGACGGCTCTGTGATTACGAACGAAAGGACGGAGCTTGTAATACTTGTTGACCTCTGAATAATGATCGTTTGCGTCTTTCTTGATCTTTTCCCGTCTATAGGGTGAGCGTTACTTAAATAAACCCTATACAGGAGATTCAAATGGACAAACGTAGGAACGACGAAATTCGCAGTGCGGTTCGGGAAAATTACGGAAAGGTTGCTGCATCAGGGACCGGTTGCGGTTGCTCACAATCATCCTGTTGTGGAACACCCAATGAGGTAACGGCAGCGGATGTTTCGCTTGGCTTGGGCTACTCCGGCGAGGATGTGACTGCTGTGCCGGAAGGAGCGAACATGGGGATTGGGTGTGGCAATCCGCAGGCCATCGCCTCCTTGCAGCCCGGCGAAATTGTGCTCGACCTAGGCAGCGGCGGAGGGTTCGACTGTTTCTTGGCAGCGCGGGCCGTTGGAGACAAGGGACTTGTAATCGGCGTTGACATGACGCCGGAGATGATCACCAAGTCCCGCCGAAACGCGGAGAAAGCCGATATCGGGAACGTCAATTTTAGGCTAGGGGAGTTGGAATACCTTCCGGTTGCCGATGGAATTGTCGATGTCATCATTTCGAATTGTGTGATCAACCTTTCTCCCGAGAAAGAAAAGGTTTTCAGCGAGGCTTTCCGCGTATTGAAGCCGGGTGGGCGACTGGCTATTTCCGATGTTGTTGCCACCGCGGAACTGCCCGAGGACCTCAAGAGAGATATGGCCTTCCACACCGGATGCATAGCGGGGGCATCTTCTATCCAAGCGCTTGAATCCATGTTGCAGCGAACCGGTTTTGGAAACATTCAGATCAAACCAAAAGCTGAAAGCAGAACCTTTATCCGTAACTGGATGCCGGGAATCAAGATCGAGGACTATGTGGTTTCGGCAACTATTGAGGCAGTAAAACCTGAAATCTAACAAAAGCGATGGAATGACGGCACGTCCGTGGGGGTTAGGTCTTTTGCAAGAACCTCATCTGCCCCCTACCCCTTCCAGTTCCTGACAAAATCGAACAGGGTGCGTACAGCGATACCGGAAGGCCCTTTGGGAATATAGGATTTTTCGGTAAAATCCCAGGCCGTGCCGGCAATATCCAGATGGGCCCAGGGGGTCTCCCCGATAAACTCCTTAAGAAAAGCAGCGGCGGTGATGGTGCCGCCGTCCTTTTTTCCGACGTTTTTGAAATCGGCAATCTCGGATTTGAGCTGTTTGGTGTACTCCGGGTCCAGGGGCAGTCGCCACAGAGGTTCGCCACTGCGATCTCCTGCGGCAAACAGCCGGTCGCACAAATCATCGTTGTTGGACAACAGGCCGGTACGGTGATGGCCAAGGCCGATAATGACGGCACCGGTTAGGGTGGCAACGTCAATCACCATGTCCGGCTTATATCTCTTGATGCCGTAGGCCAGGGCATCAGCCAGGATAAGACGCCCCTCGGCATCGGTGTTCACCACCTCCACGGTTTTGCCGCCGTACTGGGTGATCACATCCCCTGGTTTGAGGGCGGCCGGACCGGGCAGATTTTCCGTGGCCGGGACAATGGCCACCAGGTTCAAGCCTTTGAGTTTCGCTTGGGCAACCGCCTGCATGGCGCAAAGGACCGCAGCTCCCCCGCACATATCGTATTTCATCTCTTCCATGCCAGCGCTGGGCTTGAGTGAGATGCCGCCGGAATCAAAGGTAAGGCCCTTGCCGACCAACAGCAGGGTGGGCGCGCTTGGCTTTACTGCATACTCAAGAATTACCATTTCAGGGGGACAGGCCGACCCCTGATTGACCGCCAAGATTCCCCCCAGGCCCAGTTTTTTCAGCCGGGCATGATCCAGGACCGTACATGTCATCCCGTGGGCAGCGGCCAACTGTCTGCCATATTTGGAAAAATGTGCTGGGGTCCAGTGACTGGCTGGCTCGTTGGCCATATCCCGGGCCTGACAGGCGGCCTGGGCGCCGATTTCACCCAGCTTAAGTGCCTTGTCCAGCCCCTTGTGATCAACGGCATACAGGGCTGCCTGATTCAGCATTTCTCCCGAAGCATCCGGGTCGTTTTTAGTTTTGTATTTCTTAAACCGGTAGGCCCCCAACACCAGGCCTTCGGCCAGCCCTTCTACCATTTCGGCCATATCACAGGCAAGATCAGGCACAACAAGCAACAGCTCCTGGACCTTGCTTTTCATGGCCAGGGAAGCAATGGTCCCTCCCGCCTTGCGAAACAACTCACGGTTCAAGCCATCTTTGCCCAGACCGACAACCAGTATCCGCTTGGCCGACGGGATGCCCTGCCTTCCTTTTTCTGGATAAAAAAGCAGGTGCTCTCCCTCTTTTCCGGAAAAATCCCCAAGCGCATGCACCCGCCGGATAACTCCATCGACAGCCCCGTTGTTGGTACAGCGGGGGGTACCCTTACCCGGCTGACGCGCCAGATAAACCACAAGATCGCCCACATATGCTTCCGGCCCAACCTTACTGAACTGCAACATAAATCTATCCCTCAATGCGTATTGCGGAGATTAAAAAAAAACAAGGCGACCAAGCGTAGCAATCATGCGGCAATGGTTATAATTTTATCCATGGTCAGGATACGGGCATATTGCAGCCATTCCTCCACCGGCAAATCCTGGGGCAGGAGATTAAAATCCGTGGTGATTGCCTCCCCGTTGACAGCCTTAAGAAGACACCGATCAGCAATGGCCACGCATAACGGCACCCCCTGTAGGGAGTTAAGGGGCTGACTGTGGTTTGCCGCCGCGTCAACCATGACCATGGGAAGATTCCACCAAAGGAGCAAGGCGCTGCCCAACTCCAGATGGGAGATGCCGAAAATCTGTTCTTCCATCTCGGTGGCAAACAGGCCGTATCTGCGCAGAAATGCAGGAGAATGGTGCAACGCCTCTTCAAGGGAGGCAAGAAAAACAAGTTTGCCGATATCATGCAGTAGCCCTGCGGTAACTGCAGTTCTCTCCTGATCCGGCGCAAGTCTCTTGGCTATAAGTCCGGCCAGCTTGCCACACTGGATGCTGTGATCAATAATATTCAGGGCATGAGGATGATATTTCTGGGGATACTGGAAGTGGTTGAGCGCACAGATAAAAAGAACCATTTTTCGTGTTCTGCTGATCCCAAGGCAACTTACCGCCCGATGGAGATCATCAATCTTCATCCCCCTGGAAAAATGCACCGAATTGACCATCTGCAAGAGTCGGGCGGCAAGAATCGGATCCTTGCCAAGAACCTCGACAACCTGGGTCAGGGCATACTCAGGGTTCTGGAGAATGGCTTCAAGTTCATGCACCACCGGCGGCAACGTAGGAAGCCCCTGACCATGATTCAGAAACTCCCAGCATTTACGAATCCGAATCCGCGAGCGCACGGCAAGATCATGCTCCAGTGAACATCCAAGTTCTTTACTCAGGGGCAGACAAAATGCCCGGTGCACCGCCCCGGTCGCCACTAGCCTTACCAGTACATCCGCCCCTGTCTTTTCCGAAAAAACAATCCTTATTGCATGGGGACAGACGTTGGCGACATATCGCAGGAAATCCTGCTCTTGCATGCCAGGCAGGTTGAGATTGCACAGGACAACATCCGGCACAACCCCGGCAAGAAGTTGTTTGAATTCTTCGATGGTTTTAGAATAGCAGACAAGATGCGGCCAACGCTCCAGCAATTCCTGAAAAGCGGCCGTGTGTGAAGGGTCGGAATCAATAATAAAAACCGAACATTTTTTCATGCAAACCATAGGTTGCAAATCCCCTTCCGGCCTCTCTATGCGAGGCCATGGTGGCGCATTCAGAAAACAGAAGCTGTTTTCGCCATCTCAAAAAAACTGAAGGAGTTCGGTGGTGTTGCCCGGGTACAGCTACCCTTGTTTGTGTAGAGTTAATTGAAGGAGATGTTGTTATTATAATACAGAGTAACCCTTACGCAACGATAATTGCATGATAAAATCAAATAATTGCATTAGATTCCTGACAGGTATCGTAAACAGCTTTCCCAACCAATCTATCCAAAAAACAGGGGGCCCCCTTGATCCTGCTATTATGCCTGTCCGTAGGCCTTGCCATCATAATCGCCGCACTGTGCAGCGTCTGCGAAGCAGCGCTGTACTCAGTGCCGGTGAGTCATATTGAAATCATCAGTCAGAGTCACAAGCGAATCGGCCGTATCCTCATGAGCATGAAAAAGGATATCCACCGGCCCATCACCGCCGTCCTCACCCTGAACACCATTGCCAACACGGCAGGCGCCACGGTCTCCGGGGCTGCGGCAGCCGCGGTGTTTGGTGCCGACAGCCTGGTCTGGTTTTCCGCGCTCTTCACCATGGTCATTCTCCTTTTTTCAGAAATACTCCCCAAAACCCTCGGCGTTTCTTACAGTCGACCGCTCGCCATCTGGATCGCCTATCCGCTTCACTGGATGGTAAAACTGCTGAGTCCGTTCATTCTGATAATTCAGGCTATCACCCGGTTGCTCCCAGCCAAGGACGACGGCCTCCTAGTCTCAGCCCAAGAAATCCAAGCCCTGGCCAGGCAGAGCCACAGATCCGGGGAGATAAGCCTGCAAGAGCGGCGGGTCATCACCAACATTCTCGATCTCAAGGATAAAACCGTCCGCCAGATCATGACCCCCATCACCGTCACTTTCATGCTCGATGCCAATCAGAGCGTGGCCAAGGCCATGCAGGCAAACGAGATGCTCAATATGCACAGCAGAATTCCAGTCTATGAAAAGAATACAGACGAGGTGGTGGGCATCATCCTGCACAAGGACCTGTTCAGCTGGGCGGCGCAAGGAGCCGAGGAGAAAACTCTGCGGGAGTTCATGCAGCCTGTGCATTTTGTCCCGGAGACAGGACGGTTGACCGCTGTCATGCTCGAATTTTTTGAGCAGCGCCAACACCTTTTTGTGGTGGTTGATGAATACGGCTCGGTCACAGGCGTTGTCAGCCTTGAGGACATCATTGAAGAAATCGTGGGCCGAGAGATCATTGATGAATCGGATCAGACCACCAACATGCGGGAGTTTGCCAAACGCAAACGTCTCTCCTTCCTAAGCCAATCCCAACCAAAATGAGGCGTAACGAAACAGCTCCGTAACGGCTCCTAACCCCGATAAACGGGATAATCTCTACCTTACTAAAAAATAACAGTCAGGTAGAAAAAGAGCAGCGCGATGATCAGGAGATTGATTCCGAGAAAATTCCGAAAACGGATATGCCCCTCGAAATCATTCAGACAGAACTGCCAGAGGATGTAACACCCGGCGATGGAGCCGTTGAGCATGAAAAAAGCCGAGAGTATCTGCACCGGAAAATCAGGAATAGTAAAGAAAAATTTCTCCAGGAACGCCACGCCAGCCTGACGCCCAAAGGTGGGGATAAAATCTCCAACTCCTGCGGCAAAATATCCCAGCCTATAAACAAGCTCTCCGGTGAAAGCCATGGGAATCAAAATGGGAACCATGGGCGAAAACTTGCCAAACATGGGGTCCTCATTGACCCCAAACAAGCGGGCGCCAAAACGGATAATCGTCAGGCTTAAGCCAAAACCGATCAAGAGTAACAGGCTGAAAAGCACCGCATCCGGCCAGCCGGAGAAGGCGGCAAGCTGACCGTAAATTTCCTTTTTCCGCAGGAAACGGGCAAGTTGGGAGCCTATGAGAAACGGGACAATATACGAGCAGGTGATGTAGCGGCCCTTGTTGCGAATCAGCTCCGAATAGGGATTTCGCAAGAGCAGCTGCGGCGAGTCCCGGTCACAGAAAGGCAGACAGTGACCGCAGACCAGACAATGCAGATTGTTCTGAACATTATAGGCGCCAAGATAGACCGGGCAGCCCTGCTTGCCATCAAAGCCTTTTTTGCAGGCAAAGGTTTCGCAGCCGCGACATTTTTCATGATCCGGTCTAAACTCGGTGATAGAAAGGGTTGCCGCTGCGCCACTGATGCGACCCAAGGGACAAAGATGCCTGCACCAGGCCTGCCCAGGAAAAAGAACTGCAAGCAGGGCCGCGCCAAAAACGATGGACAATACGAAAAAAGAGGTGCCGACCGGAGAACGGTCAAGTCCGACAACAACCTCAGTCCAGATGATAAGAGCCAGCAGAATAACCGAGGCGTACACGCCATATTTCTGTAGGATTTTCGGCACAGTCAGGGAAAAGGTTATCCCCCGACGCTGGAGGAAAACGCCAAGCCCTGGGAAGGGACAGATCCCGCACCACATCCGCCCAACAAAAAACCAGCTCAAAACAATGCTTGGCCAGATGAGGCCCCACGACAGAAACACCGCAACATTGCTGCGCGCATCCCTGGGGCCGAAGAGTCCGGAAATAACCACCAGGGCAAAGAGAATATCGCCGGCTGTCCGCAGATAGGCATAGTGATGTCGGGCAGCCAGAAACCTTCTTATTCCGGGAAAAACCCGAAACAGATCCAGCCGCTGCTCGTCTATGGAGATAAGACTCTTAAGGGCGCGGGTCCACCAGGTCACAAAGCTATCCTACCTTTTCCAGCACCACTGGCAGTCGCATCTGCCGGCCTTCCCGCTCGATGGTCAAAGTAACTGTATCCCCGACTTTATATCGATCCATGGCATTGCGCAAGTCGTCGTAGGAAGAAACCTTAAGCGCATCGACTGCCAGGACGACATCCCCGAAGACGATCTCCCCCTGAATCCTGCGGGTTCCCCGCAGTCCGGCAGCCTCGGCGGAACTGCCCGGCTGGATATTCATGATCAGCGCCCCTGTCACCCCTACCCGCCTGGCAATCTGGTCATCCGCCACGGAAATACCGAGACCAGGGCGAATCAGCCGCCCATGCTGGATAATCTCCGGAATCACCCTGGCCACCACATCCACCGGCACGGCAAAGCCGATACCGGCACTGCCTCCGGACGGGCTGTAGATGGCGGTATTCACCCCGATAAGACGTCCAGCACTGTCTAAAAGAGGCCCGCCTGAGTTGCCGGGGTTGATGGCGGCGTCCGTCTGGATAACCCCTTGAATGGTTCTGCCGGTTGCCGATTGAATCTCCCGGCCCAAGGCGCTGACGATGCCGGAGGTGAGGCTCTGATCAAGACCAAAGGGATTGCCGATGGCGAAAACCTTCTGGCCCACCAACAGATTATGGGATTCCCCCAAGGGAAGTGGAGTAAGTTTTGCCGCGGGAGCCGAGATTTGTAGCACCGCCAGATCCTTGTCCGGCGCAACACCCACCAGGGTGGCCTGCCAGGTTGAACGGTCCGCCAGGGTAACCTCGACCCGACTGGCCGATTCGATGACATGGTAGTTGGTCACGATCCGGCCCTGCTTGTCCCAGATAAAGCCGGAACCTGTGCCTTTAGGAATCTCTTGGATGTTGAGACTGAAGATGTTCCTTCGGACTTCAATGTTGGTGATATAGACAACCGCTGGAGAGGCAGAACGAAACAGGGCGATGGTGCTTTGCTCATCAGCCGCGAGATCTCCCCGCGCCGTTACCGGAATGGGGGCGACTGTAGGCGCAGGGGCCGGTCGCTGGTAAACGAAAAAAAGCCACCAGCCAAGAAGAATAAAAAGCAGCAGGACAGCAAAGGAAACTCGTTTTTGCCTTGGGGCGCTTGCAGGGGAAATATTCATCCCTTGGCCTAAAGACTCAGCAACTTTTTAGTGAAGGGCGTAGTCGTGCGCACACGGTGAATAGCCGTTACAAGCACCATTGCGTTGTGGCCGATGCGTTGTGTCGTGATCGCAATATTCATGCTCTCAACCCGTTTGTACGCCGAACATCAAGAGGATACAGCAAAAATATAGCTTCTTTCAGCAAAACCGCCAACCATAATGGACCGGTATCCGGCGCATCCCATACAGCTTGGGGAAAAGCCTGCTTTTTTCATCACAGCCAGCCTTGCAAGGCCTCGACGATTTTTTGCGCCTGGTCAGGGCTGGAAATATTGAATTTGGACTGCTGGCTGTATTCCCCGTTCACCTTGCGATAGCGACGGATGGAATACTTATCCGGGCTGTATTCATTTTTCTTGGGATCCCACTGCTGAAAACGAAAGAGAATGGTAGCCCAAGCGCCCTTGGACAGGATAACCTTTTCGATTTCCTTGACGACCACGACCCCGTCTTCTTCATAATTGATTGTTACCTCGTCAACGGTTGCCGCCATATCCTCTCCTTATTACCGATCAGCCAAACGGTCTACGAAAAACAGCATCCGACTCACACTTCCAAGAGGACGCTGCACCAAAAAAAAGGACTCGGCAGTACGCCAAGTCCTTAGAATTTACATGGTAGCGGGGGCAGGATTTGAACCTACGACCTTCGGGTTATGAGTCCCAAAAAATGTATTTTTATGAAGATTCATTAACTGCTACCGATTATCACTGAGGTAGCCTTTCGCAAGGTATAGCGATGGGTTACCTCAAATTTTAGTTACACTGAGTAATATTATAAAACAGCGTCATTAGACACCTATATGGACACGTAAAAACGGCATGAACCTTTACTCCCTTTCAATATCAAATGCAAGCAATGATCCACCATTATAGCTAATGGCATGATGGGAATGAAGACTTGAACTCTACCCGTCAACGAGAATTGATCCCTCAGCTTTTTTGGCAACAGTAAAAAGATAGACTTATTTTCTCCCTGGAGCTACGAGCAGACATTAACAACACCACTTACGGCATTGCCCAATTTGGTCTCGACTATTGCCGACCTCCATCACTACAGACGCACCACAAACAATGCACTTAAGTGCAGGACAGGGAAGGTAACCCTCAGCACACATTATTTTATTTCTTCTTCGGCATAGGCTTGGCAGTCTTGCATCCACAGCCACAACCACCCTTCGCCTTCACCTTGATGCAGACTGAGTCCTTCAGCTTCTTTCCCACTTTGAATTTCACGACTTTCTTCTCGGCAATCTTCATTTCCTTGCCGGTCTGGGGGTTACGCCCAATCCTGGCTGCCCTCTGGGTTACAGAGAAAGAACCGAACCCGATAAGATTGACGCTCTCTTCATTGGCCAGTGCCGTTGAAATGACATCCAACACTGAATTCAGGGTTTTCTCTGCTGCGACCTTGGTGAGGTCCGATGCTTCGGCAATTTTGCTGACGAATTCTGACT
The DNA here is from genome assembly GCA_026388735.1 of Deltaproteobacteria bacterium. GTDB lineage: Bacteria > Desulfobacterota > Desulfobulbia > Desulfobulbales > Desulfurivibrionaceae > Thiovibrio. The sequence continues at coordinate 11,611 of JAPLJG010000013.1, forward strand.
TGTTCATGTTTGTTCTCCAAGAGGGCTATGGTTGCGGGGGGGGGGGGAAGAAGCCATAATGACAAAGTGAAGGGATCAATGCAAGCTGGAAAAGAGGCCTGGTGGGAGATGTATCATTTTCAACTCAGAAACATCAGGCTCACCAGAATCCCTTATGTAATTAGGTGAGGCCGGTCAGATGTAGGTAGCTAGACTACGAATCCGCAGGTCGCACGTTCGAATCGTGCCGGGCGCACCAGTAATACCAAGGACTTAGGGGAATTCTCCTAGGTCCTTTTTTTTGTTGTCCGGTCGCCCTCCGGTACGCGCTTGAGATTCCTTGTTCCAACTGGGGCTTTTCTATTGGGTTTTTCCCAGCCTCCCAAGGCAACCAAGTCCACTATGTTGAAGCCGTCGTGCTAGTTTTTTTTGAGATGGGGGAATTCTAGCCCCTGCTGGACCATTTATACAATCCTTTTTACACCCTCCTTTTGGGCACCCTGCTCCATATTTGCCTTACGAAGGCAAATCGTACAATAAATAACCCGTCAATTACCGGAAAGTTGTTCGCTACCCTTACAATCCTGCTCGTAATATGGGCTGTTGTAGAAGTCACATTTTTTACAGCCAAAAAGTTTCATGGCCCAGTCCCCTTGCACTGTTCCACCGCATAATGTTCTGGGAACCTTTGCGCATTGTCTCCCATGACCCGGATAGGCAGGACAGACGCCAAACTCCTTTTCTTTCACGCCGCCTTTCTCTCGACCGCATTTCAAGAATCCCCAACAAGTCATAATTTCCTCCTGATATTACAAAGATAGCTATCCTGAAATCTCAAGGCGTCCGCAGCAACACTCCTTCCCTGCAAATTTGCTCTCAATTATTTTATCATGGGTCATGACTCATTTTCTATGTTGCCAACAATTTGCTCTGTATCTAAGATCAAGACGGTTGATCCGTCCTGTTTTCGACGCCCCACCAGAGTGACAAACCGAGCCTCTTGTTCTACGGCAAGGGTTGTCGGGGCCTCTGTTATGCTACCTTCTTCGAAATGCTCAACAGATTCGATGGTGTCAACTGCCATGGCAATAGGTTTCCCTCGGTGTTCCAGCACGATAGAAACTTCGTTGTTCTGGGTACGATAATACTGTTTCACCTGGCCAAAAATGGTGATCATTTGGGCCAGCTCCTTGTCTCTGCACTCTTCAATCAATTTATGCGCCCCGGAGGTGTCCCCCTTCTTTGCAAGCGTAAAGACCTGCTCTGCAATGCTGTGAATTATTCGGTGCGGCTCTTCAAATTGCTTAAGCAAACTCGTCAAAGTATAAGTTGCGGGCTGGTAGTTGTTATACCATTTTCCGAACGCACATTGGTGAGGGTCGGTGGCTAGACTAAAATTTCGGTGCTCCTGAAGCGAGGCTTCAAGTTCCTGTAGCCAGCTGCGGTGACCGCAAGTCAATGACAGGAACAATAGTGCCCCGCAGGTTGCTTACCCCACGGATATAGGCAGGGGCATTGGGTAATTTTGAGGGGTCTGATATCACCACCATTGATTGCACATGTTCTGCCGAGATTGCCATCTGGCTTTTATCCAGGGTGAAAATCACCCATGGGTAATCGCATGAAGTTAAATTATCCATTTCATCTCTCTGTTATCTGACTTTTACTTCAAAAATCCTCGAAGTCTTCTCCCATGGGGATAACATTTTCCGGTTTGCGTGAAGCTGCAAATTTCTTGGCTGCGGGGGGCAGTGCCTTTCTAGCGGGAGTGGTTTTATTAGGGAATGACCGTTTATTCATCATCGGAGGACGCTTGAGCTGAGTCACCTGGGGAGATTTACGCCTGACGCCAGAGATTTCTTCGCTTGTGCCACCCACCATTTCCATGAGATCTCCCACAGAACCCTTCATCATCTCCGCCTGGGCGTTCAGCTCTTCGGAGGCAGAGGCGGATTCTTCTGCCGCCGCTGCGTTGCTCTGGGTAACGGCGTCGATTTCGTGGATGGCCTTGGTGACCTGGGTGACGGCCTCGGCCTGCTGGCTTGCCGATCCGGCCATCTCGCTAATGATTGTGCCGATCCGAGAGGTGGACTCGGCTGCGGTATTGAAAGATTCGCTTGTTTCTTTGACCAAAGCGCTGCCGGTGTTGACTTTCTGAACCGTGCCCTCGATAAGTTCCGAGGTGTTCTTGGCCGCCTCCGCCGCACGCATGGCCAAGTTGCGGACCTCGTCAGCAACCACGGCAAATCCGGCTCCGGCTTCACCAGCCCTGGCGGCCTCTACCGCAGCATTCAAGGCAAGTAAATTAGTCTGGAAGGCAATCTCGTCGATAGTTTTCACGATCTTCTGGGTTTGAGTGCTGGCCGTCGAGATTTCCTGCATGGAGGTAATGAGCTTTTTCATGGATTCGTCTGCGCTCATGATCACCCTGTTGGCTTCTTTCATAAGTTCGTCGGCCTGGCGGGCATGGTCGGCATCCTGCTTGACCATGGCGCCGACCTCTTCAAGGGAGGCAGAGGTTTCTTCCACCGCTGCGGCTTGTTGAGAAGCACCTTCAGCCAAAGTCTGGCTTGACGAAGAAACCTCTCCCGCTGCGGCGGCAACTTGACTGGCTCCTTCGCCTAAGCTCATGCTCACATGCTTAATAGCGGCAGAGGTTCCTCGGACAATAAAAAAGGCTACCGCTGCCCCCAATCCTAACGCCATAAGGGCAATTATTCCAACCAATAGCTGTGTTCTTGTTGCAGACTCCAGCATGGCCTGGTCGGTAATCAAATGAGTTTGCGCCTCCTTTCGGATCTTGTTCAGCAGGCCCTGCACAGACTGTAGGGCGGGGATGGTTTGCGCATGGTATACGGCCAAGGCATCTTTGGTGCTGCCACTGGCAAGGCTTCCCTTGATGGCGGTCGCTGATTCGTGAAGTTTTTTGTGGGGCTCCTCAATCTCAGCAAAAAGTGACTTGAGGTCGGGAAACTGTTTCTCGGCATGTTCACGTCCTTCACCATAATACCATTTGCCGAACCCGCATTTATGGGGATCGGTCTCCACGCTCAACTCAGTACCTCCGTTAAGCAGCACGCCGGTCACCTTGCTCACCCAGTTAAGGTGGTCCACTTCTCGTTGCGCCAGCTCAGCGTTGAGCTGACCTCCCCCAATGACTTCCTTGGCGTTATGCACTATCCCGCCAACCCCGAAAAAACTAGTCAAGGCAAGGACAACCAGCAATACCAGCACCAAGCCAAAACCCAAGGCAATTTTTTTGCCGATAGTTTGAAACATTGCTACCTCCAAGCTGTAAATGTTTTTTGCTCCCACACTCTCAAGAAACTCCGCATAAAGTCTCACTATATTTTCACGATATAAAGCTACCCCGCTAAATAAACTGGACATATTGAAACGTTACCGCCTCACCAATAAATGAGCGGAACTATCGTGCCACGTAGATTTACCCCCCCTGACGTAACAGGGGCATTGAGAATCTTTGACGGTTCGGGGACAACCTTCATGGATTAGACATGCTCCGCAGAGATTGCCAGCTGTGTCTTATGCAGCAGAAACATAAACCATGGAAACTCAATGAAGAATCACCCCTCATTTCTCCCCTTTTTTTCTCTTGCGGCGTCAAGCACTTCCCGCACACTCTGGGCAAGTTCCTTGATGGTCACAGGTTTCATGACAAGTTTGTTGATCCCTAGCTGCCGCGCTTTTTCCTCATTCATAATTTCGCTGAACCCTGTACACATGATGATCGGGATATCTGGCCGTACTTCTCGTACCGCCGCAACCAGTTCCATGCCGGAAATTTTTGGCATGCTCATATCCGTTATGATCAAGTCATACCCATTGGGTTCTCTAAAAAATTCATTCATCGCCTCCGTGCAATTTACAAAGGCGCGGACCATATAACCCAGACTGCCAAGAATCCGCTCTTCCGTGTCAACCACGTCTCTTTCATCATCCAGCACAAGCACCCGCTCACTCCCTGTGGGGATCTGTACGTCGGCGGCACTCTCGACCGGAAGAAGGCCTGGCGATGCTTCCAGTAACGGGAGATAGACATGAAAAGTTGTCCCGGCACCAGGCTCACTATAGACGGAAACATGCCCGCCCAGTCCTTGGATAATGCCGTGTACGACAGACAAACCAAGACCGGTGCCATCCCCTTTTTTTTTAGTGGTAAAATACGGCTCAAAAATGCGTTCCCGTATCTCCGGAGCTATCCCGCTCCCGGTATCGCTCACCGAAAGCCGCACATAATTTCCGGGCTTGAGCACCACCTTATTTTTTACGTCATCCGGCCTCAATTCCACCATTTCCATGGTCACCCCGAGAACCCCTCCCTTCTCCAGCATGGCATGGTATCCGTTGGTACAGAGATTCATGATCACTTGGTGCATTTGGGTCGGATCGGCGATTACCATCCCGCAGTCCGCAATATGCTGCCGTAGTTCGATGGTAGTGGGGAGGGTGGCGCGCAGAAGCTTGAATGCTTCCTTGGCAATGGGCTGCAAACTGAGGGGCTGCATCTTTTGCTCAGCTTGGCGGCTGAAGGTGAGAATTTGTTTGATAAGTTCCTTGGCCCGCAGCCCGGCCTGCAACACTTTGTCAATATCCGCTCGCATCGGGGAATCGTTCGGAAGCTTCAGGATGGACAACTCGGAATAACCGATGATCGCCGTAAGAATATTGTTGAAATCGTGGGCGATGCCACCAGCCAGAGTGCCGATGGCCTCCATTTTCTGGGCTTGACGCAACTGCTTTTCAAGCGCCCGTTTTTCTGTCAAATCTCGGGCACAGTGAACCACTTTGACCACCTTGCCATCCTTGTCAACAAGGGGCGCGGCGGATACAGAGAAAATTTTGTTGAGATTCCGGTGTTCGATTTCCGCCACATGTGGTTCGCCGTCCTTGAGCGAGGCAAGCTCCGGACAGTCGGGACAAGGGGAATTCGCACCCCTGAACACCTCATAACAGTATCTACCAATAAGCGCTTCGGCGGAGACCCCGAACTGTTTGCAGGCCGCCCTGTTCACCCCGGTAATTCGCATCTCGGCATCCTGAATGGTGATGATCTCATCAATGGCGTCGAATATTTTTCCCAACTCCTCCCTAGTCTCCCGCTCTCGGATTTTCGCCCTGTGCTGAACGGTGATGTCACCCAGAGAGACAAGGTATTCATCGAGATTGCCCGCCACGATATCCAGAGCTGTTACGGAAAGATGGTAAAATCGCGCCCCGTCCGGCCCCAGGATGGCCACCTCGCATTCGGCGTTCAGCGCGCCGCTTTGCGCCAGAGAAAAAGCGGAAAGAAAACAATCTGGATTCTCAAACGGTAACATTTTCTCAAACTGGCGACTCACCATTTCATTGCAGTTGGAATCAGGGCTGCAGAGCCGCAACAGAGCCCTGTTAGCACGAATAACCGTTCCCGAGCCGGAAAGCTTGGCCATACCGATACTGGTTGCATCAAAGATAACGCGCATTTCCCTATAGGACTGCCTGATCTCTTGTTCTGCCCGTCGCACTGCGTCATCCCGTATGCCGATTTTCCTGGAACTCCAGCCGATGCCCAGCAAGCCCAACAACCACAATCCTAAATGCATGAACAGCACAACCCTAACGTGGCCTTTATAGGCCGCATCAAATCCGGTCATGGGCAGCGTCACACTCAGGCCGCCGAGTAGGTCGCCCGCTTTTATCCCTTGACCGGGACGATTCCGCACGCAGCCCTCTGTGGCTAGCAGTCTGCTCATAAAGCGCAGATGACTTATTCCATTCGCAGGGACAACGTCATACACCTCGGCCGCTCCGGCACGTAACCGTGCAAGAGCGCTTCTTTCCCATGTATCCGGGGTATCGTCTGGCCCCAACGGTTGAAAAGTTTTTACATCCACCCGCATGGGCACCCCTGGATCGGTCCCATGGACGAGTCTATAAAAATATGTGGGAAGAATGCGTGTGAAACGCCTGCCATCAGGCAGGGTAATGTCCCGATCCGTGTGCGTTGCCAGAGCTGGGTCAGGAATCACCCTTTCAGAAACCTGTAGATAGGCTCCGCTGGACTCGGCCAAAAGATCCCGGTACCTCAGATCAGTGAACGCATTTGCGCGAACCGTTGTCACGGCTAGGTCCAACGAGCTTTCTCGGCCATGTTCCACGGCCAAGAACAGAGAGACAGACAAGAGCGCGGTGAAGCCCATGGCTTTGCCAAGGGCTATCCAGAGAAAGCGGCTAAAACAATTTTTCACTTCTTCACACAGGTTGTTCCCAAAAGACAATTTCCTAAGTTATCCCCCTTATACTTATAAAAACGGATATCCAACATGTCTGTAAGGAAACCTTGACAACAGAAAAAAGATCAACCGCCTCTTTTTCCTAAGGAATCAGGCAAGTGATGGTAGGCTATTCAGTTTCCGAGCAATGATTGCCAATGTTTTTCAAAAAGAAAATTAAAGGAGGGGGTAGAGGAGAAGTCCAATCATTCGATGGTGGTAAGACCATGTTGGATGGCAAACTTTACGAGGGCCGGGATATCCGGCACTCCGAGTTTCTGCATGAGGCGACTACGGTAGGTTTCAATGGTTTTAGGCGACAAGGCCAGCTGTTCGGCAATACTGGCGCTTGATGCGCCCTCGACAACAAGCTGGAGCACCTGCCGCTCACGCTTGCTCAAGCCTTCGAGTGGAGATTTCCCCCCAGAGAGCATCTTCCTCAGCAGCTCTTTTTCGTCGATTTTCCTGCTCAAATACCTCTTGCCGCAGTGGGCCGCCCTGATGGCGGCGATAAGCTCCTTGCCAATGGATTCTTTCAGTACATAGCCACAGGCACCTGCGGCAAAAGCTTGGTAAATATGCTCCAACGTCGAATGAACGGAAAGAATAACCACTTTGATTTTGTGGTTCATGGCCACAATAAGCAGAGCCTCACGTCCGCTCGCCGACTCTGCCACAACCTCAAACTGCGCAACAGAACACAAAAGATGGCGCAGGCCTTCCCGGATCATCGCATGATCATCCACAAGGGCTATACGCAAACTCACACCTCTACCTCCACGATGATTCTGGCACCCGAAGCGGGACTGGAATCAACAGTCAGTCTGCCGCCAAAGGCCTGTAGCCGTTCCCGCATGGACACAAGTCCCAGGCGTGGTGTTTCGCCCTGACTCGAAGGCACATCTTCCGCGAACCCCTTTCCGTTATCATTTATTTCAAGCAAAATCCTTCCCCCCTGCGCAAGACAATAAACCTCGGCCTCGGTTGCGCCGGAATGCTTTACCACATTGGTCAGGGCTTCCTGAACAACCCGAAAAAGCGCCATCTCCAGGATAGGTGAAAATCTTGGCAAAACAACACCGGTCACTTCCACCTGAATGGTTGTCCGTTTTGAGACTATGTCCCCATACCAGCGTAAAGCCGCGCTGAGGCCATAGTCATCCAGCACCGGAGGCCTGAGGTCCGCCATGATATCCCGTACCTGTTGGGTCATTTCCTCTATGAGTTCAACAGAATCGGAAAACCGCCTTGCACTTTCAGAATCCTGTCCCACCAAGGCTTTTGACTCAAGAATATTAAGATTTATGCCCAAGGCGGCAAGATGCTGCCCCAGTTTATCATGCAGTTCTCGCGCTATATACCGCCGCTCCAGTTCCTCCGTCTCGACAAGACGATGGGACAACCGCTGCAATTGTTCCCGATGGCAAGCCAGATGGTCTTCGGCCTTTTTTCTAGCTGTGAGATCAACAATTGAGAGAATAACCCGATTATAATTTTTTTCATACCCAGGGACAACACTCCAATGCAGGATGCCATAGATTTCAGCACCCGTCAGATCATGCAGGAATATGTCGTGCTCAAAAAATGTCTCACCCCTCGCTATGGCCTCAAGCCCTCCGATGGAGTAAGGCCGTGATTCCTGGCCGAAGATCGTGAATAGCCCTGTAGTAACTTCCTGTATGGAGGCGGCAACGAAGAGCCGCAGAGCCGCCTGATTCACCTCGAAAATCCGCAATCGCGACAAGCAGGCGGCAAGCTCACTCGGGTTGTTCCGGAAAAATGCTTCATAATCCGCTGTGGCCTCCGAAGGCAACCCGACAAGATATTCCTGTATTCCCGAGACATCGGCAACGCAGATAACGGTCGGCGAATTTTCAAACAGAGCCCGGTAGTTGTTTATGTTCTCCTGCAATGCTTTTTGGGCTTTTTCCCGCCCCGAGGTGTCACGAGCAATACCAAGTACGACCGGCTGGTTATCGTACTCAAGCGCACCGATATGAATTTCTATTGGGAAAAAAGATCCGTCCTTGCGGCGATGGCTGCTTTCAATGACGAAGGTGTCTTTGGCGGAAAGATTTTTCCAGAAATTCTCTTTCGGATTTTTCCGTGAAATTCCTGGATTAACGTCGTTCACGGATAATTGCAGCAATTCTTCCCGCGTGTATCCTAAAGAGTCACAGGCCTGGCGGTTTACCTCAAGGAAACGGCCATCGAAATCATGGACAAAAATCGCGTCCGAAGCCTGGTCAAGGATGGCATGAAATCGCTGTTCGCTCTGCTGCAAGGCCACCCGGTCCCTGTGGCGCTCGGTTATGTCATTACCCATCTCCATTACGCCGATAATCACACCACTGGCATCACGAACCGGAGTCGTGATAATTTCAAAGAATCTATCTCCCAACAGTCTTTCATACGAATGCCTTTGTCCCTTAAGCAAGGCGGGTAACGCCTGACATTTATCACACACCTTTTCTCTGCCTCTCCGGGTTTCATCATGGGCATACTGCCCCCAGCACTCATAGCAGTGCTTCCCCTGTACCATCTCTGTTTTCATTCCGATGAGGGTTTCCATTGCGGAATTTAGCCGTATCACCCGCATTTCCCTGTCAATAAAAGTGATTGTAAATGGGGCATTGGCGAAGATCATTTCAAGGGTCTGGTGACTGGCGGCAAGCTCTCCTTTCAGCTTCTCTTCCATTGTGATATTCCGCATAATCAAAACGGAACGGCTAACCCTGCCATGTTCATCCTTAAGAGGCGAAGCAGAGATTTCAAAAATCCTTGCCGAACCATCCGGCAAGACATGCCGATGCTTGAGCATAACGGACTGTCCACTTTCAAACACCTCTCTGCAGGCGCAACGGTCTTCGCCACCGTGGTCTTTTTGACCACAGGGCAAGAGCCTGCCATGAAAAACCTCATGGCATTTTCTCCCGACAACTTCCCCGCCCTCGGAGCCATAAAGTTTTATCGCCACCTTGTTGGCATGAACAATCGTGTATATCTGATCAAGAATGAGTATCCCCTCATTGAGACTGTCTAAAATGGTGAATGTGTTTGCATCCATAAGCTCTTCCATAAGCAATAACTTTTTTAGCCGCCCACACAAACCACTAGCGGTAAAACCGCCAGACCCAGCGGAGCGGCACCAGCACGGCAGTAAACACGGTCAGGCAACCGCCGTTCCTGTTGCTTCGTTGCCGTGAATCTTTTTTTAGTTGCTCGTAAAAGATGTAGTCGAGGGTATCTTCACCGTCAAGCAGGTTCTGCTCCTGATGACCTTCCCCTTGAAAACTGAATCAACAAAACAGGAGTCATGATGGAGGTGGACTGATTGGCTCTGGCAACCAAGCTTAATTTAAGCGCTGGGCATCGGGCGGCAAAAAAACAAAAAGTCCCGTAAGCAAGTAACACTCGCTTACACAGCGGCTATCCGATGTGAATTAACTGGAACATTCTCCACAGAAAAATTACTATGACTACGTAAGCTTCCCTAAAAGGTAGACATGTCAAAAGTAGAGTTTTCTGGCACAATACGACCAGGAGGCTCTGTTGAAAAAGTCACGTTTTACCGAGAATCAAATCATCGCCATTCTCAAAGAAGGCGAAGCGGGTGTTCAAGTCAAAGAGATCTGCCGCAAACACGGGATCTCAGACGCCACATACTACAATTGGAAATCAAAGTACGGCGGCA
>JAPLJG010000115.1 GCA_026388735.1 Deltaproteobacteria bacterium
AGCCGATTGGAAGGTATATTGTTGACTTCGTCTCATTTGACAAACGAATTGTCGTAGAGCTTGACGGAGGGCAACATGCGGAGGCGGAGCACAGAGATCAACAACGGAATGCCTGTCTTGCCATGAATGGATTCAGCGTTTTGAGATTTTGGAATAACGAAGTTTTTGAGAACCTGGACGTGGTGCTTGAGATTATCAGACAGAGGTGTCTGAAATAATTCCCCTCCCCCTCACCCCGACCCTCTCCCGCGAGGGGAGAGGGAGCAACCGCACGACAAAATCTCCCCTCCCCTTGCGACAGGAGGGAGATAGAAAAAAACCAAGGAAACAACATGTATTTTCAAGATAACATTCTCGTTTTGGGCCGAACAGGGTTGCGCGTTGCAACAACCGTATGACATGGAAGTAGGAGCTGGCACCTTCCATCCTGCCACCTTGCTTCGGGCCTTGGGGCCGGAGCCGTGGAAGGTCGCCTATGTCCAGCCCTCGCGGCGGCCCACCGATGGCCGTTATGGGGAAAACCCCAACCGGCTCCAGCATTACTACCAGTTTCAGGTGATGATCAAGCCCTCTCCCCCCAATATCCAGGATCTCTATATCGAGAGCCTCACCCGCTTCGGCCTGGACCCGTTGGCGCACGACATCCGCTTTGTCGAGGATGACTGGGAATCCCCGACCCTTGGCGCCTCTGGCCTGGGCTGGGAGGTATGGCTGGACGGGATGGAGATCACCCAGTTCACTTACTTCCAGCAGGCGGGCAGCCTGGAGCTTTCTCCGATCACGGTGGAAGTGACCTACGGGTTGGAACGCATCGCCATGTATTTGCAAAAAGTGGACAGCGTCTACGATATCGCCTGGAACTCCGAGGTCTCCTACGGCAACATCTTTCATCAGGCCGAGGTGGAATTTTCCACCTTCAACTTCGAGCAGGCAAACGTGACGGCCCTGCTCTCGTTTTTCGACACCTTTGAGTCCGAGGCGCACCGGCTGCTGGATCTGGAGCTGATCCTGCCGGCCTACGACTACTGCCTTAAGTGTTCGCACACCTTCAACCTGCTGGACGCCCGAAAGGCGATCAGCGTGGCGGAGCGAACCCGGTACATCGGCAGAATCAGGAATATTGCGAGAAAGGTTGCGGAGAAGTTCGTGGCCCAACGGGAGAAAATGGGATATCCGTTGCTGAAGACAAGAGGCTGAAAGCTCTTGCCTTACTCGGTATAATTTTGGCGGAAGTGCATGGGAATCGAACCCACCCACCAGGCTGTTAACCCGGTGCACCGGATTTGAAGTCCGGGAGAGCCACCAGAGCCCTTTCCACTTCCATCCGCTGGGGCCAAGATATAATGTTGGCCCCAGGGAAACAACATTTTTCTTTTTTTAACAAAAGAGTCTGGGCAGCAGGGAAAAAATACGGTACATATGGCTCGACTTGAGGCAAGCATGGGGTTTGTCTTTTGACAGTATTACACCGGTTTTGAACAGACAAAGGAGTACGGAACGATGGAATGCGAGCGCTTACAGAGGCTTGTCAAATCATGGTATGCCCAAGTCCAGGAAGAGTCCATGGCGCCCGCCCGCATGGCTTCCTTCATGGAAAAGCACATTGCTGAATGTGCCTTTTGTCTTGCAGATCCGCTGGTGCGACAAGATATTGCCAAAATTACCGCCATAATCCTACCCCCGACAAAAATCCGCAAGCCTTCTGCGGAGGAAGACGATGAACTTGTCGCCGGGCCGGATGAGGCATCAGACACCTCCACGGACGATGACCTGCCCGGAGACGATGAGGCCGGAACCGAGGATGAGGAAACCGATGACGACGTCGAGACTCTGGAAGATGAGCTTGAGGACGACGAGTTGGAGGATGACGAATAACTCCAGCCCGGATCACAGAACACAAAAAAAGCGCTCCCCTTGGTCCCATGGGAGCGCTTTTTTTATTGGGCAACGACCTATCGCAATCAGCGAGCGGGAAAACACCCTCTTTTTACCCGCAGCTATGCTTCTTTTTGGGGCGGGTTCTTCTCTTTACGCTTTCGCACGACCAGCGCCACAATAATCGCAACGCCAACAATCGGGGCCAAGACAGGAGAAAAGGCAAAGAGCAGAGCCAGGAAGAAAACCGCCAGCACCCCCAGCAATACCATTGATGTCCCAGCAAGCACCAACGCCACAAGAGCCAAAGCCCCCACTACGGCAAGCCCGGCAACCAGCAACCCGCCCGTGACACAAGCGACTCCCCGCAGACCGCCAATCTCCTCGCCATTGATGATAATTGAACAATTGCCACTTGAGGCGCCGAAATAATACAAAAGCAGCATAAGCCCAGCCGCAACGAACACTACCCATGGAAACGCTTTCGTGAACATGCTCCTCTCCTTGTTCTCCTGAGGCGTAAACAATACAGACCGGTTTCGACATAAAAAAAAGCTCCCGTCCGATATAACAGAATCGAAGCGAGAGCTTTTTATATATTACAACCCGCGATAATTTCAACGAGTTATACTTTTAAATGGTGGCGATGCAGGGACTTGAACCCCGGACACTACGGATATGAGCCGTATGCTCTAACCAGCTGAGCTACATCGCCATGCAAAAAGAAGTCCTTATATTCAAGATTTTGCGGCAATTGTCAACCACAAAAAAAGCCCCCGAGGGTTCCGCGCACGAAAAACCCGGGGGCTACTTGCAGGACAAAGGAAACAGCAGGAGGTACGGCTCTTACATCATGCCGCCCATGCCGCCCATTCCACCCATGCCGCCCATACCGCCAGGCATGCCACCGCCAGCGCCACCCTTATCTTCTTCGGGATGCTCGGCAATCATGCACTCGGTGGTCAGCAGCAGGCCGGAAACACTGGCTGCATTCTGCAACGCAAAGCGCGTTACCTTGGCAGGATCGATGACCCCTGCTTCAATCAGGTCTTCAAACTTCTCGGTGTCGGCGTTGAAGCCCTTGGAGCCCTTCATGTTCTTAACATGCTCAACAATCACCGAGCCTTCAAGGCCGGCGTTGTTGGCGATCTGACGCACCGGCTCTTCGAGAGCCCGAGCCACGATCTGCTTGCCAAGCTCCATCTCAGGGGTGAGCTTGAGTTTCTTGAGCGCATCCAGGCAGCGCAGATATGCAACGCCGCCGCCAGGAACAATGCCCTCTTCCACTGCAGCGCGGGTAGCGTTCAGCGCATCTTCCACCCGGGCCTTCTTCTCTTTCATTTCGATCTCGGTGGCTGCACCGACATTGATCACCGCAACGCCGCCGATCAACTTAGCCAGACGCTCCTGGAGCTTCTCGCGGTCGTAGTCGGAGGTGGAGGTGTCGATCTGAGCGCGGATCTGCTTGACCCGGGCGGCGAGACTTTTCTTGTCGCCAGCGCCATCAACGATGGTGGTGGTGTCTTTATCCATGACAATGCGCTTGGCAGTGCCGAGATCCTTGATGGTGACATTCTCCAGCTTGATCCCGAGATCCTCGGTGATCACCTGGCCGCCGGTGAGGGTGGCGATATCTTCCAGCATGGCCTTGCGGCGGTCGCCAAAGCCAGGAGCTTTAACGGCGGCAACGTTCAGGGTGCCGCGCAGCTTGTTGACCACCAGGGTAGCCAGGGCCTCGCCGTCCACGTCCTCGGCGATGATGCACAGGGGGCGCCCCAATTTGGCGATCTGCTCAAGGATGGGGAGCAGATCCTTCATGCTGCCGATCTTCTTCTCGTTGATCAGGATAAGGGGCTCTTCCAGGCTCACTACCATCTTCTCGGCATCGGTGACAAAATACGGAGAGAGGTAGCCGCGGTCAAACTGCATGCCTTCAACCACGTCCAGAGTGGTCTCCATGCCCTTGGCCTCTTCCACGGTGATAACGCCTTCCTTGCCGACCTTGTCCATGGCCTCGGCGATGATGTTGCCGATGGTGGAATCATTGTTGGCGGAGATGGTGCCGACCTGAGCGATCTCTTTCTGCTCCTTGGTGGGCTTGGCGATTTTCTTCAACTCAGCAACCACAGCCTCAACAGCCTTGTCGATGCCGCGCTTGATGTCCATGGGATTGTTGCCAGCAGCAACCAGCTTGGAACCCTCGGCATAAATGGCCTGGGCCAGGATGGTGGCAGTGGTGGTGCCGTCGCCAGCCACGTCGGAGGTCTTGGAGGCAACCTCTTTGACCATCTGGGCGCCCATGTTCTCGAAGCGATCCTTTACCTCGATCTCCTTGGCAACGGAAACGCCGTCCTTGGTGATGATAGGCGCGCCGTAGGATTTCTCGATCAGAACATTGCGGCCTTTGGGACCAAGCGTTACCTTGACCGCATTGGCCAGGATGTTTACGCCATTCAGGATGGACTCACGGGCTTTCACCCCATATTTGATATCTTTTGCAGCCATGATGATAATTCTCCTTTCCGTCTAATCTCAAAAAATTACACAACTTGTCGGAGTAACGGGTTACAAACGTCGGTTATTTTCCCTCAAGAACCCCGAGAACATCGTCCTCACGCATGATGAGGTAGTCCTCGCCATCAATCTTGATTTCGTTGCCGCCATACTTGGAAAACAGAACCCTGTCGCCGGCCTTGAGATCCATCGCCACCCGATCGCCTTTCTCGTTGAGGCGGCCCTTGCCCACGGCAACAACTTTGCCCTCGGCTGGTTTTTCCTTAGCGCTGTCGGGGATAAAGAGCCCACCCTTGGTCTTCAGCTCTTCCTCCAGTCTTTTGATCAGGATACGATCATTTAACGGACGAATTTTCATGTAATGCCTCCAGTTGTTTTTGGTAATGTATTGTGTGTAACCATGAAACGAAACAGCGGGCAACAGGTGCCCAAAGCGTTCCCGACCCGTAAATGAAGCGGCAGGGAAGACCGCTTACGCGACGCTTTCCTGCCTTGATGGCCACACAATATGTATCGGGCCTTAAAAAATCAAGAGCTGCTCTTTACTTTTTTTATAAAATAATATCAATCCGTTAGATTGTTTTCCCAACGGAAACCTCTTTCCTTTCGGCAAAACACCTCAGAGCCGCACCACCCAACCATAGGGGTCTTCCTTAGCCCCATACTGGATGGCCTGGATTTCATCAAAGAGCTTTTGGGACAAGGTGCCGGTTTTCCCGCTGTTGATCAGGCAGTCCTTGCCCTGGTAGTGCAGGGAACCCACCGGTGAGATCACCGCCGCAGTGCCGGTACCAAAAATCTCCTTGAGCGAGCCGTTTTCCTGGGCCGCCAGAACCTCATCAATGGAAATTCGGCGCTCCACCACGGTAAGACCCCAGCCCTTGGCCATCTGGATCACCGAGTCGCGGGTAACCCCAGGCAGAATGCTGCCGCCCAACGGCGGGGTGATGATCTCGTCGCCGATCACAAAGAAGATATTCATGGTGCCGACTTCTTCAATGTAACGCCGCTCTGCGGCATCGAGCCAGAGCACCTGGGTAAAACCTTTCTTCTTGGCTTCCTCCGCCGCCATGATGCTGGCCGCGTAGTTACCCGCCGCCTTGATATGGCCTACCCCGCCGGGCACAGCGCGGACATAGGCATCGGTGACGTAGATCTTGACCGGGTTGAATCCTTCCGGGTAGTAGGCGCCAACCGGACTCATGATGACAAAAAACAAATATTCCTTGGCCGGCCGCACACCCAGAGCCGCCTCGGTGGAGATCATGGTGGGGCGAATGTAGAGGGTTGCGCCTTGGGCCGAGGGAATCCAGTCCTGATCGAGGCGAAGCAGTTCCTTGAGTGCGGCGATAACCTCCTCCACCGGCAATTGCGGCATACAGAGCCGCGCCGCCGAGATGTTCATCCGCTCGATGTTCGCCGCCGGACGAAAGAGATAGATGCCGCCGTCCTTACCCCGGTAGGCCTTCATCCCCTCAAAAATGGCCTGGCCGTAATGGAAAACCATGGCTGCCGGGTCCAGAGAAAAATTCCGGTATGGCTGGATCGCCAGGTCATGCCAGCCCTGGCCCTCGGTATACTCCATAACCAGCATATGATCGGTAAAATGTCTACCAAAACCCAGGGCGTTTTGATCCGGCTTGGGCTTTGCTTCGTTTGCCGTGACTTTTTCCAGGTGAAATTCCATGCTCTCTTCCTCAGACAAAAATGCTCCATTTCGACGCGGCACCGCCGTGTTTCCCGGCTTTCCAAGCCACTGTCGGATGTAAAAACAAAATCAAGGACCACAAATATAAATGATAATCCGCTTCGCTGAAACAACTTATTGATGCCGCCACGGTAACCGGGTGCAGAAAAAGGTCACAGCGGGGATGGACAGGGGGAGTGGAAAGAAGAAAAAAGATGGTCGGGGCGAGAGGATTCGAACCTCCGGCCTCCTGCTCCCAAGGCAGGCGCGCTAACCAGACTGCGCTACGCCCCGACGGACGATAATGGGAAGCTGCTTTATTAGCACTCTGCCCGTGGCCGGTCAAGAGAATTGTTTTTGGGCCGGATGGATTTTGTCTGCTAAACGGTTGTACAGAAACGCAGTCCTCAAGGCACAAGGAGCTGTACCGAAAGGGACACAGAAATAGTTATTTCGCAACAACTCCTAAAAATGTTGACGCCCCGATACGCACTTGCTATATTGCCCGCGTTCAGTTGAATAGTATTCCTGGGTAGCTCAGTCGGTAGAGCAGGTGACTGTTAATCACCCTGTCGGGGGTTCGAATCCCTCCCCGGGAGCCACGAAAAATTCAAGGCCGCCTCCATAATATGGGCGGCCTTTTTTTATGCCTTTCCCCCAGCAGCCACGCCCGCCCCTGGCGTAATGATACCGAGTGACAGCCTGAGAACGATACGGTATTTTAGCCTTGTACTCGTCTTCGCTCCCCGCACAAAAAACCGGATCACCCGCCACAAGGAGGACTCATGTTTGACTTCACCTTTCACAATCCGACCAAGATCATCTTCGGCGCTGGCAAGGAAACCCTTATCGGCGCGGAACTAAAAGCCGCCGGAATCACCAAGGTGCTTCTGGTCTATGGCCGCAACTCGGTGATCAAAAGCGGCCTGCTCGATCGGGTTCTGGCCAGCCTCACGGCCAATAATATCGGTTGCACCCAGTTTGGCGGAGTGGACTCCAATCCGCTCCTGTCGCACACCAGGGAGGGCGTGGCCCTGGCCAAGCAGGACAAGGTCGAGGCGATCCTGGCGGTGGGCGGCGGCTCGGTGCTGGACGAGGCCAAGGCCATCGCCGTTGGCGCTTTGAGCGATTCGGATGTCTGGCAGTTCTTCGTCGGCAAGGAGGTGGAGCGCGCCCTGCCCATCTTCACCATTCTGACCCTGGCCGCCACCGGCAGCGAAATGAACGGCAACTCGGTGGTCACCAACGCCGAAACCCGCCAAAAATACAACATCGGCTCAGCCCACGTCTACCCAAGGGTCTCCATCCTCAACCCGGAGTTGACCCATTCCGTGCCCCTGAATTACACGGCCTACAGCGCGGTGGATGCCATCGCCCATGTGATTGAGGGCTACTTTACCAAACAGCCCGGCACCCATCTCCAGGACCGGCTGGTGGAAGGGATCGT
This sequence comes from Deltaproteobacteria bacterium, assembly GCA_026388735.1. Lineage (GTDB taxonomy): Bacteria > Desulfobacterota > Desulfobulbia > Desulfobulbales > Desulfurivibrionaceae > Thiovibrio. Next base: position 7,524 of record JAPLJG010000115.1, read on the forward strand.
CAAAACGGTGATTGAAACCACCGACCTGATCATGGCAGAGCCAACCCACGCCAAGGCCCGCGCCTCCTTCATGTGGACGGCCACCCTGGCCCTCAACGGCCTGACCCCGGCCGGCATCGGCCCGTACAGCTTTCCCAACCACATGATCGAGCATGCTATGAGCGCCATCTACAACATCCCGCACGGGGCAGGGCTTTCCATTGTGATGCCCGCCTGGATGAAGTGGTATCTGCAAAAAAATCCCAGCCAGTTTGCGCGGTTCGCCAAGGAAATTTTCGGGCTGGATTCCGGTGAGGCCGGGATTGCGGCGCTGGAGCAGTGGTTTGTAGCGATCAAATCGCCGGTGCGGTTGGCTGAGGTGGGGATTGCGGCAACCGACATCGAGGCAATCGCGGAGAATGCTGAAGGTCTTGCCCGGCAATGGGGGATTGGTGGACTCTACCCCAAAGAAACCATTGCCGAGATTCTGCGATTAGCGGTGTAAGTCCCGCCCCTAGACAAAGAACACGGCATGCCGCTGGCGTTGATGCCCGGCAACGTGCTCCTGTTCCGGAAGAAAGCAGACATAGCCGCCAGGGAACGAATCGTCTTCCACCAGACCCACGGCCTTGAGCAGCGTCCCGGAAAACCGGGCAAAAATTCCCCGCTTGAAAAATTCGTTCCTGGTCAGCCGGGTATAATGGGGCGGGTTCCCTTCTGGCAGATGGTGCCAGAGATAATCCCTGATTTCCTTGGACGGTTCCGCAACAAGGCCGGGCGGCAGTAGCCGCTGCCCGCTGACCAGCCAGTCAAACCGGAGCAGCTCACAAAACAACTCCCGATCCGGCCGGGCCTGGGCCAACTCCACCAGCATCCGGGTCATGAGCTCCTGGGTTTTCGCCAAGCTGAAAAAATCCGCAGCCTGGCAGATGCTGAGCAGTTGCGCGAAAAAAGCAAAGGGCTCTTCTCCAGTTTTCCTGATGTAATCCAGGGTGTTACGGAAAAACCGGTTGTTATAAAAACCCTCCAGGCACTCGCCCAGCCAGAACAACCGGCGCAGGTCTGCATGCTCCAGCCAGCGGGTGGCCAGCACCGAATAGGGCGGCGTGGCAGAACTGACGAGGCCGAACTCGTCTGTAGCCCGGCTGATCGCGGTGCCGGGCAGAACCTTCAATAACCCCATCTGGAGATGGTGGGGCGCCATGGCGAAGGCCTCGAGGTTGCCTCGGTTTCACAGGGGAGCCCGAGGATCAGGTCAAGATGCAGATGGATGTTGCCCAACGCCACCAGACGGCGGATATTCTCCCCGGCCTTGACCAGATCCATCTTCCGGTTCACCGCCGCCAGGGTGGCTGGATTGGTGGACTGCAAGCCGATCTCAAACTGGAAACGACCTTGGGGCACCTCGACCAGGAAGGCAAACATCTCGTCGCTGAACAGATCCGGGGCGATCTCGAAATGAAAAAGCGTCTCCCCCGGCTGGGCAAGGAGCCAGCGCCAGATAGCCAGAGAGCGCTCGGGCAGGGCGTTGAAGGTCCGGTCCACAAAGCGGATGATCTTGGGGGAATGGCTAAGAATCTGCGCCAGTTCCCGCTCCACCTCGACAAGCTCCCGGTAGCGCACTCCCTGTCCCACCGAGGAGAGGCAATAACTGCACGAAAACGGGCAGCCCCGGGATGACTCGTAGTAGATATTGCGATTTTCCAAATGCGCCGCGAAATCGGATTCTCGGTACGGCACGACAAACGGGGGGGCGGATGCGGCAAGGTACTCGGCTTGCAAGGCTCCCGCAGACAGATCGCGGAAAAAATCTTTCCCCAGCCCCTCCACCTCGCCCCGGACAACGGTGCAGCCCGCGGGCAAGCTTGCCAACGCCATGAAGGTCGCCTCCGGCCCGCCCAGGATGATCGGTACCTGGGGCAAAGCCCGCCGCAGGTCGGCCACCAGCCGCATGGTATAGTCGGCATTCCAGATGTACACGGAAAAACAAAGAATCTCCGGCTGGTCGCCGGTGATCCGGACCAGGGTCTGGTAATAGGGATCGTTGATGGTGAACTGGTGCAGCACCAGGCGGCTTTCCGGCATGGCCTGCGCCAGGGCGTTGCGCACATGGAACAGGGCCGGGCAGGAATGGGAGTAACGGGCATTGAGGGTGATCAGGCTGATTTGCATTGTCTCACCTGCCGGGAGCGGTTAGAGTAGCGGGACACGGGACGCCGCCATACTACCGTTTTTTTGCGCTCCCGTCACGGGCCTGTTTTTTCATTATCCCTTTAACCTTACGCCGCCTACCATGCTCCCTTACCCTGAGATCGACCCTGTCCTCCTCCACCTTGGCCCCCTCCAGGTCCGCTGGTACGGCCTCATGTATGTCCTGGGCTTTATCGCCTCCTATCAGCTGGTTCGCCATCAGATCAGGCGATACAACCTCACCGTGCTGGCCAGGCATTTTGAAAACCTCAACCTGGTGCTGATCCTCAGCCTGGTGCTGGGCGCCCGACTGGGCTATGTCCTGTTCTACAACCCGAGCTATTACCTGGCAAATCCCCAGGATATCCTGGCCACCTGGCAGGGCGGCATGTCCTTCCACGGAGCGCTGGCCGGCATGCTGCTGGGAGGGCTCATCTTCTGCCGGATCACCGGCCTGCCCTTCTGGCAAAACGCCGATGTTTACATCATCACCACCCCCATCGGCCTGGGGTTGGGCCGAATCGGCAACTTCATCAACGGCGAGCTCTATGGCCGGATGAGCGATGCCCCCTGGGCCATGGTCTTTCCCTTGGGCGGGCCGATCCCGCGCCACCCATCTCAGCTTTACGAAGCGTTTCTTGAAGGGCTCGTACTCTTCTCCCTACTCTGGCTGCTGAAAAACCAATACTGGCAACGGCGCTGGCCCACCGGTTCGCTCCTGGCCCTGTTTCTCCTGTTCTACGGAATCTTTCGCACCGTGGTTGAGTTCTTCCGCCAGCCCGACGTCCAGCTTGGCTTTTTGTTCAATATGCTTACCATGGGCCAGCTGTTGAGCAGCCTGATGATCGCCACCGGGCTGCTCATCTTGTTTCTGCGGCGAAAAAGCGCTGGGCCTGCCTGATCTCTTGACGCATAATCCGCAGACGTTTACAGTGGTTAGAAGATACTCTTGAACACTCCCAAAAGACCCTTCGACAAGCTCTGGGTGAACGGTCGTCATCTTAAAATTAGTGACATCTTCCGTTCGTGGTGAGCCTGTCGAACCACAAACAAGCGAGACCAAAAACAACGGCTGACGCATGCTAGAAAACATTGCGCTTCCGCCGTTTGTTACAGCCCCCCGGCCAAAAACCATGACCAGCACCACAACTCAGCCAGACGCGCGGCGCACAACCGGCACCAGCCCCAGGTTGCACCGACTCTTTTTCTTCCTTCTTCTCCTGTGTATAACCATGATCCCCACCTATGTTGAAGCCGTTGAACTCGCCCCCCACCTGCATAAAAACAAACTCGCCAACGGCCTGACCGTTTTGGTCAAGGAGACCCCCGGCACCAAGGTGGCCACGGTGCAGATCTGGGTCAAGGCGGGAAGCATCTACGAAGAAAAGCATGAGGCGGGCATCACCCATCTCATCGAGCACATGATCTTCAAAGGCACCCCCACCCGGGCGCCTGGCGAGGTGGCCGGGGCCATCGAGGCGGTGGGCGGCCAGATCAACGCCTACACCTCCTACGAGTACACGGTCTACCACGCCACCCTTTCGTCCCGGAACTGGGCAGAGGCCCTGGAGGTGCTCACCGACGCGGTGCTGCACTCGAATTTCGACACAGAAGAGCTGACGCGGGAAAAAAAGGTGGTGCTGGAAGAAATCCGCATGCGCAAGGACCGGGCCAATATCGCCCTGTTCCAGGAGCTGATGGCCAAGGCTTACACGGTGCATCCCTACCGGTTGCCCATCAGCGGCACCGCAGAGAGTGTCACCGCCATCAGCCGCGACGACATCCTCCGCTACATGAAAAATCATTATCACCCGGATAACTTCACCGTGGTAGTGGTGGGCGATGTCCGGGTGCAACAGGTGTTGGACTCGGTGAACACCCTGATGGCAGGCTTGCCCCGCAGCGATGCCCAGCCACCCACCATCCCCAGGGAGCCGACCCAGACAGCAACCCGTCTCTTCGCCCTAAGCGAGGATGTCAACCAGACCCAGCTAGCCCTGGCCTTTCCCGGCTCCGCCTTCAAGGGGCAGGATGCGGCTATTTTGGATGTGATGACCACCATCCTCGCAAGCGGCGAGACCTCCCGCCTCTACACCAAGCTGCGCAACGACAAGGGCCTGGTCTACCGCATCGACGGCTCGGCCTTTACCCCCAAAGATCCGGGCTTGCTGGAGTTCACCGCCACTCTGGATGCAGACAAGGTTGCCCCAGCCCTGGAAGAGACGCTCACCGAGATCTTTCGGATGAAACACTCCAAGGTGAGCAATGAGGAGCTTGAGCGAGCCAAAAGCAATCTGGAGAGTGACTTCATCTTCAACCTGGAACGGGCCGAAGGCCAAGCCCGAGTCTTGGGCTCCTTCGAGTTTCTGACCGGAGACCCGCGCGAGGACAAATATCTGGAGCGGGTCCGGGCGGTGAGCAAAGAGGATATCCAGCGGGTTGCCGCCTTCTATCTCAGGGGGGAGCATCTCACTGTAGGCACCATTGCCCCGTTCGGTACGCCAAAGGCCCTGAACCAGGCGCAACTGGTTCAGATCATCGCCAAGGCCGAGGCCGCAGCCAAGCTGGGCCAACCCGCCTCCAAGGTGAACGGCGCCTTTCTCACCGGGGTGCACAGCTTTGTATTGAAAAACGGCATCCGGCTCCTGGTTCGGGAGAATCATGACGTGCCCACCGTCTCCATCCGGGCCGTCCTGCCCGGCGGGCTGCGTAGCGAAACCGAGACCACCAACGGCGCCTTTGCCTTTATCAGCGAACTCCTGCCCAAGGGCACCCAGCGGCAGAGCGCCGAAGAGCTGGCAAAGCAAGTGGCCAACATGGCCGGATCGCTTGGCGGCTTCAACGGCAAGAACACCTTCGGGGTCAAGGCAGACTTCTTGTCCCGCTACACCAATGAGGGCCTGGCCCTGGTCCGCGACGTGCTCCTTACCCCGGCCTTCACGCCAACAGAGGCCGAGAAGATCCGGCCCGAGCTGCTCTCCCAGCTCAAGAATCAGGAAGATTCCCTGCCCAGTCTGGCCTTCAAGGAATTCAACAAACGGCTGTTCATGGGCCATCCCTATGGCCTCAACACCCAGGGCAACGAGACCGTCATCAGCAACGTCACCGTGGCCGAACTGAAACGGTTGTACGAAGAGCACGCCCGGCCCGAGGCGTTGGTTATCGCGGTGGCAGGCGATGTGGATGCGGAAAAGGTCCGGGATACGGTGGAGCAGCTTTTCTCCGCCTGGAGCAAGCCTGCGGCAGAAAAAGCAGCGGGCGGGGAAAGCGCTCTGCCCCCGGATGTGCCCGCTGGCCCGGATGTAGTCAGCATCCCCCGGGACAAACAGCAGGTGCATATCATCATCGGCTTTCTCGGCACCACCCTGAGCAGTGAAGACCGCTACGGCCTCGAGGTACTGGACACCGCCCTTTCCGGCCAGAGCGGCCGGTTATTCACCGAGCTGCGCGACAAGCAGAGCCTGGCCTACAGCCTCTCCTCCTTCTCCCTGCTGGGCCTGGACACCGGCTCGTTTGGCATCTACATCGGCACCAGCCCGGACAAGAAGGACGAGGCCATCAAGGCGGTCTGGCAGCAGCTTTACCGGGTGATGGAAGAGCCGCTCAGCGAAGAGGAGCTGACCAAGGCCAAGAACGTCCTGATCAGCAACTACGAGCTGGGTCTGCAAACTCGCGGCAATCAGGCCCTGGAAATGGCCCTGAATGAAACCTACGGCCTGGGGCAGGATTTCGGCAACCGCTATGTGCACGCCATCGAACAGGTCGATGCCGCAACCGTCTTGGCCATGGCCCGCAAATACATCCGCCCCGGAAACTATGTGCAGGTCACAGTGGGGGCAGACCCCCTTCAGGCAGAAGCCCAGGAGCCGGAGGCACCGCCTCAAACCAAGGCCCAATCCGCCCCCGCCGCCATTCCTTCAGAAAAGATCGGTGAATAAGATGCTGAAAACCATGATTGCTCCCTCCATCCTCTCCGCTGATTTCGCCCGCCTGGGAGAAGAAATATCCGCCGTGGCCAAGGCTGGCGCGGATGTGATCCACATCGACGTGATGGACGGCCATTTCGTGCCCAACATCACCATCGGCCCCCTGGTGGTGAAGGCGGTGCGCAGAATCACCGACCTGCCGCTCGATGTCCACCTGATGATCGAAAACGCCGACCGCTATCTGGAGGATTTTGCCAATGCCGGGGCGGACTGGATCACGGTGCATGTGGAAACCGGCTATCACCTGCACCGGACCATCCACCGCATCAAGGAGCTGGGGAAGAAGGCAGGGGCAGTGCTCAACCCGGCCACCCCGCTGACCAGCCTGGAGGAGATTCTGCCCGACCTGGATCTGGTCATGCTGATGACTGTAAATCCTGGCTTTGGCGGGCAGTCGTTCATCGACAGCTCGCTGGCCAAGATCAGGCAGCTCAAGAAGATGATCGACGATCGGGGCTTGCAGGTGGGCATCGAGGTGGACGGCGGGGTGAGCCCGAAGACCATCGCCCCAATCGCCGCAGCCGGAGCCAACATCTTCGTGGCCGGGTCAGCCGTGTTTGGCAAAGATGACTACGGGAAGGTGATTGGTGAGCTCAAGAGTCTTGCTCAAAAATAATTGCTTAAGATTTCACTGGATTACGGCATGCACTCACTACAATTACCAATAGAACAATAAACATAAAAAGTGAAAATTTAAAAAGTGCCGGAGACTTTTGAGCTCTACCGAACAACCTGCCGGGAAGCCAGCTGTCATAGTCATACAGTATTTTTTCACCTTCCTGAATATGCCAAAATCGTTCGTAAACAAATGGCGGACGAACCGAGTACTCGATCTGGCTCCAAACGGTTACCTGTTTGCCGATTGCGGCTTTCAAAATAATATCCTCGCTGTCCCTGATAGCTCCCCGATAAAAAGCTTTTTCGCCATCATCCTTACGGATAATTACTTTTGATCCGTAGATATTTCGTAACGGTTGTTGCGCCACAACCAACACCCCCTCCGTACGATTCATTTCCTCTAGGCTATATATTGGGGTTAACAGCTCCAGACCAGCCATGACTACGACATATCCTGATACAATAATGGCCGCAACGAGAAACTTGGTCCACGTTTTCTGCATGGCGCAGACACCGAACACCTGCCAAAACCACGTTGCCTGAAGGCGTGCCTTGATGGTTTTTATCGGGCTCAAATCCATTAAAGTTTACTCCGTTCCTGCCAGAGCGCTTCCATGTCCTGCCTCTCAAAAAGATAGGTGGTGTTGCAGTAATGGCAGCAGGTCTCCACGGGAAAAGGGCCGCTGCGCAACTCATCGAGATCTTTTTCCGGAAGAGTGAGGAGACGCGCCGAGATGACTTCCTTGGAGCAAGGGCAGGCAAAACAAACCGGCGTGGTGGTGAGGATTTCCGGCTGAAACGCGCCGAACTGTGCTGCAAGCAACCCCTCCGGCTCGCCGCCCTCGGCAAAATACCTCCCCAGGGACGGCAGCCCTGCCAAGCATTCCTCCAACTCCCCCATCAAAACAGGCTCAACCCCGGGCATGGCCTGCAACAGCAGACCGCCAGCCCCCACCGGCAAGCCATCGTTGTCGAACTGGATGCTCAGCGCGATGGCGGTGGGGGTCTGCTCCGAGGTCTGGAAATACTGGCTGAGATCCAGGGCCAGGCTGCCGTGCTCCAGCATCACCGTTCCGGTAAACGGCTGGCTGGCGCCTTCCAGATGGGTGCTCACCGAAAGAAAACCTGCGCCGAAAAACGGTGACAGGTCAAAGGACTCCAGGGGTTTTTCCAGGGGGATCGGGTTCTGCCGCAGATAGCCGCGCACCTCGCCCGCAGCATTACCCTCGGCCACCAGCCCTTTGATCGGACCGGAACACTCAATCCGCAGAGCCAGCCGGTCCTTGTCCCCTTTGAGGCTCGTGGCCAGCAGGGCCGCTGCCAGATAGGCGTGCCCCAAAACCAGAGTTTCCAGCAACCCAAGCCCATGCTTGACGCGCATCTCGTTGATCAGATCGGTGCCCCGCAACAGCACCCCGCGCACCGCCTTGTCACCCAGAAGAAACCGGGTGCGTCCGTCAGCCAACTGCCTCACAGGCCCCCCATATACTGGCCGAACTCCGTCTTGACCTCCTGAAAGGGCACGGCAAAGCCTATTCCCTGGGCATCGCGGAGAACCATGGTGTTGATGCCGATGAGACCGCCCTGCTCATCAATCAACGGCCCGCCGCTATTTCCGGGGTTGATCGGAGCATCGGTTTGGATGAATTTCCGGCCCTTGTGCTCACGGTAGCCCGAGATGATCCCGCTGGTCACGGTATGCCGCAAGCCCATGGGGTTTCCGATGGAATAAACCTTCTGCCCCTGGCCGAGATGCCGGTTGTCCGTCACTGGCCGGATAAAGGGCGCATTGTAGCAATCCACCGAGAGCAGGGCCAGGTCGGTGCGGTCGCTCATCTTGAGGGTTTGCACAGGCAATTCGCTGCCGTCGATGAGGACAACCTTGATGTCGGCGCTCCACGATGATCGCTCGATGCGCTGCAACTGCTCTATTTTCTGCTGGTGCAAGGCGCTGTATTTTTCGCGCGCCTCCTGTCCCCTCTGCAACGACTCTTCCACCTGCCGCCGCACCCCTGGGTCCCGGATGCTGGCAAGCTGTCTTTCCAGCACCTCCCTGTTCCGCTGGTCCCGCTCCAACTCGGCGGCCATTTTGTCCACATCGTCCTTCAGGGCCTTCCGTTGGCTGGCGTCAACCTCCACCACATGCCGGTTGGTGACGATGTAGCCATTGGCGGTGACAAAAAAACCCGAGCCGCTTCCCCAGGGGGTCTTGATAAAAACCGTGGCGTTCCTGGCCTGCTCCACTGGGCTGCCAGCGGGAAAGACGGCGGCCAGTTTTCCCGCTAGCCCATCAGCGCCTTGCGGTTGATCCGGCAGCCCTTGCTGCGGTGTTGACGGCTGCCCCTTCTGCTCCCGCTTGGTGGAAGAAACGGCGGCAGGCTGCCCGGCATCGCGCGCTGGTTGCTGCGGTTTCGGCGCAAACAGATACCAGCCCGCCAACACCCCAATCAGCACGGCAAACATCCAGCCCGTCAACCCAGATGACGCCTTCGGCGGTACGGTGGGGCTTGCAGCCTCCATTTCGCCTTGGCTCGGCAGGGCCTTGTCCTCCTCCTTTTTCTGGAGACGGGCAAAGATTACCCCGCAGCGTTCGCATTCCTTGTCGCCAGCTTGCGCATGGCCGCATTTTGGACAGTCCACACTCCCCCCTCCCATGGTCACCTGCCGGGCAATAGAGTATTGCCCCGATAAAAATGTATACACCATTGGCCTGGGTCTTGACAAACTCTTGCCACAAAAAAAGCCCGCTTTATGCAACTAGCCATTCCACAAAGGTGTTGAAAAAAGGTGAACGGTTGATTATAATGCCTCTTAGAGAACTTTTCTAAGAGGCATTATCTTGTTATGGATACCAGCCCTCCCAAAAGCGCACCGCGTATCCCCCTTGCCGTCAGCGGCATTCAGGTAAACTTCTGCAAAAATCCACGCTGTATGAATTTTGGCAGGCCTGCCAGTCCGGATGTCCAGTCTTGTGGCCGTGGCGCCATGGACAGGAACCAGGATACCTACAGAATCCTTGGCGCCTCCCGCAAAAGGACCAACCTTGGATGCAATCTGTGCGGTGAAACACCGCCACTCAAAAGCAATCTGGCTATCAGCGAAGAACTGATCAGGCTCTCAAGGTATCTTGATACGAATCAGATCCCGTCATGTCCCGCTGAATCATGTTCTAATCATTCTGTTAATATCTTGGTGCCGAAAGCATATTACTCTTTCGGCAAAACAAAATCCGGTTCTCAGCGTTACCGCTGTCGGGAGTGCGGTGTCACCTTTGCCGTTGGCGGCGCAACCATTCGACAGAAAAGACCGGAGATCAACGAACCCGTATTCAAGTTACTGGTCAACAAGATGCCCATGAACCGTATCATGGAGGTTGCGGGGATCTCCGCCAGCACCCTGTATGGCAAGATCGACTTTATCCACCAACGATGCCTATCCTTCGTTGCCAGCCATGAACGACGCTTTCCTGATCTGCCAATTCGGCGGCTATACCTCTCAGTAGACCGCCAAGACCACATGTTGAATTGGAAAGCTGCAAATGATAAGCGCAACGTGGTCCTGTCTGCCGTTGGCTGCGCCGATAACAAAACTGGCTACGTCTTTGGTATTCATGTCAACTATGACGCATCACTCGATGCCGAGCGAGTCGAACGCGAGACCCTTGAGCTTGGCGACAACTCCCAGCGGGCGCCATTCCGCCGTCATGCACGAGTGTGGCTGGCCCAGGATTACATGGAATCATTGAGGAAGAACATCAAGCTGAAGGCAGCCAAAAGGCGTCTGCGTGACAACATTCAGGACGAATATGATGATTCGGTGGGCAGAGAAGATATAGAGGCATCAGAAGCGCAGACCTTTGAGACGGGATTGCCTTATGCTGGCATGCAGGTACATTCTGAGTACACCATGTATGCGCATTTCCTATTGCTCAAAAGACTCCTGGGAAATGTCGAGAAGGTCAGATTCTTTCTCGATCAAGATTCCGGTATCAGAGCCGCTTGTCTTTCTGCTTTCTGGCCCGAGATATTGGAAAAGCGCTGTGATGCCTTCTACGTCCGGGTGAACAATCGGCTCACGGTAAACATGAAACGACGGCTCAAAGCGGACAGCAATAAGGAGCTTGATGACTTCCGGGCCACCAATTCGGCCTATGCAGAACTTACCGACCGTGAATTGCGGCATGTTGTCATCAAGGAGCGGTTGCAAGAACTGGTTAACATTGGAAAATGGAACGACCGGTGGTTGTTCTACCCGTTCCCGGACATGAGCGAACCGGAGAAGGCCATCTGTTGGCTGACGGATCTTCAGGACCATTCCTATGATGCCGATCACATGGCGTGGCTTTATAGCAAAGGAACGCTTCACGGTATTGACCGGTTTTTCATGCAGACCAGACGGCGTTTATCGCTCCTGGAACGGCCAATTTCCACAGCCAGCGGCGAGGGGCGGAAATGGTATGGGTACAATCCGTATAATCCTGCTATGGTTGGGAAGATGCTGGACATTTTCAGGGTTTTCTACAATTATATCGAAGCCGGTAAGGATAAGATGACACCGGCTATGAGGATGGGGCTAATGAGTTCGCCCGCAGCGTACACCAATGTTTTGGAAACAACGTGAAATTACTAGCAATTTCAACCAGATAATATCGTTCCAGATTCACAAAACCCTTGACAGTCGAGCAATGATGCCATAATGACTTCCAAGCCAAGCCAAGCCAAGCCAAGCCAAGCCAAGCTCGTAAGCGAGTAACCGCGAGAAAGGCTTCGCCTTCTAGTCTCTCCAATCTCTCCAACGAAGTTACAAATCGACTCAAGTCGAATCCCGAGCAGCAAAAGGTTGTCGGGCCAATTGTTCAGCGATTGCTGGATGGTGGCTGGTCCATCGGCCAGATTATGTTCGGGAAGAAGGAGTGGGTTGTTCCCAAGACCCCTTCCGAGAGCAACAAGCGGGAAAAGAATCAGAGGTATGACGGCTATCCGGTCGATATCGCCGTGTTCGAGAGTGAACGACACCTCGGCGACTACCGACACCTACTGTTTTTCGTCGAATGCAAACACCCGGACATAAGCGTCGGACTTCAGCAGCTTGAAATCTATCTCGGGCTCGAACCGTTTATCAAGCTCGGGATATGGGCAAATACACCTGACCCTTCCGCCGAAGCGCTGTTTGTGTTCAAGGACAGCAAGGGTATCCAGAAGCCCGGGAAGCGCACCGTAAAGGATCTGCCTTCTGCCAACCAGAAGATCGATCCGGCGAGCGTCAAGTTTTTCTTCAAGGATCTGGTCGTTCCGAGCAACGAAGTTCTCCGCCGTCTGTTCTCCGACTTGTTGGATCGCGTTGTTGCGCGCGACAGCAACGTCACGCGCCGGGAGGACCAGCTTGATCAGCTGTGCAATCTCATCCTGTTGAAGCTGGAGAATGACAAGAAAGGGCGCGCCGCCGCAAAGGCAGAACTCTTTTTTGCTCCACGAGCATCGGAGACACTAACTGCCAAGGAGATTCGGAAAAAATTCGCGACGTTCACGTCTATCTATCCTGACATCTTCATTAACCCCACGGACAAGCAGCTCCGTTTTTCAGACCACACACTCCACGAATGCGTTGACGAACTGGCGAAGTACAACCTGATCGACGTCAGCGCCGACACGGTTTCCATGGCGTTCCAAGTGCTGAGAAGCGCTGCGCTCAAGCAGGAAGAAGGCCAATATTTCACGCCCCGACCGGTGATTGAAGCAGCAGTCAGGTTGATGCAAATCGACTGGGATGACATTATCCTCGATCCCGCCTGTGGCACCGGCGGCTTCCTGATCCAGTGCCTGCTTGAAATGAATCATCGCCACCCGGCCCGACAGTCGGACATCTCACGTTGGGCGCAAACCCATCTGTTCGGCATCGACAAGGACGCCATCGGCATCAAGCTCACCAAGGCCGTGATGCAGATTCTCGGCGATGGGTCGGCTCACTGTGTCCGCGGCGATAGCGTTCTGACGCATACGTGGCCGACCGAATATCCGCACCTAATGTCCAACCAGTTCCAGAATGGCCGCTTCACGGTCATTCTGACGAATCCGCCTTTCGGCGCACCGCTGAAGATCACCCATGCCCAAGCCAAGAAGGCGGGGCTGTCGATCGCTAATCAACTGGAAGCTGGCGAAGACCTTGAACTTGGCTTGGCAGTGTTCAATCGTTGCCATGATTTGCTTGGTGTCGATGGCTACCTCTGTATTGTATTGCCGGAGACCTATTTCTTCTCCCCCTCGTATGCCTATGTCCGCACGTGGTGTAATCAACGCTTCCGCCCAGTCGGCGTCGTAAACGTCCCGATGGAGGCGTTCCAAGGATTCTGCCGGGCCAAGACCAACCTGTACGTATTCCAGAAGAGCGGCGACAATGACTAAAAAACGATTCCCGAAGAAAAAGGTCTTTTTCCTCAACCCCCGCACTTGCGGCATTTACAAGAATGGCGGCACTCGCTACAAGGTGGACGAACACGGGGTGCGCGGCGCAGAGGTCGATAACGAGCTACTGCAACACGTGCTGGCCTTCATCTCCGGCAAGAAGCCGGATGGGTCTGCAGAAGTGCCAACGAAGCAACTAGGGGCCGGAGTGCTTGTCCCTCGCTATTATGATGGCCGATGGAATGAACCCTTCAATGAACTCAAGAAGGTCCAAGGATTCGATGAAGTCACTATTGGAGAATTGCTCGACCAGGGCATCCTCACAGTGCGAGGCGGACATGGAAGCCCGAGCAACGATCAGCGTATCGGCGAAGTTCCCTACATCAAGGTGTCCGATATCCGCAATCTGCGGCTGAACATCAACCCGACCAACCTGGTACCACTTGCGCTGGCCAAGCGGCTTTGGCGTTCACCGTTAGGTGACAGCGGGCTTAAGGCATGGGATGTTATTACTCCGAATCGCGCCAGCAACAATATCGGCGAATTCGCCTTGCTGCTGCCTGGTGAAGAACAGGTTGTGCTCACGAAGGAGGTTTTCATCTTTCGCGTTTGCGAGAACGTCGATGGTTGGGACCCATTCTACCTGTTCTGGGCGCTCTGCTTGAAGGCAGTTCGGCAGCAATGGCAGCGTGTCGCGCTGATGCAGACCAATCGGGAAGATGTTGGAAACCGATATCGGGAAATCCGGTTGCCCTACCCACAGTCGCCGCGCTGGGCAGCAGAAATGTCGGAGCCGTTCCGCGACTATTTCACTACTGTCGCCGAGAGCAAAGCAAAGTTCCGCGAGCGCGTCCAGGCCGATGATTACGGCTACATAGCAAGCGTGTTTTCCGATACCCCGCCTCCTTCCGCAGAAGAAGCCGGGGTTAACTAACCATATAACTCCCAAAGAAAATCTCGAAGGAACCCAAGGAAAAGGAGAGAAACATTGAAAAAAACCGTGAACACCATGATGGCTATCATGCTTTTTGCCGTAGCGACGTTACAGGGCTGCGCTTCACCGACGGTCGTCGAGACCAAACAGATCAATGATTCTAATCTTACGTGTCCCGATCTCACGACGCAGATCGAGGAGGCTGATGCTTTTGAGAAAAAAGCACGAGAAGAAAGAAAGGTCACGGGCACAAACGTTGCGGCCGCTGTTTTGTTCTGGCCAGCCCTGCTCGGAACCTACAGCAACACCGAAGACGCCATCAAGGCTGCTCAAGAGAGAAAGCAGCACCTGATATCTCTCTATGAGAAAAAAGGGTGCAACGCCGCCGCCCAGATCCCGCCCCCGCCTCAGCCCCAGACTCCGACCAAGACCAAAACAGGCAAGCGCAGCTAATCCTCTACGCCAAGATTCCGCCGCCGGATACAAAGTCGGCGGCGGAATCTTCCTGTCAAGCACCGTTCTCGCGGATGCGGGCTTTCTTTTTTCAACATCTTTGTGGAATGGCTAGTTTATGCAAGCGGGCTTTTTTGACTCTGGATTTGGTAAAAAATTATTCGGAAATTTCCCACAGGGCTGTTTGCCGCTTGGAAACGGGGGTAATCGCAATCTCTTTGCTTGCCCGCTGACCGCCTGGATCCGTGGCGGTTACCCGGATAATGATCCTGGTTTTTTGCTCCGCCCGAAAAGAAGAGGGCACCACAAAAGACACCGCCGAATCCTCCCCGTGGAACTTCTCCATGTACACAGACGGACCGGCCAATTGCTCCCACCTGTAGCGAACGCCGCCGGGAGAATCATCCCTGGTAAGCCCTGCATCAAGGACCACGGTTTCCCCCACCTTGTACGAATCGCCCACCGGTCTCAGCCCCAGCACGGGCGGCTTGTCATTGGGTTTGACCGTGATGATCAGCTTCGCGGCCTTGGAGTATACCCCCGCGGCCTTAAAGCGATACCGGACCTCCTCCTTGCCGCCAAAATACCTGTCCGGCTCGTAGCGATGGCTGCTGCGGTCAACGCGACGCAACGCGCCTCGCAGGGGCGGGCCGCCGAGAATCTCCACCGACACCTTGGCGTCAAAGGGCAACTCCGTGTTGGCCCCAGCCCAGATCTTTTTCCAATTGATGGTGAGCGGCGCGGTGCTCAGGGTCTTGAGCCGCACATTCTGCGCGACCACCACCGGGCGCTCTTCCGGCGGGCATTCTTTTGGCGCTTCCGCCACCACCGGCTTGACTTCCTCCGGGCCCATCACCCCGACCTTGGCAGGAGCGCTGGCCAACTGCCCATCGGAAACGCGGAATTCAAAACTGTCTTCCCCAGGAAAATCCTTATTGGGCAGATAGGTGATCTTGGGCAGCTCACCGGAGAGCCTGCCAAACTTGGGAGGGGTCACAATTTCAAACTTCAGGGGGTCGTTGTTATCATCCCTTCCGGAAAGCTCGATGGGCAGAGCCTCGTTGGGTTTTGTCATGCGCCAGCGGGACTCGTTGGCCACAGGGGCCACATTGGGGGGGGCAACGGGAGCGCCCACGACAACCGGTGGCGGCCCTTCCCCCACCGCCGTAGCAACGACCTTTTCCTGGGCGACCGGCGGCACGGGAACCGGCATCACGCCCTTCTTGTTTTTCATGAAGAAATACCCTCCGCCCCCTGCCAGCAGGAGAATGCAGAATACCGCGACCGCCATGCCATTTTTCTTCCCGGCTTTAGGCGGTGGGGCAAGGGGGTGATCATCATGCCTGCCCGAAGCAGAGGGCTTGTCCCGGCTGTTATCCATAGTAGCCTCCGCAAGAAAATCCGGCATAGCGACAGGAGAGGCCGTGGCAAAAATATCTTCTTCGCCCATCCCTCCTTGCGGCGCTTTGCCACCATCATTTGTTCCTTCATCGGGGATATCGGGCAGGTCGCCAAAATCAAATTCATCGTCATCAAACCCGCCATCATCCGGCAACCCGAAACTATCTTCTCCGGGAGCTTTTGCCCCCGCTTTTCCACCACCATCCTGGGCCACTTCGGCAAAATTCACCGTTTCCGGTTGCGCTGCGTCATCGCCGCCGAGATCGGAAAAAAGGCTGTCCAAATCATCCTTGCTGGGAGCGCCCATGCCTTCGGCCAAAGCTGGTTCGCTTGCGCCCTTTTTCTCTCCTGCACTGGAAAAAAGCCCATCGATATCCGATTGGTCCAGATCAAATTCATTACCGACCTCGGGTGCCGCCGCAACCGTAGGCCCTTCCCCGCCGCCAAGCAAAGAATCGATATCCGACTGGTCAAGCTCGGAGAAACCTTCGCCTCCGCCACCCGCAACGGAAACAGGCGCGGCAACGCCGCCGCCTCCCACTCCCAGGAGGGCGTCAATATCAGACTGATCCAACTCCCCGCCGTCGTCAGGAGCCACGGGAGAGCTGGCTGCCGCTCCTCCGCCCAACAGGGAGTCGATGTCGGACTGATCAAGCTCACCCGGAGCTTCTTGCGCCGGGGCAGCGGGCTTGTCTTCCGCCAAGTCGGTAAGCCAATCGTCTATTTCAAGGCCTGCTTTTTCATCTGCCATACCTTCACCCGACACTCGGTCGCTCCTTCAATCGCTTACTGCATATAGACATAGCTATGGAGCGCCCGATAAATAGGTTCCGACATCTGGACATTCACCACATAGGACCTACGCTCGCCACAGGCATTCACCCCGGTGACATTGACGCGAAGATAGCCGTCCGCCTCCTGGAGAATCCCCCATATCTTTTGCGGGGTTCCCCCCTCTGACTTTGTCGCGGGGGCCACCGCCTCATTGTTGATCACCGCAGCCATCTGGTCCGCCAAGGTTATCCCCAAAGTGGTCATTTTTCTGGAAGAAGAAAACTCTCCAATCACGATAAACGGCTCAACCGCAACCGGCGAGGAAGCAAAAAAATATTTGAATTGCCCTATGGCGTCACGACTGAACATGGAAACAAAGCCGGGCACAGAAGCATAGCTTTGCGGAGGGCCACTCGCGGCGGGTTCCAGCGGAACCTCGATATAGGCCGAATGCTGAGAGGGAAAGCAACAACCCGCCAGAGCGGTAAGCACAACGAGGGTGATTGACAGCCTTTTCAGGCTTATCAGATATAATTGTCTACGCAATACCTGCTCCATCCCGGTTCTCCTTTCGTTTCCTTAAGGCCCTACTGGGCAAAACCCTTGACCGCGATCCGGTAGGGGGCCTCCGGCGTCTGGAACAGCGCGCGCAGTTCCCGGGTGAGCGGCATGGTGTGGCGCCAAGAGGTCTTTACCAGACCATCACTGAGGCGCACCAGGCGACCTTGGACAACAAGGGTTTTCCGGGTATTGGAAAAGGTGGAAACCACGACGTACTCAAGGGCGGGGTTTTTGATGGCCAACTCGCCGACGTTTCTGGAAAGGATGAATTCTCCGGTCTGGGGCAGGATAGTGATCTCCTTGCCCATGCGGAGTTCGGTTACCGTAAGGCCGCGATCCGCCAAATCGGTAAGTAAATACTCACCCATCAGCCGGCCAAACTCGGTATCACGCTTGAAATCGGAAAGGGGCACGGCGTTGACCACCCCAATTCTGCCGACAAGGCTCTGCCCATCGCCTTCCCCTTGCAGCTGATAATACACCTTCCCCGCCACTTCCTTGGTTATTTCCGCAAGAAGCACTTCCGAGCCCCGACTGGAGGGCTCCGGCCGGTACTGGTACACATTGTAGCTGGTCGGAACCCTGCGGACCTCGGTCTGCGGCGGGGCCTGTCCCGGTGCGCTGCCCTCGGCCCACGCCGTGCCGGCAAACAAAACCAGCCCCAGGCAACAGACTATCGCTTCTCTCTTTCCCTTTTTCATCCTGTCCTCCCTGAACCGTTGTGCTCTCTTCTTTCCATGAAAAGCCATGCTTCTGTGCATCCCTGCAGATATCGTATCACAATTGTTGAAATCGCAGAACGCCGCGATTACAACGGTTATTACTTCGCTGCTGTGCCTCTTTATTTTGTGTCCGGACCTGTGGCCTTTTTCCCTTTTTGCCCGTCCATCACAATTCCAATTTTTTCAGATAAAGCGGCTCCGGTTTTTCCATCCTGACCGAGGCGGTATCCGCCAGCAGCTGCTCAGCCAATTGATTTCTCGGGATGATGGCCGTGGCCGAAGAGAGGAGCTTGGCGCTCCGGTTGTCGATGATCCTGGCGTTGATGACA
>JAPLJG010000096.1 GCA_026388735.1 Deltaproteobacteria bacterium
AGCGCTGTTCTATTTTATTGTTGACTGAAAGGCTGCCACGCTCCATCGAAAAGCGCCAACGAGGCCTTCAGATTTTCAAGGCTGTACATCTCCAGGGTGACCACCCCGTCATACCCGGCTTCGGCCAGCCTACTGCCCAACATCCTGGCCTGCTCCGCATCGGTCAGGGCCTGATGGTCCCTGCCATCCTGCACACCATGATAGTGCAGATGGTGAACCCGGGGCAGCAAGGCCAAGCCTTCTTCCAGATCGTGGCCGTAATGGACAAGATGCCCGAGATCAAGGCAGACGGAAAAGCCGTACTCTGCAACGAGAGGGGCCACCAGCCCGAATGGATACTCGATATTTTCGACACCAACCAGCCTTTTTTCTGAGCCAAGGGCCCCGGACAATTCCTCCAAACTAGCTGCCAGATTATCAAGCCAGGCCGCCTCGGGCAGGTCCGACTCTCGGACTAGGTGCAGGTCAAAGCTCTGCGGAGCAAGAGGTGCCAGCTGGGTCATGAGCCGGAGAATCTCGGCGATGCCCTCCTGCCGCTCAACCCTTCCCGCAGCGCCCAAAGCCAGGTCGGTGGGCAGGTGCACGGTATAGCTGAGATCGTGTTCCTCGGCAATATCCCGGAGCTCCTGCACATCCAGCGGCTGGGGCAGACGGCTTTTAGCCGCGCTTTCAAAAAAGAGCAACTGGACATCGTCCACCAGGGGCGCCAAGACCCGAACATTGGCCATGATATCCGCAGGCACCACGCAGGAGGTCGCGCCAAGCCGCCACAGGCGGCCTTTTTTGGTCATCATCGCCCCGCCCTGGATCCGAGGATGACCACTTCGCCCACCCGATCCTGGTGGGCAAGAGAGATCACGGGTACCGGGCAATCATCGCCCCGTTGCCTGCGAAGGCTTTCCAGAACAGCGGCCATCGCTTCCTGAGCAAGATCTGGATGATTGTTGGTCTCACTGATATGCGACAAGACCACATGTTCAAGACCATCGTGGAGGATCTCGCTTAAGAAACCGGCAGCATCGGCGTTGGCCAGATGCCCGGTATTGCACCGCACTCGCTGTTGCAGGGAAGGAGGATAGGGACCGTTGCGGAGCAGCTCCGGGTCGTGGTTGCTTTCAAGGACCAGGCCGTGACAACTGCTCAGCCGGTGCTGCATGAGACGGGAGACCACCCCGGTATCGGTGCAATACCCCATGAGCAATCGGCCATTGTTCAGGAGAAACCCGACCGGGTCTGCCGCGTCATGGGAGATCGCAAAGGGATGGATCTGAAAATCCTGAAAGACAAAGGTCTCGCCAGTAACAAAGGCTTGGCATTGCGGAAGGTTGTCCAAAACCGACCCGCCGGCGGCCAGGGTGGCTTCGTTGATAAAGACCGGCAGGCGAAAGCGGCGGGAAAGAATCGCCGCCCCCTTGATATGGTCGCCGTGTTCGTGGGTAACGAGAAGGCCGGACAGGGTTTCCGGCTCAACGCCGATGGAAAGCAGCCGCCGCTCGATCTCCTTGCCGGAAAACCCGGCATCGATAAGCAAACGGGTTTCCCCTGCCTCGACAAATGTCGCGTTTCCCTTGCTGCCGCTGCCCAGTACACAAAATCGCATATCGCACCCAAGAGGCAACCGGCCAGTTCGCCTCTTCTACCTTTCAAATTCCAGTATGACCGAACCCACCGTCCTGACGTTTGGTCTCATCAAGGCCATCCACCGCGATCACCGTGGCCCGGCAGACCGGGGCCAGCACCAGCTGGGCAATCCGGTCGCCCCGGCGGATAGTAAACGGCTCGCGGCCCAGGTTGATCAGCCCAATCTTCACTTCCCCCCGGTAATCGGCATCAATGGTGCCGGGGCTGTTGACCACCGTGATCCCGTGCTTGATGGCCAGTCCACTCCGAGGCCGCACTTGCAACTCATAACCCGGAGCCAGGGCCACAGCAAAACCGGAAGGCAGCAACCGAATCTCCCCCGGCCCGATCACCACCGGCTCAACCACGGCTGCGGCCACATCCATGCCAGCGGCCAGTTCGGAATGGTAGGCGGGCAAAGGCAGATCGGCATGACCTTCCGGGTCGAGCCAGGACAACTGGATAATGTGCATTTCTTCGCTCTGTATTTTCATAATTTTTTACTCCAGATCAAGGGAACGCCAATCCAACTCTTTTGCCTTGAGCGGACCAAGAACCGTGGCGAACAGCGGTTTGCTGAAAAGCCGCGCAGCCAACTCGGCGATATCCTCCGGCCGCACCTGGTCAAAACCCTCGGCAACCTCGTCAAAGGAGACATAGCGGCCAAAGGTCAGTTCGTTTCTGGCGATTCTGGTCATCCGCGATTCCATGTTCTCGGCGGAAAGGAAGATCCCGGCCTTGGCATAATCCTTGGCTCTGGACAACAAATCGTTCGAAACACTACTCTGGCGCAGAGCCTTGATTTCTCTGGCGACCAGGGCCATGGCCTTGTTCACCACCGCCGGATCAACCCCCAGGTACACGCCGAGATAGCCGCTATCCGTGAACGAGGAGAGATAGGAATAGATGGAGTAAGCCAGCCCCGCCTTTTCGCGCACTTCCTGAAAAAGCCGGGAACTCATGTTGCCGCCGAGAAGAACGTGCAGCAGATAGAGGGTATAGCGCTCCGGGGCAACGATGGGCAGGCCGTAGGAGCCGAGCACCAGATGGGCCTGCTCCAGGTTCTTCTTGTGGAGTTTGCGCACCGGGGCAAGAACCGGCGGCGGTTGGCGACGGGTGCCTGTGTTCGGCCCCATCAGGCTGCCCATTTGCTCCTGCCAGAGGTGACAAAACTGCGCGTGGTCCACATTGCCGGAGGCGGCGATGACGATCTTCTCCGGGGTGTACTGCTGGCGCATATACTCCCGCAGACCGGCGGAATCCATGGCCGCCACAACCTCGCGCCGTCCGAGCACCGTATAGCCCAGGGGATGCTCCCCCCAAAGGCCGCCGGTGAACAGCTCATGGATGCGGTCGTCCGGGGTGTCTTCCACCATGGACATTTCCTGGAGCACGACCTCCCGCTCCCGGACCACCTCTTCCTCGGCAAAAAGCGAATTCTGGAAGATATCCCCCATCAACCCGATGAGCCGCTCCATCTGATCATCTAAGACCGTAGCGTAATAGGAGGTGGTCTCGCCGGAGGTGAAGGCGTTGGACATGCCGCCCAGGGTGTCGAACTCCTGAGCAATCTCCTGGGCCGTGCGGCTGGTGGTGCCCTTGAAGAGCATGTGCTCGACAAAATGGGCGCTCCCGTTATTGTCGGGCTGTTCGTCGCGCGCACCCACATCCACCCAGATCCCTGCCGAAACCGTGCGGGAGGGAATCTTTTCGGTGACGATCCGGATACCGTTGTCGAGCACGGTTTTCTGGTAGCTGTTGGCCACAATTTTCCTTACTGGTTGCAGTGCGATACGGAAAAGGGGAAAGAGGGCCGCGCCCCCCTTCCCCTTGGAAGAATCTACAACATTACCCGCAGGCGGTGGATCAGGAACCTGCCTCCTCCTGGAGGACAGCCTTGCGGCTCAAGCGGATCTTGCCGCGCTGGTCGATCTCCAGAACCTTGACCCGGACCTCGTCGCCTTCCTTGAGAACATCGGTGACCTTCTCAACCCGCTTGGTGTCAAGCTCGGAGATATGCACCAGGCCGTCAACCCCCGGCATGATCTGAACAAAGGCCCCAAAATCGAGAATCTTCTGGACAACGCCGTCGTAGATCCGGCCGATTTCAGGATCAGCGGCGATCTCGTTCACCTTGGCGATAACCGCTTGGGCAACCAGACCGTTGGGCGCGAAAATCGTCACCTTGCCAGAATCCTCAACATCCATCTTGATCCCGAAATCAGCGGTGATCGACTTGATCATCTTGCCGCCCGGGCCGATGAGGTCGCGGATCTTATCGGGATTGATCTGGAGGCTGAAGATCTTGGGCGCATGATCAGGCACATCTGCCCTGGGCTGCTCGATGGCCATCTTCATCTTCTCGAGAATGTGGAGACGTCCCCCCCTGGCCTGGGCCAGAGCGCTGGTCATGATCTCCTTGGAGACGCCTTCGATCTTGATGTCCATCTGCAGGGCGGTGATGCCCTCGTCGGTGCCGGTGACCTTGAAGTCCATATCGCCGAGATGATCTTCATCACCCAGGATGTCGGAAAGGATGACGATGGTCTCGCCGTCCTTGATCAACCCCATGGCCACACCGGAAACCGGTTTTTTGATCGGCACGCCCGCGTCCATCAGGGCAAGACTGCCGCCGCATACCGTGGCCATGGAGGAGGAGCCGTTTGACTCCAACACCTCGGAAACGATACGGATGGTGTAGGCAAACTCATCGCCCTTGGGCAATACTGCGGACAGAGCCCGCTCGGCCAGGGCGCCATGCCCGATGTCCCGACGGCTGGGACCACGCATGAAACGAACCTCGCCAACGCAATAGGGGGGGAAGTTATAATGGAGCATGAAACGCTTGAAGGACATGCCGGTGAGGGATTCAACCCGCTGCTCATCATCGCCGCTGCCCAAGGTGGCGGAAACCAGGACCTGGGTCTCGCCCCGGGTAAACAGAGCGGAGCCATGGACTTTCGGCAGGGCCGCGACTTCACAGCTGATCGGGCGGATCTCGTCAAAACGGCGGCCGTCTATCCGGCACTGGTCCTTAACGATCCGGTCGCGCATCATGGTTTTATTCAGGGAATGGAGATGTTCCTTGGCCTCCTTGAGGCTATCAACATACTCTTCGCCAAGGGCGGCAATGACATCTTTCTGGAGCTGATGATACAAATTGCTGCGCTCCTGCTTATCGGCCATGGTGATGACCGCCTGCATTCCTTCACGGGCCAGCTCTGCCACCTTGGCCTTCAAGGCCTCGTTGACCACCGGAGGCGCAACCGCCATCTTGACCCTGCCCACTGCGGCACGCATCTCTTCCTGCATATCCAGGATGGGCTGCAACGCCTTGTGGCCAAAAAAGATGCCCTCAAGAACCTCGGCTTCAGATAAGCTGTCCGCCCCGCCTTCCACCATGACCACGGCATTTCTGGTGCCGGCCACGATGAGATTCAACCGGGATTTTTCCCACTCTTCCGGGCTGGGGTTGAGCACATACTGACCATCAATATAGCCCACCTTTACCCCGGCCACCGGCGCGTTGAAAGGGATGTCGGAAACAATTAGGGCGCAGGAGGCGCCGATCATGGCCAGCACATCGGGGTCGTTCTGCTGATCGGCCGAGAGAACCGTGGCGATCACCTGGGTCTCATGCTGGTAGCCTTTAACAAACAGGGGGCGCAGGGGACGGTCGATGAACCGGGCGGAAAGGGTTTCCTTGTCGCTGGGCCGGCCGATTTCACGCCGAAAAAAGCTGCCAGGGATACGACCCACCGCATAAAACCGCTCCTGATACTCCACGGTGAGGGGGAGGAAATCAATTTCCGCCTTGGGGTCCTTGGCCGCGGTGGCCGTAACCAGCACCACTGTCTCCCCATAGGTTACCAGGGCCGTGCCGTTTGCCTGTTTTGCCAAGCGTCCAGTCTCAATGGTGAGGGGCCGTCCGCCCAGATCAATCGTTACTTTTTTAAACATATACTCTCCTCTAACAGCCGCCCCTTCCATTACTGGCAGCAACCACGTCGCCCGACACGAGCCGGACAAACGCATTATCATTACCGCAATGGAAAGGTGGTGTCTTCGCTGCCCCGACCGCACACAAACCCGGCGATGTCAGATTGCACAGGGGCAAAAATGGAGCCACCGCCAGATACCCGGCGGTGGCTGTTATCGCATCTTACTTTCTGATGCCAAGCTTTTGAATCAGGTCACGGTACAGATCAACGTTTTTACCCTTGAGGTAATTCAGGAGACGCCGTCTCTGGCCGACCAGCTTCAGCAAACCGCGCCGGGAATGATGGTCTTTTTTGTGCTCTTTGAAATGCTCGGTCAGATAGGTGATACGGGAGCTCAGCAGGGCAATCTGCACCTCTGGCGAACCGGTGTCCTTCTCATGATGGGCGTACTGGGTGATAATCTCTTGTTTCTGTTCCGCTTGCAGTGTCATGACTTCCTCGTTGCACTAAAATTAATAATTCGGGAGATCGACAGAATTTTACAACCATCGATTCCTAATGGGTACGCCTCTTAATAAATGATCTCTGCGCCAATGTCAATTGAATGTCATTGCGTGCTTTTTTGACAATCGATGTTCACTCTTGCCGGGGCAACAGTGCCAAGACCGCTTCTACGGTCAAGGTCTTGGCTAACAGCTCATGCCGCGCCAAGAGGGGGTCTTGTAGGATGGCACCGTCCACTGCGTTAGCCACGGTGAACGGCCCGCTTTGCAGACGCCGCAAGGCAACCAGATGGGCGCCGCAGCCCAGGACCCGACCAATATCATTAGCCAGGGTCCGAATATAGGTGCCCTTGCTGCATTCCACCATGATCCGCAGGGTGTCTGGCCCAGCCTCCAGGAGTTGCAACTGGAAGATCGTTATCGGCCGGGCCGCCTTCTCAATGACAATCCCCTTCCGGGCATAATGGTACAGGGGCTTTCCCAGGTGCTTAAGCGCCGAATACTGCGGCGGGGTCTGCAACTGCTCACCCATGAATCCAGCCAGGCAATGCTCCAGTTCTTCGCGCACAAAGGCCCCAACCTCTTTTTGGGCGGTAACCTCTCCCTCAAGATCCTGGGTGGTGGTTTCGATGCCAAGCCGAAGCACCGCCTCGTAGCGCTTGTGGCCGTCCATGAACTGCGAGATAAGGCGGGTGGCCGGACGACCAACACAGATGATCAGCAGGCCGGAGGCAAAGGGATCAAGGGTGCCGGCGTGCCCCACTTTCTTTATGGAGAGAGCCCGACGCACCAATTGCACCATCCGGAAGGAACTCGGCCCCACCGGCTTATCCACCAAAAAAATACCGGCCTCAAGGGCCGGTTCTGCGGGGGGGTGTTTCCCAACCGAGGCCTCGGCGGGCATCTCCTGCACAAGCTCCATATTCTTAAATCGTTACCATGGGCAACAATTTGGCCAGTAATTTTTCCTGGACCTCGCCAATGCTTGTGTCATGGAGCTTAAACCCTGCGGCATTGCGATGGCCGCCGCCGCCAAAGGCTGCGGCAACCTGGGCCACATCATACTCAGTGCCCTTGGAGCGCAGACTTACTGAAATCAGATCCATCTCCGTTTCTTTTAAAAAAACAGCAATCTTCACGGTATCCAGGGATCTCGGATAATTGATAAAGGTTTCCGCATCCGCCTGGGTGGTGCCGGTTTTGACAAAAACCTCCCGCGGAGCCGCGATGATTGCCAGTTGGTCAGCGGCATACAATTGCAGCGAATCGAGCACCAGCCGCATAAGATTGAGGCGTTTCAGCGTAAAATTGTCAAACAGCTTGCCGGAAACCTCCGCCGGCTTCACCCCTTTGCGCAGAAGCTCGCTGGCGATACGGAAGGTGTCAGAGCTGGCCGAGGAATACTTGAAGGAACCGGTATCAGAAACAATGGCCGCGTAGAGACAATAGGCCGACTCATAGCTCAATTCGGCGCCCAAGGCTTCTGCCAAATCATAGACTATCTCGCCGGTGGAGGCCCGATCCGGGGCAAGCCACCTGAGATCACCAAAATCCTTGTGCCCGGAATGGTGATCAATAACCACAAAGGGATGAACGGTCAACAGGGAGTCCATGGCCTCGCCCAGCCGATGGCAATCACCACAGTCAAGGGCAACGGCACAATCAAAGCCGTTTAAGGCCGGAAGCAAAGACTCGATCTGAGCGCTTCCCGGCAAAAACCGATACAGATGGGAAACCTGCTCCTCACCGTAGAGAAAAACATTCTTACCAAGGGAACGCAAAACATTGCCCATGGCTATCTGCGAACCGAGGGCGTCACCGTCCGGGTGGATATGGGTTGCCACCAGAACATTTTTGGCCGATTTCAGGGTCCGAACAATCTCGTCACGGGGATGAGTCATCGTCTTTTATTATCTCCCTGAGTAGCTGTTCCATTTCAGCCTGCTTCTTGCCCGCAAGATCCAGTCGAAAGTCAAGCACCGGCACATGCCGCAATTCCAGGGCCCGGGCCAGATTACTTCTCATGAAGCCCTTGCTGCTCTCCAATCCCTTGGCAACATTTTTAGGCTCTTCATCTCCCAGTATACTGTACAAAACCCTGGCATGTCCAAGATCATCGCTCACTTCCACCGAAGTGATGACGATATTGTACAGGCGGGGGTCATTGATTTTCCGCACCAGCAGCGAAGCAATCTCAGCCTTGATGGCATCCGCCACCCTAATCGGCCGCCTTTTCGGTTCGCTGCGGACAAGACCGGCAGGCAGACCAAACCGCGATTTTGCTTTTCCGGCCGCCATTAGAGCTCTCTTGCAAGCTCTTTGAGAACAAAGGCTTCAAGCACATCGCCCACCTTGAGATCATTATAGTTGGCAACCCCGATCCCGCACTCATACCCGCTCTGCACATCCTTGACATCGTCCTTGAAACGCCGCAGGGAGGCCAGCTGGCCGGTGAACATCACCACGCCTTCCCGCACAACCCGCACCTTGGCGTTGCGCTCGATCTTGCCATCGGTCACATAGCAACCGGCAATGGTGCCAATCTTGGGAACCTGATACGTTTCCCGAACCTCGGCAGTACCGATGACATTTTCCTCGAAGCGGGCGTCAAGCAAGCCGACCATGGCCTTTTTGATGTCATCCAAGGCATGATAGATGACGTCATAGGTGCGAATATCCACCTTCTCATTCTTGGCGAGTTCCTGCACCTTGGCTGAAGGCCGAACATTAAAGCCGATGATAAAGGCGTCAGAGGCGGCGGAGAGCAAGACATCCGAGTCGGTTATGGTGCCGGTACCGGCATGGAGGATCTTGACCTTGACCTCGTCGGTTGCAAGATCATCGATGGCCTTGCTGAAGGCCTCCAAAGTTCCCTGCACGTCGGCCCGCAGGGCAACCCGCAGCTCTTTGATCTTTCCTGCCTGCAAGTTATCAAACAGATTATCCAAAGAAATCTTGGTGTAGGTGCCCAGTTCGGCTTCCCTGCTTTTGAGCTGCCGATCGGCGCTCACGCTTCTGGCCCTTTTTTCGTCGGGCAGAACGACAAACTCATCCCCAGCCCGCGGCACACCGCTCAAGCCCTGAACCTCAACCGGAATGGCCGGACCGGCCTCCTTGACACTTTCGCCACGATCGTTGGTTAGGGAGCGTATCTTGCCGTAGAATATCCCGGCAACACAGGCATCGCCAACCCGCAAGGTTCCCTGCTCGATCAAAACCGTGGCCACTGGGCCGCGGCCTTTATGGAGCTGGGCCTCGATCACATGCCCCTTGGCGCGCCGATTGGGATCGGCCTTCAGCTCAAGAATTTCAGCCTGGAGGTGAATACTTTCCAGCAGCTCAGCGATACCTGCCCCGGTTTTAGCCGAGGTTTCACAGAAGATGGTCTCGCCACCCCATTCCTCGCTGAGCAGATTCAGGTCGGCCAATTCCCTTTTCACCCGCATAGGGTCTGCATCGGGCTTGTCCATCTTGTTGACACACACCAGAATGGGAACCTTGGCTGCCCTGGCATGGTTCACGGCCTCCTTGGTTTGGTCCATCACCCCGTCATCCGCAGCGACAACCAGGACGACAAGATCCGTAACCTGAGCCCCCCGGGAACGCATTTCCGTGAAAGCCGCATGGCCTGGGGTATCAAGAAAAACCACATCCCCCTGCGGAGAGCGCACATAATGGGCGCCGATATGCTGGGTGATACCGCCGGCCTCACCGGCCGCCACGTCTGTTTTCCTGATGGCATCCAGCACCGAGGTCTTGCCATGATCGACATGCCCCATGACCGTGACCACCGGCGGCCTGGGAAGCATCTCCCCGCCGCCTTCCTGTTCTTCCAAATTGAGAATGGTCTGTTCCTCGGTAACCCCCTGCTCGACTTCGTAACCGAAATCAGAGGCTACCAGGGTCGCGGTCTCAACATCAAGAGCCTGGTTAATGGTGGCCATAACCCCCATTCCCAGCAATTTGGCAATAAGCTCCCCGACCTTGAGGCCCATCCGGTGGGCAAGATCACCAACCGAAATGGTTTCCAGAACCTTGATCCGCTTCTTGATGGCCTTTGGTTCCGCTGCCGGCTGAGAAACGTTCTGGCGCTTGCCTTTCTTGCCACCGCTCCGCACGTTGCGTGCTATACGCAGGCCAGCGGGAATTTTTCCACCCAACGCATCGTCAACATCCTCGATCTCGATATCGGCCTGCCGCTGAGTACGCACGGGAGCTTTTTTGCTCCGGTCATGCTCGGCGGTCTCCGTGGTGAATTTAACAAACCGCTTTCCCTTTTTCCCCTTGTCACCCTCATCGGCTCCCTTGGCGGGGGAAACATCGGCAACAACGGGCTTTCCTTTAACAGCTTCGACCCTTTTCGGCGGCCTGGGCGTGAACGGACGGGGAGGAGCTGCGGGCGCAATGACAATGGCCGCCCTTTTAATCACCCGGGCAAACCCCTGGCGGTGCTTTTCCGGCACAAAGGGGGCCGACTCTTCCGATTCGTCGTCCTCAACCGTCTCCGCAACAGAGACTTCTTCGTCCCCGGCTGTTTCGACAGCCCCATCGTCTGCGGCGGCCTCGGTTTCTTCTTCCGCTGAACGTACAGACAACTCAGGTTCTGCGTCGCCTTCCGTTTCCACGGAAAGCATCGGCTCGGCAACCTCTTCTCTCTCGGTTTTGCCGACGCCCTGGGCGCTTTCCTCGAATATTTCTGCCTCGACCAGCCCGGTCTCATCGCTCTCTGGCGCCGAAACGACAGCCCGTTTCGGCTTGGCAGGCGCTTCGACAGGGGGCGGGACCTCAACCGGCACGTTCTTGGTTCTTCTGCGAATAATGGTGGTCCGCCCGGCGCCCTGGATTCTTTTTTCTTCCGTCCGGGTCTGCCCTATCCCAAGCCTTTGGCGGATATCCTGTGCTGTTTCGTCATCAAGCGAGGAACTATGGGATTTAATGGCATAGCCCATCTCAATGAGGGCCGCCACCAAATCCTTGTTTTCCATTTCCGCTTCTTTAGCTAACTCGTAAACCCTGATTTTTGTCATTGCTCACTCCCGAAGAGGTCTTGCAACCCTTCGTTAAATCCCAGCACCTGTTGGCGAAACGCTCTGGATAATCCTTTTTTGTTTTTAAAAAACTTCTGCAGACAACTGTCATCCTGACAACAGTAAACATGACGTCCATCATGCTTCCCGCAGAAATCTTTCATTACACGACCACTGTTGTCCAGAGAAAACCGCCACAGTTCCTGCTGCGCTTTCCTCTGGCGGCACCCCAGACATGTCCGGATCGGTGCCCTGCCTTTTTCCCCGAAGACGGCGGTCATGCCAGATAACCTATTACTCTCCATCCTCGGTTGATACCGGCTCTGAATCATCTTGCTCTTGGGCCGTATTGACTTTTTGTGCGGCAGCGATCAAGCGGGCAACCCGGTTCTCGTCAAGGGATTCCAGTTCAGCAAGCACCGTTGCCACCTCCGCCTGAGCCAGATCCTGGGCTGAGTTGAAGCCTGCATCATAGAGGGCTTCCGCAGTTTTTTCATCCATCCCCTGCACCTCGAGCAACGACTGAAAGCCTTCTTCGCTAAATTTAGCATATTTCAGCTCACTCTTCACATCAATCCGCCACCCCAACAGGGCTGCGGCCAAGCGCACATTCTGCCCCTGCCGGCCGATGGCCAGAGAAAGCTGATCATCGGGCACAACCACCACCAAGGTTTTCTTCTCCTCATCCACCACCACCAACGAAACCTGGGCTGGGGACAGGGCATTGGAAACATAGCGGGCCGGGTCCGGACTCCAGGGCACGATATCAATTTTTTCTCCCTGTAACTCCTGGACCACGTTCTGCACCCTGGACCCCTTCATCCCGACACAGGCGCCCACCGGATCCACATCCGAGGCAGAAGAACTCACGGCAATCTTGGCGCGGGCACCGGGCTCACGGCTCACCCCGAGGATTTTTACGATCCCCTCGGCAATCTCCGGAACCTCCATGGCGAACAACTTGGTCACGAACTCATCATTGGTCCGACTCAAGACCAGCTGCGGATCTCTGCTACTCTGGCGCACGTCAAGCAGCAGAGCACGAATTCGGTCCCCCTGACGATATGACTTGCGGGGCATCTGCTCCTTGGTCGGCAAGATGGCATCGGTTCGCCCGAGATTGACAATAATATTACCGCGCTCGAAGCGCTGGACAATGCCGTTGACCACCTCACCCTTGCGGTCTTTGTACATTTCATAGATGACATTGCATTCAGCGTCCTTCATTTTCTGAATGATCACCTGCTTGGCGGACTGCGCGGCAATACGACCAAGATCGGAAACACTATCCATCTTGCTGCCAAGCTCGTCGCCGAGCTGCACCTCGGGATCAAGGACCAAGGCCTCGGTCAGGGAAATTTCCGTCTGCTCATCCTCAACCGCCTCAACAACATTGCGGAACTGGAAAAGCTCAACCTCACCGATCTCATCATTATATCGGGCCTCAAGCTCCCGCCGTTGGCCGAATTTCTTCTTGGCTGCGGACATCACCGCTTCCTCGATGGCGTCAACCAGCAACTGACGATCAATTCCCTTGTCTCTACTTATCTGATCAAGAATGCGTTTCAAATCTGACAGCATTGTTCTCTCCTGTCTCTCTTTCGCCGATTACGCCCGGACATCCGCCACCGAGGGCCTCGCCCCCGTTATGGTCAACACCGGCCCCAGTGTCTTAAAACTCAATAACCAAACGGGCCTTTTTCATCCGGATAAACGGAATTTCTATCATACCATGGTCGGTGCGCAACGTTACCGACTCCTGCGTAACATCTTCAATCAAACCAATGCACTGGTTCAGCCCGTCGATGGGCTCTCTCACAACAACCTTGGCCTTTTTCCCCATGCAGCGCACGAAATCCCTTTCCCTCTTCAGGGGCCGGTCGAGGCCGGGCGAAGAAACCTCCAGGCTGTATGACTGCTCAATGGGATCCTCCACCTCAAGAAGATGGGCGACCTCCCGGCTGATCCGGGAACAATCATCAATGCCGATGCCATTAGCATTATCGATAATCAGACGAAGAACCCACCCCGAGGCCTCACGCCTGAATTGCAACTCGACCAGCTCACAGCCGGAACCATCGACCACCGGCCCGACAAGCTCCGTCAACCGCCGGACCAGGGGTGACTCTATCGCCTCTTCTTCCATAGCACAGTATACCAATAAAAAAAGTGGGCCGCGGCCCACTTCTAAAAATTCACCAACCGGATCGGAATGACCGGTTCTTTCAATACAAAACAATGCCGCCTAGCCGGAACAGCACCCTTGCACCACAAGAAAACATTGCGTTTTCTTTCCAGCAGGCACCGAAATCACCGGCACTCGACTGGAGCGGGAAACGGGATTCGAACCCGCGACCTTCAGCTTGGGAAGCTGACACTCTACCACTGAGTTATTCCCGCAGGCCCGAATAATTCTGTAGATTATACAATTATTTTATCAGTTGTCAAGAGTCTCCCCGCATCCTGGCGGAAACTCTACGAAAGACAGGCCGTTGGCCTGGGGTGAACCGGCTACTAAAAAACTTCCCCCCGCAGTCTATTTGCGACCCAAGAACGGGTCGGCGCTAAAAACCAGACCGCCTTTTGTGGCATCCTGTTAAAGAATGGCGCGAACAGCATCCGTGGCCAATTGCAGAATCGGATCGGGCACAAGCCCCATGGCGATGATGATCATGACCAGGACGATGCTTACTGCCTTGGCGACACCGCCGACAACCACGGCGGGACGATCTTCCGGGCTGGCTGAGTAAGTTACTCGAACCACGGACAGATAATAATAGATAGAGATGGCGGTATTGATTGCCGCCAGAATAACCAAAGGAAGGTGCCCGGCCTTGTAAGCCCCGGTCAACAGCATGAATTTACCCATGAACCCGACAAACGGTGGAATGCCGGCCATGGCAAACATGCTGACCGCCAGGGTCAGGGCGAGCAAGGGAGCGCGTTTGTGCAATCCGCTCAAATCATCAACCGCAAGGTTCTCGCCGTGCTCCGACACCTTGCAGATGACCAGGAAAGCGGCAAGGTTCATCACCAGATACCCGACGATATAATAGAGCGAAGTGGCATAGCCCACCTCCTGCATGGTGACAAGGCCCAGCAGGACATACCCGGCATGGGCTATGCCGGAGAAGCCAAGCATTCTTTTCATGTCGGTCTGCACCAGAGCGACAAGATTGCCATAGAACATCGAACAGACTGAAAGCACTATAAGCAACGTGACAATGGCTTGGCCCTCCGGGGTGGCCAGTGCAGTGAGCCGAATAAGCATGGCCACAGCCGCGACCTTGGGAACCGAGGCGATAAATGCGGTGGTTTCGTTGGAAGCCCCTTGATAGACATCCGGAACCCAAGAATGAAAAGGGAAGACGGCCAGCTTGAAAAAGAAACCGCCCAAGACCATGGCGATGGCGATGAGGGCAGCGGGGCTGCCCATCATCTGGTGGAGTCGCGGCAGAAGCTCGACCAAATAGGTGGTGCCGGTGAGGCCAAACAGGTAACTCATGCCAAAGAGCATGACGCCGGTGGCGACCACCCCGAAAAGGATATACTTGATCGCCGACTCCATCTGCATCCGCAGGCCCGTCCGGTCATCTCGCATGGGCACCAGGATATAGAGGGAGTAGGAGGAGAGCTCCAGGGCAATGAACATGGTAAGCAATTCAACGCTGCTCACCAGCATGAGCAGGCCCAGGGTGCTCAAGGTCAGAAACAGGTAATATTCGGGGCGGATCTCGTCATCAATCCCTTTCAATTCCGTGCTGAACAGCAGCACGATGGCAAAGCCCATGGAAATGACAAGCTTGATGAGCTGCGAGAAGAAATCAATCCGGTAGGCCTCATAAAACAGGCTGCCTTCCTGGCGCACACAGGCCAAACAGACCAGCACATTGATCAGCGCCAGACCCAGGGTCACGGCGCGAGCCTTCTTGCCGCCAACCTTGCCGGTACTGATCAGAAAAAGAACCAGACTCCCCAAGAGAAGCAATAATTCAGGAGCAAACAGCATGAGCTTCATTGTGTATCCTTTACGTAAGTAACTTATAAACCTTGAAAAAGTTCCGTTACGGAATCATCAGCTTGGCAACAGAAACAGCGGCTCCACCGGAGGCAACCCCCACCTGCTCAATGAGATGGGTAACGCTCACATGCATCACTCTCAAGAACGGCTCCGGAGACAGCCCGATCCAGAAAACAAAAAAGAGCAAAGGAGCCAGGGTCACCATCTCCCGAAGATTCAGGTCAGCGATGCCGGTATGGTCCGGATTCACCGGCCTGCCCCACACCACGCGCTGGAGCATGCGGAACATATAAGCCGCAGCCAGGATCGCACCCGGAATGGCGAAGGCCGAGACGATCTTGTTATTGGTAAAGCTACCGACCAGGATCATGAACTCGCCGACAAAACTATTGGTTCCGGGGAAGGCCAGGGAGGAAAGCGAGAAAAACGCGAGAAAGCTGACATACACCGGCATGAATTTGCCAAGCCCTGCCGCAGCATCCAGTTCCCGGCTGTGGGTACGTTCATAGATCATGCCCACGCAGAAAAAGAGCGCGCCGGTGGTAATACCATGATTGATCATCTGCAGGAGCGCCCCCTCCAGCCCCTGCTGGTTCAGGACAAAAATACCAAGGGTGACAAAACCCATGTGCCCGACGCTGGAGTAGGCAATGAGTTTTTTCATGTCCTGCTGGGCCAGGGCGGTGAAGCCGCCGTAGAGAATACCGACCACCGAGAGCCACAGGATATAGGGCACGAAGATCATGGTGGCTTCCGGGGTTATGGGCAGGCAAAAACGCAGAAAACCATAGGTCCCCATCTTTAAGAGAATCGAGGCCAGAATAACGCTACCTGCGGTGGGCGCCTCAACATGGGCGGCGGGCAACCAGGTGTGGAAGGGAAACATCGGCACCTTGATGGCAAAGGCCAGAAAAAAGGCCAGAAAAACCACAATCTGAAAGTTGGTAGAATAATCCTGTCCCATCAAGGCGGGAATGCTGAAGGTTCCCTGGTCCAGGTAGAGGCCGATGATCGCAACCAGCAGCAGGACCGAGCCCGCCAAGGTGTAGAGGAAAAATTTGGTCGAGGCATACACCTTCCGGGGGCCGCCCCAGACGGCGATCAACAGATACATGGGAATGAGCATCGCTTCCCACAACAGGTAAAAGAGAATGAAATCAAGGGCCATGAACACGCCGAGCATGGAGGTTTCCATGAGCAGCAGGCAGATCATGAATTCCTTGACCCGCTTGTCGATGTACCGCCAGGAACCGAGAACGCACAGGGGCATGATCATGGTGGTCAGCAAAACCAGGAGCAGGGAAATCCCGTCGATCCCCAGAGTGTAATTAATATTCAGCGCGGAGATCCAGGAGGCGTGTTCACCAAACTGATATTTGGCGGTGGTCGCATCAAAATTCCAGTAAAGGGGCAGGGAGACCAGAGCCGTGACCACGGTCACCAGCATCGTCCAGTTCTTCGCCGCTGTATCCCCGGGAATACACAACAAGATCAGGGCACCAACCAAGGGCAGAAAGATCAGGGCACTCAGAATGGGAAACCCCATCGAATTCATTATCAAAAAGTCCATTCCCACTATCCTCGGCAATAAATATTAGGCAAATACGTATAAAACGAGCGCAACAGCAACAAAGGATACCGCATAAAAAATGTTGTACTGCAACTGGCCGCTCTGCGCCCGTCGCACCAAGCCACCGACGCCGCGCACCGTTTTCGCCAGACCGTCCACCACGCCGTCAATGGCATTCCAGTCAAACCAGGACCAGAATTGGGCCGTGGTCATCAGCGGAATCAGGCCAACGTAACGATACCCTTCGCTGACACAGCTGTCCGCCCACTGGATGGGCCTTCTGGCAAGCCAGAAAAAACCGCGGCCACCCATGCGGTAGAACCAGTCCAGATCGAGGCTGATCTTGGGCTCCGGCGCCAGTTTCTTGATGAGCAGGAAGAAGCCCAAAGCGGTGAAGAGCAGGATCTGCATGGTTTCCGAGATATGATAGGCGGTGTATGGGTGATACTCCGCTGCCGCCTGCTGATAAGGCAGCATGTTGTACAGATAGGGGGTGTAGCTGCCGATCAGGATGCAAAGAAACGCGGCGATCCCCATGCCAAGCTGCATGTTCCATGGCGGATCAGCAGCCTTGTCCCAGGTCTCCTGGCTGCAATTGTTTTTACCGAACCAGATAAAATAGGGCACCTTGAGACCGGTGTGGAGAAAGGTTCCGGCCGAGGCCATGGTCAGTAAAAAACCAGCCCAATAGTTGTGGACCTCAAATCCCGCAGAGACGATCATCGCCTTGCTGACAAACCCGGAAAAAAGCGGGAAGGCGGAGATCGACAGCCCCCCGATCATGGTAAAAACAAAGGTCCTTGGCATCTTCTTGTAGAGGCCACCCAAATCGCTGAACTTGCTTTTGCCGGTCATGTGCAGCACCGAACCGCAGCCCATGAACAACAGCCCCTTGTAGAGGATATGGGCAAAGGCGTGGGCGCAGGTGCCGTTGATGGCAAGTTCGGTGCCGATGCCCACCCCGGCCACCATGTAGCCGACCTGACTGATGATGTGGTAGGCAAGGAGCCTTCGGGAATCGTTTTCAAGCACCGCGTAGACCACCCCGTAGAGGGCCATGCAGACACCAAGGGGGACCAGGATTTCCATCCCGGCAAAGGCCCGGGCCAGGGCGTAGATCGCGGTTTTGGTGGTGAAGGCACACATGAACACCGCGCCGGTAACGGTCGCTTCCCCATAGGCGTCGGGCAGCCAGGCATGGAACGGCGGCACCGCAGCGTTCAAAAGAAAGCCGATCATAATCAGATAAGTGGAAATGCTCGGGCTGCCTACCCCGATGGGACCAAAGGAGAGATCCCCACCAGTGGCCTGATAGCGAAGAACGAGCCCGGCCAGCAGGGCAAGGCCGCCGGCGGTATGCACCAGCAGATACCGGTAGCCGACCGCCTGGGATTCGGGCCGTCTGCGGAACCAGACAAGAAAGACCG
Source organism: Deltaproteobacteria bacterium (assembly GCA_026388735.1). GTDB lineage: Bacteria > Desulfobacterota > Desulfobulbia > Desulfobulbales > Desulfurivibrionaceae > Thiovibrio. The sequence goes on from JAPLJG010000096.1 coordinate 18,110, forward strand.
AGGCAAAGGCCATCAACTCCCAGAAGAGAAAGAGCACCAGGTAGTCACCGCAGAAAATAACCCCCAGCGAACCGGCCACATAGAGCCAGGCCGCGACATGCTGAAAATCATCCTCCACATGGAGCCCGTAGATGGTGCCGATGATGCACATCAGGGTCATGATGTAGGCAAAAACCATGGTCAGCCCATCCACCCGGCCAAAGGTGAGATACCAGTCGAGAAAGCGAACCACCCCGAAGGTGCCGTTCTGCCCCTGCATGGAAAGGACATCCAGAAAAGCCAGGGTCGGGACAATGATCAGATAGGGCCGCTTCAGCCATTTCGGCAAAAAGGGCAGGATAAAAGCGCCAACAATGAGGATCAGGGATGGGTGCAGCCAAAAATTAGTTATCATAATAATCCTCACGGGTCATGATTCCCCGATGACCAAACCACTTGGAAACAATGATGATCACCACGCAGGCGATAAAGCCGAAGACCGCCCAGAAACCTGGAATACGCTCAACCGCAGTATGGGCATGTTCCTTGGAGACAAAGAGAACGTCCCAAGCCACCACAAGCGCCAGCCCGACATAGGACAGACGGATGACCAGCTTCAACCGGTCACGCAGAAAATCAATCAGTTTCAATATCATCCTGTCACCGCCTTGACAAAGTTCATCATAAAATCAGGGTAGATGCCGATGACCACCGAGATAATCGCGGCAATCATGATGGGCACCACCATGGCCAAGGGCGCCTCCTGTATCCCGGCATAGGCTTCCCCCTCCGGGCGTTTGCCAAAAAAGGCCCGATAGGTTACCGGCGCAAAATAGGCCACATTCAGCAGGGTGCTGGCCAGTAGCACCAGCAAAATCCCGATATAATGGGACTCCATTTCCATGGTCCCAACCAGAAGCTTCCACTTGGTAACAAAGCCGGCAACCGGCGGTGCCCCGATCATGCTGAGAGAGGCGATAGCGAAGGCCCCAAAGGTAAAAGGCATACTCCGGCCAAGGCCGCTCATCTCTGAGATGGATTTCTTATGAGTCGCCACATAGATCGCCCCGGCGCAGAAAAAGAGGGTGATCTTGGCAAAGGCATGGTTAGCGATATGGATCAGCCCACCCTGAATACCGTTGGGGGTAAGAAGGGCCACGCCCAAAATGATATAGGAAAGCTGGCTCACCGTGGAATAGGCAAGTCGCGCCTTGAGGTTATCCTTGGACAGGGCAATGATCGAGGCCACCAAAATGGTAAAGGAGACAAAGTAGGCGGTGGGGATACCAAGATTCAAGCTATGCATCAGGTCGGTACCAAAGACATAGAGCATGACCCGGGTTGTACAGAACACCCCGACCTTGACCACGGCCACGGCATGCAACAAGGCGGAGACCGGAGTCGGGGCCACCATCGCCCCGGGAAGCCAGTTGTGGAAGGGCATGAGCCCGTTTTTGGCAAACCCCAGGAGGCAAAAGACATAGAGCATGGTCACCAGGGCGCCATGGGCATCGACGGTGCCACTGGAAAAAATGCCGGTACGGATATTGTCGGCAAAATCCAAGGAGCCGGTGAGCACATAGATGAGAATCATGGCTGGCAGCACCAGCCCCTTGGCCGTGGTGGTCAGATAGACGATATACTTCTTGGCGCCCTCGTATCCCTCTTCATCCTGGTGATGGGCAACCAGCGGGTAGGTGCAGACGCTGACAATCTCATAGAAGAGATAGAGGGTGAAGAGATTGTCGGAGAAGGCCACGCCGATGGCGCCAAACAGGGCCAGGGCAAAACAAGCATTGAACCGGGTCTGCGCATGCTCATGCAGTCCCCGCATATAGCCGGCGGAATAAATCACCGCCAGCATCCAGAGAAAGGAAGCGACCACGGCGAAGATCATGGAAAAGGCATCGACCCTCAGCGTTATGGAGACCCCGGGCAGGAGCTTAAACAGCTGATAGACAATGGTCTTGCCCTCGCCCAAGGGCGCTGGGGCAACGGTGGTGATCATCGAGGCGATGATGCCAAACATCGTCACCGCCGCGATAAAAGACCACGACTCCCTGATATTGGGCTTGCGACCGGACATCATCACAAGAACGGACCCGGCCAGGGCCGTTAGTATGGCGAGCAGCGGTTTTACGGAAACAATTGTATCCATGTCCCTTATTCCTTTCCTCTCTAACCTTGCAGATCCACGACATCTTCGGTGTCGATGGATTTGTAGTTCCGATAGACGGCGATAATTATGCTCAGGGCAATGGCCGCTTCAGCAGCGGCAATGGCCATGATAAACAGGGTAAAAACCTGGCCCACTGTGGGATCGGGCGCCAGAAAACGGTTAAAGGCCATGAAGTTGAGGGAGGCCCCGCTCAGGATCAACTCTGCTGAGATCAACATCCCGATAAAGGTCTGGCGCTGCACCATACCGTAAATGCCGATGCCGAAAAGCAGAGCGCCGATCACCAGATAGGTCTGCAAGTTGTTGCTGAGCACAAGAATGTACATTACTTATCCCTCCCGGCCCGGGCCAGAACCAGCGAGCCGACCACCGCCACCAGCAAGACCACGGAAATCAGTTCAAAGCTCATGCTGTATGTGGTGAGCAAAGACTGGCCTAGATTTTCAACCGTGCCGCGATTCACCATGCAGAGGGCTGGACGCCACTCTGTTTTCAAAGCCAATCCAGCCAAAGCAAAGACCAAAATACCGCTGGCCAGAAAAGCCAGGGGGCCGACTAACCCGTTACGGCTGGTAATCTGCTTGAGCTCGGAAGACTCGGCCAGCATCACAGCAAAAATGATGGTAACGCAGACAGCGCCCACATAAATGAGGATCTGCATCAGGGCGACAAAGGGGCTGTTGAGATAGTAATAAAGCCCGGCCACGCCAAGAAAACAAAGGGCCAGCCCGGCCACGCTACGGATCAGACTGCGGGCGCTGGTAGCAATAATCGCCCCGGCCAGCGTGATGCCGATAAAACCGAAAAACAAGAGGCCGGACAGGCCTTCAACCGTAAGCAAGGACACCATCAGTTCTTTGCCTCCAAACGTTTTTTGAGATCAAAGATGTACGCTTCCTTTTTGACACCCGCAAGATTGTAATCCTTGGAAAAGGTGATTGCCTTAGGCGTGCAGCTTTCGACACAGAGCCCGCACAGACTGCATTTGGTAAAATCAAGGGTGTACTCGGTCAGCACCTTCCCCTTCACCCCTTCACGCTTCTCGCCATTTACCGTGATGCAGTTCGAAGGACAGGCCTTCTGACACATGCCGCAAACGATGCACTTGGTCTCGCCGGTCTCCTCGTCCTTCACCAGCTCGATATGCCCCCGAAAACGCGGGGTCATGGGCAAGGTCTGGTACGGATACTGCACCGTCACCACCGGCTGAAAAAAATACCGGATGGTAATCCCCAGGCCGACAAACAGGCTCCAGGTCCCGCTGATAATCTCTCTGAGATAGTCGATCATGGTTAAAACACCTTCAACATGGCACTGGTAAGAATCAGGTTAAAAAAGGAGATCGGGATCAAAATCTTCCAGGAAAGATTGAGCAGCCCGTAAAAGGTTGTTCTGGGAAAGGTCCAACGTATCCAGATAACGGTGAAGATCAGGAAATACATCTTGATCAGGAACCAGAGCACCCCTGGAAAAAGCCCCAGGGGGCAATCCCAGCCGCCCAGGAAAAGAATGGTCGCCATACTGGCGCCGATGACGATATTGGCATACTCGCCCATGAAAAAGACGCCGAAACCCATGCCGGAGTATTCGGTAAAGGCCCCGGCAACCAATTCGCTCTCCGCCTCGGCCATGTCAAAGGGCGCTCGGTTGGTCTCTGCCAACATACAAACAAAGAAGATCAGGAAGGCCACCGGCATCAGGGGGCTGGCCGAAAGGTTGAAGATATTCCAATGCCAGAAACCGCCCTGTTGCTGGAGCACGATGGTATGGAGATTCATGGTGCCGGTGATCATAACCAGGGTCACCACCGTGACCAGCATGGGAATCTCATAGGCCACGTTCTGGGAAACCACACGGGCCGCGGAGATAACCGCATATTTGTTGCGCGAACCCCAGGCACCCAGGAGAAGGCCGAGCACGTTCACCGAGGCAAAGGCAAAGATGGCCAAAAGACCGATGTCAAGATTCCTCGCCACCAGCGTTTCGCCGAAGGGAATGGTGACAAAGCTCATGATCGCGGGGACCATGACCAGGATCGGGGCGATCTTGAACAGGACAGGATCAACCCCGGCCGGAACAATGAGCTGCTTGGTCATCAGCTTGATGCCATCGACCAGAGGCTGGAACAGGCCAAAGGGGCCAACCTCCTTGGGACCGATCCGGCGCTGGATATGCGCGGCCTCTTTCCGTTCCAGCCAGACCAGATAGGCGGCGTTCAGGGCGGCGAAGGCGATGACACCCACCAGGAATGCCAGCAGCCGTATTATTTCAGGATCCACATACATAACGAAGCTCCTTACCTGTCTATCTCGGGGATGACCAAATCCAGGCTTCCCATCAGGGCGAGAGCATCAGGCAACAACATGCCCCGACAGGCCTCGCCATAGAGGCTCAAATTGGAAAAGGTTGGGGAACGGAGTTTCAGGCGGTATGGGGTGTTGCTCCCGTCGCTGACCACCCGCACGCCAAACGAGCCGCGCGCCGTCTCCACGGCATGATAATAATCGCCCTTGGGGGGTTTGATGATCTTGGGAACCTTCTCCGCCATGACCGGACCTTCGGGCAGCTTATCCAGGGCCTGTTCCACAATGCGCAGACTCTGCTCGATCTCGTCCATCCGCACCATGTAACGGGCCATGGAATCGCCCTGCTCGTACACCGGTACCTCAAAGTCCATTTCCGGGTAGATGGAATAGGGCTCATGCTTGCGCACATCAAAGTTGATGCCGGAGCCCCGGCACACCGGGCCGGTTGCCCCGTATTTGCGGCACATCTCCGCAGAAATCGGCCCGACTTCCTGGAGTCGTTTCATCAGGATGATGTTCTTGGTGACCAGGTTATGGTACATGGGCATCCGATCACGGAGACGCTTGATAAAGGCCCGGGCTCCGGCAACAAAATTATCATCGATGTCGTTGTACACCCCGCCAAAGCGGAAATAGCAATAGGTAAGGCGTGAACCGGTCACCGATTCCAACAGATCAAGAATATGCTCTCTGTCGTCAAAGGCATAGAGCAGCGGGGAAAATCCGCCGAGATCCAGAATAAAGGCACCAAACCAAAGGAGATGACTGGAAACCCTATTCAGTTCGGAGGTGATCACCCGCAGGTATTCGGCCCGCTCCGGCACCTCAATGCCTGCGGCTCGTTCCACCACGGAGACATAGCCATGGTTGAAGGCCAGGGCATGGAGATAGTCCATCCGGCCGGTGTTGGGCAGGAACTGGGCCCAGGTCCGGTTCTCCCCCATCTTCTCATGCATGCGGTGGATGTAGCCCAGAACCGGCTCCGCCTCGACGATGTACTCGCCGTCCATGGTCAGCTTGACCCGCAGAACTCCATGCGTGGCAGGATGCTGGGGTCCGAGGTTTAAGACAAATGTTTCATTGGCTTCACTTTCGGCAAAGGCGCTCATGGGCGAAAATCCTTCAGCAGGGGATGAAAATCAGCATCTTCCGGCAACAGCAAGGGGACAAGATAGGGGTGGCCGACAAACTTGATCCCGAAGAAATCATGGGTTTCCCGCTCATGCCAGTTGGCCCCAGGATAGATCTGCGAAATGGTAGGAACCTCCGGCTTGCTGCGCGGCATCCTGGTTCTGATCGTCACCCGGCAGAGCGACTCGTAATGATTGAAGTCGTACACCGCCTCCAGCGCGTCTTCAGGAAGCTCGCCCTGTTCTGCGACCGGCTCGGCTGGGGGCGGTTCTTCTCCTGCGGCCGTAGCTGCGTCAGCCTTGGCCTTGGCCTCGGCGGCAACTTTTGCCTCGGCTTCCTTGCGCAGGGCCGCCTGCTCGCCCAACCAGTCCACCCCGGTAACAGCCTCGATGAAAAACCCTTCCGCGTCCAGCACCGAGACTGCGGCGACAAGCTGCTCTGGGGCAACCTGCACGTCCAGGGCAAAGCCTTTGCGGTCATATTCCGTTTCGCTTATTGCCTCAGCCCCAACGGCGGACAGTTTCTGTTTGATCGCGGCACAATTCATGATCAACCCACCTCCACTCGTGGCCATCTGCGGGAACCCGTCACCTTTTCTTCCAGCTCCAGAATTCCCTCGATCAAAGCCTCGGGACGCGGCGGGCAGCCGGGGATGAACACATCCACCGGAAACAGCTTATCCGCTCCCTCGACAATGCCGTACTGGCCGTCAAAAACAAAGGGCCCGCCGGAGATGGCGCAGTTGCCCATGGCGATGACCCATTTGGGCTCTGGCATCTGGTCGTAGAGCGTTTCCACGGCAGCGGCCATCTTCTTGCTGATGGTGCCAGCAACGATCATCACGTCGCACTGGCGGGGGGACGGCCGGAAAACCTCGGCGCCGAACCGAGCCAGATCAAAGCGGGAGGCACCGGTGGCCATCATCTCAATGGCGCAGCAGGCAAGACCGAAGGTCATGGGCCAGAGAGAATTGGCTCTTCCCAAGGCAAGCAGTTTGTCAAGCTGGGCAAACTGAACTATCGCGGGCTGTAAATTTTGCGTTCCCACTTGAACACTCCCTTTTTCCAAGCATAGATGATTATCAATGACAGAATTCCGACAAAGATCAGGATCTCAAGAAAAGCCCGGAGGTCGCCGATATTGAACCCGGCCTGCCCTGTCCTGTTGTAGACAAGCGCCACCGGAAACAAAAAGAGGATGTCCACGGCAAAGGCCACAAACATCAGGGCATAGAGATAATAGACAATGCCGAAACGAATCCAGGCATCACCGATGGGCTCCATGCCGCATTCGATAAGCTGTTTTGTTTTCCCCTGGGTGTTTCTGGTGGACCGGGGGGCAAGGAGGAGGGCAATAATAAACGGACCCACCGCAAAGCCCAGGCCGCCCAAGAAAAAGGCTGCCACATAGAGAATATCAAGAGTTGCCTGCTGTTCCACGACTGTATGCTCCTTAGGTTGAAGCGCATTATGCGAATAGCTTCCGGTCTAAATAGCCCTATCAAAAATTGATGTCAAGCAAATACTGAATGAGTATTCAGGAAAAACGCAGCGCGGAAAAACGAGGCGGAAAAACCCTGTTTTTTCCATTTTTTCAAGAAGTTAAAAGGAGAGATTCACGTAGAAATTTATTCGGGACCGATGAAGACAAAAGCGGGTAAATCGCCACAAATTCAAACCGTTAGCCAAGGTAGAAATACTGTGGCGACAACTACCTAGCCCGTGCTTTTTTTATCGTTTTTTTTACTTTTACTTCGATGTGGTAACAGTCTGACCCAGCAACTCGAGAAGCCGCTGATGGATGTTATCAAACCCGCCATTGGACATGATGACCACCACGTCGCCCTCGCAAGCGCTGCCATCAAGATAGGAAAGGACCTCTTCGGTTGTGGAAAAATACCCGGCAGAGAGGCCGCGGCTGGCCAGATCGCCAACCAACTGGTAGGAGGAAAACTGTTCGGCAGCCGGGATATTGGTAAGAGGAGCAGGCTCACGCACCAAGACCTCTGCTGCGGCGTCAAAGGCAGAGGCATAAGCCTCCTGAAAAACCTTACGCCTGCTGGAGTTTGTTCTAGGTTCAAAAACAGCCACCAAGCGGCGTCCGGCATAGGCCGCAGCCAGAGCAGCCAAGGTTTCCCGGACTGCGGTTGGGTGGTGGGCAAAATCATCGATCACCGTCACCCCGCGCACCACGCCCCGAACCTCCTGCCGCCGCCGCACCCCTTGAAATTTCCGCAGGCCCTGGGCAACGTCCTGCCGGGCAAAACCCAGGATATCAAGGACCGCGATCACGGCCAGGGCATTCAAGGCATTGTGCCGACCAGGCAGGACATTTTCAAAGCCGCCAAAGGGGACGCCATTCTTGCTCACTTGAAACAAGGTGGATTCCGGACGGACCAACAGATCAGTCACCCGCCAGTCACAGCCTTCGGAACATCCGTAGCCAACCACCGTACACCTAGCCCCCTGGCAAACCTCGCGGACAACCGGGTCATCCCAACAGGCCACCAAAAAACCATCCGGGGGCATACTGGCAACGAGCTTGGCAAAGGAGGCCTTGATGGCGGCAAGATCGGCATAGATATCGGCGTGGTCAAACTCGATGCTGGTCAGAATGGCAATCCGGGGCCGGTAATGGAGAAACTTCGGCCCCTTGTCGAAAAAAGCCGTGTCGTACTCATCGCCTTCGGCGACAAAGTATTTCCCTTCCGCCACATTGAAATTCCGACCAAAGGCCTGGACCAGACCGCCAATCATGAAACTCGGTTCCGCCCCGATCTCCCGGAGCAGACTGGCCAAAAGGGAGGAGGTTGTGGTCTTGCCGTGGGTTCCGGTAACCACCAGAGAGGTTTTGTCGCGGATAAAGAAATGGCTCAGGGCTTGGGGAAAGGAGACATAGGGGATGGCGCGTTCGGCCAGAGCCAGGGCTTCCGGGTTGTCCCGCCGAATGACATTGCCGACCACCACCAGATCCGGACGCGGCTCAAGGTTGTTCGGGGAATACCCGGACTGAACGGCAATAGCCTGTCCGGCCAGAAAATCACTCATGGGGGGATAGACCTGCTGATCCGAACCGGTCACGGTGAATCCCGCGCTTTTCAGCATGCCAGCCAGAGCACCCACTCCGGTGCCGCAGATGCCCATGAGATGGATATGCCTGATGTTTTCAGGAAAGCGGTTGAGGGCAGGATCGAGGCCCACCGGGGAAACGGGCAGCATCAGGACCGGACCGTGTCCCGCACCGATTGATAGATGGCGCGGAACGTCTCGTCAAAATTGCCCGGCGCAAGCCGACCCACCTCGATGAACTTCACCACGATCTCTTTAGAAACCTTGAGGATGGCATCTTCGGAAACAGGCTTCAGAGCAAGCTCGGGAGTTTTAGCTGAATGACTCATAAAATTCTCGGGAAAAGAAGCGCTCGAAAAAGGCAAGAAAAAACCTCTGCCATACACGAAGAAGGCCAATTCTTAAGGCTGGCAGAGGTTGACCCGTTGAGAAAAACCGAATAAGCCCTTCCCAAGGGTGCGTTTGCTGAAAAAATGGTGGAGCTACGCGGGATCGAACCGCGGACCTCTTGCATGCCATGCAAGCGCTCTCCCAGCTGAGCTACAGCCCCACATTGTTTTAGGAGTGCCGAGCAACGAGAACCCGCCGGACACGCTGGTTCAAATAACACCCACCGCATGGCATGTCAAGCGTTTTCTCCGAAGAAAAGCCCTGCCATTTTTCTTGCCAAGGCCAGGTGAGTCTGTTACAGTTTGGAAGATTTTCTTCGATGGCCATAACTCTCTGGAAATTAAAGGCATTCTAATAAAACGTAGAGGTAACTGCATTATGTTCTCCCCCTTTGACTCGCTGTTCGGATGGCTCTCCAACGATCTGGCCATTGACCTGGGAACGGCCAACACTCTGGTTTTCGTAAAGGGCAAAGGCATTGTTTTGCGGGAGCCCTCAGTGGTTGCCATCCGTAAGGATGCGCGCACCAACAAGGTTCTCGCCGTGGGCAAAGAAGCAAAGATGATGCTGGGCCGCACCCCGGGCAATATTATCGCGGTCAGACCGATCAAGGATGGCGTCATCGCCGACTTTGAAGTTACCGAGGCCATGCTGCGCTACTTCATTAATAAGGTCCACAATCGTCGTACCCTGGTGCATCCCCGTATCATCATCAGTGTTCCCTCCGGCATCACCCAGGTTGAAAAAAGGGCGGTTAAGGAATCTGCCGAATCCGCAGGGGCTCGCGAAGTATACCTCATCGAAGAGCCAATGGCTGCGGCCATCGGTGCGGGTCTGCCCATCACCGAGCCGACAGCCAACATGGGTGTCGACATCGGCGGCGGCACCACCGAGGTTGCCGTGATCTCCCTGGCAGGCATTGTCTATGCAAGCTCCCTGCGGGTGGCTGGCGACAAAATGGACGAAGCCATCCTCCATTATATTAAACGCAAGCACAATCTGGCCATCGGCGAACACACCGCTGAGGTCATCAAAACCACCATTGGCGATGTTATGCCCGAGCCGCCCTACGACACCATGCAGGTCAAGGGCCGCGATCTTGTTTCCGGCGTACCGAAAACCCTGACCATTACCTCGGAAGAAATCCGCATCGCCATCACCGAACAGGTGGACGCTATCATCGAGGCGGTCAAAATGGCCCTTGAACTGACCCCGCCCGAACTTTCTGCTGATATTGTCGATCAGGGCATCGTGCTCACCGGCGGCGGCGCCTTATTGCGCAATCTTGACAAAAGACTCTCCGAGGAAACCGGCCTGCCCATCATTATTGCGGAAGATCCCCTGTCTTCCGTGGTGCTTGGCTCAGGCAAGGCCCTGGAAAACATTGATATTCTCAGAGAGGTAATGACCATCTAAAGTGGTGTGCACCAGACCTTCACCTTGTTTTTTTGCATTGTCCCAAAATTTCAGGCGCACCTTTCCTCTCTTTAATTTTGAGAAAAATATGGCAGCAGACGTAACTGATCACCGGGGATGCAACCAAGTCCAGCGCTGCATCCCCAACTGTCAGCGCTTCCCGACATACAACTATTTCCAGAGTCTGTGATGAGGAAAAAAAACAAACGCGGCAGACAGATCAGACTCTTTCTTTTTTTCGGCCTTCTCCTGACTCTGTTCATTATTCTGATTGTCTCCACGGTGGGTCGCCAGGAATTTAACGCCCCCCACAAATTAGCCCTTGAAGTCATCGGTACAGCCCAATACGGCATTACCCGGTTAACCGGAAGTTTTAAAAATGGCTGGCATAACTATTCGACGCTGATCAACGTCCGAGAAGAAAATGCCCGCTTGCGGGAAGAGCTCCAGAAACACAAGGCCGTCAACAACGAATACCGGGAAGCCGTAGCCACCAATGTCCGGCTGGCAAAACTTCTTGAGATGAAAGAAACCCTCCCGGCCCCCACCCTTACCGCCGAAATCATCGGGGTGGACCCTTCCCAGTGGTTCAAAACCATCATTATTGACCGGGGCAGCAGCGATGGGGTCCAGGCCGGCATGCCAGCCGTAACGGTGGAAGGCGTTGTGGGACAGGTCACAAACACCTCCCCCCATTTTGCCAAAATTCTCCTGGCAACCGACCCAAACAGCGCCCTTGACGGTCTGGTCCAGGAGACCAGGGTTCAAGGAATCATCAAGGGTGGAGGCGCCGGCTTCCACATGGAATATGTGCTCAAAAACAACGAGGTGGCAAAAGGCGATAGAATCGTCACCTCCGGGATCGGCGGCGTTTTCCCTAAAGGCGTACCCATCGGCACGGTATCAAAGGTCGAAAGATCAGGCCGGGGAATGTTTCAGGAAATTGAGATAGCGCCCGCTGCGGATTTCTCCCAGCTGGAATATTTGATTATTGTCATGAAAAAGGATCCGCTGGCTAAATAATGATGCGCACCCACCCAGAAAAGATGCCCTCCAAGCAAGATCCGGCGCGACGATCCACCGAGATATCACCCCGGCCCCAGGCGTTGGCCAGGCCATTGCTTTATACAATCCCAACCCAGACCCGCGCCCAATGGTTCTAAGTTTCCTTTTTCTCTCAGGGACCATCCTTCTCATCCTGCAGACCACGCTGCTCCATTCCTTGCCGGAATGGTTTGGGCGTCCCAACTTGCTGTTTTTGTTTATTGTTTTCCTTGGCACATACCTCGATCTCTATAAAGGCGCAATGCTGGCCCTGCTATTTGGCCTGATCATGGATATCTTCTCCGGTGTTTTTCTTGGCCTCCACCCGGTGATCTACCTCGTGCTATTCTTCGTCCTCCAGGCCATTTCCAGGCACCTGGCCATCAATGAGTCGATTCACCAGATCCCGCTGGTTGCCTTGAGCTATCTTTTTACCGCCAGCAGTATTTTTATCTTCACCTCGATTCTGACGCCGGAGAACAGGCTGTACTGGGCCTGGGGAAGCGAAATTCTGCAAGTCCTTATTCTCTCGGTTATTTGTGTCCCTTTTTTCAATTTTTTCCATTGGCTCACCACGGTTTTTGACAGCAAGAATGCGAACAATCCGTTTCGCCGTGCAAAAACAGGAAACCGCTACCGGATGCAGTAAGGATTCCCCACAAAAATATGTCGCTACGTCCCCTTACCAAAATAAACAAGATTGATCCCGCCGAGCTCAAGATATCGCCATGGCCGTAATTGTTTTTTTCGCGGCCATGCTCTTGGCCAGGCTCTGGTATCTCCAGATATACCATGGCGATGATTTCGCAAAGCTTTCAGAGATCAACCGCATCCGCATCCAACAAATCGCCGCCCCGCGCGGCAATATCTTGGACCGAAACGGCGAGCCGATCATCACCAACCGCCCCCGTTTCAATGTGACCTGGAGCCGGGAAGATGCGCCCAATCCCGATGCGGTCATAAAAGATCTCGCCAAAATCCTCAATGAAGATGTTTCTGTATTGTTGGACAGAATCCGGGCCGCCACCGAAAATCCCCGCTACATGCCCACCAGACTTAAAGAAGATATCGACTGGGAAACCCTCGTCACCATCGAGAACAAACACCTCTCGCTTCCCGGAGTCCGCATCGAGGTCATGCCTTCCCGGGACTACCTCTACGGTGACTTTGCCTCCCATCTCGTCGGCTACCTCGCCGAGATAAGTCCGGCAGAACTGACAGAGAAACGGTACGCCAAGTACCAGAGCGGCGACCAGGTCGGCAAACAGGGCGTGGAAAAGATCTTCGAAGAGTACCTCAAGGGGGAAAAGGGCCGCAACTATTTGGAGGTTGACGTCCACGGCTTTGAACAGCGCCAGATGCAGTTGCAGGAACCTTTCCCAGGCAACGATCTGCACCTGACCCTCGACATCGAGCTGCAACGCGTTGCGGAAGAGGCCATGGGCGACAAGGCCGGAGCGGTGGTCGTCATGGAGGTGAACACCGGCAACCTGCTCGTCATGTGCAGCAGCCCCCCGCTGCATCTCCAAGAGTTTGTCGGCGGTATTTCCACCACTGCCTGGAACAAATTGCTCAACGACCCGCTCAACCCCTTGCTCGACAAAACCATTCAGGGGCAGTATCCGCCCGGCTCCACCTTCAAGATCGTCACCGCCCTGGCCGCCATTTCCGAAGGGGTTATCACTCCCGACGCCACCTTCTTCTGCGGCGGTTCCCTGAATTTCGGCAACCGGAAGTACGGCTGCTGGAAGAAAGGCGGCCACGGGACCGTGGATTTTCACCGGGCCCTGGTCGAATCATGCGATGTCTATTTTTATTCGGTAGGGATGCGGCTGGGGGTCGATAATATTGCCAAGTACGCCCACAGCCTGGGTCTGGGCAAGAAAACCGGCATCGAGCTCGAACATGAAAAAGGCGGGATGATTCCTTCAACAACCTGGAAACAGGAACGCTACAAGGAAAAATGGCAGGAAGGGGAAACCCTCTCGGTCGCCATCGGTCAGGGCTATGTGCTGACCACCCCCTTGCAGCTCTGCCGGATGACCGCCGCCGTGGTCAACGGCGGCACCCTCTACCGACCGCAAATGGTGCACCGCGTCACCGCGCCGGACGGCAAAACCCTGAAAACATTCAGCCCGATCAGCGATGGTAAGATCCTGGGTTCGGCGCACTCCCTTGCGCTCATCCAGGATGCCCTGGTCGGGGTGGTAAACTCACCGGGCGGCACCGCCAAGGTGGTAAAGCTCCCGGATGTCCTCATCGGCGGCAAGACCGGCACCGCCCAGGTGGTACGTCTCGCCCAGAACGAAGGCTTGAGCGGGAACAACATCCCCTACAAATACCGAGACCATGCCTGGTTTACCTCGTTCGCCCCTGCGGAAAAACCGGAGATCGCCGTAACCGTACTGGTAGAGCATGGCCAGCACGGTGGCTCCGCAGCGGGCCCTGTCGCCAGGGCCGTATACAAGCGTTATTTTGAGCTTAAAAACGGCAAACAGGGAGGCTCAGCAGAACCGGCGCCATCCCTGCCCAAGGATGAAAAGGAAGAATAAGATGCTACGCTTTGACCGCCGCCTGCTGCTGAATGTCGATTGGGTCCTGATTGGGGCCGTGCTTGTTGTCGCCCTCATCGGCCTGGCCAATATTTACAGCTCAACCCATCTCTACAAGGAGACGGGCGCCCCGCTCTATCTCAAGGAACTCACCTACTACCTATTCGGCGCCGCTATCCTCCTACTCATCGTCAGCATCGACTACCGGGTTCTGCTCTCCCTGAATTACCCGTTGTATGTGGGGATGATCCTCCTGCTGCTCTTCGCTTTGGTCTTTGGCAAAAACATTAGCGGTGCCCAGCGCTGGATCAATCTCGGCTTTTTCCGCCTGCAACCCTCAGAACCGGCCAAGCTCATCCTGGTCATTACCCTGGCCAGTTATTATTACCGCAAAGAGACAGGGAAGGGCTTCGGCTTGCTCGACTTGGCTGTCCCTGCCCTGCTGACCGGCCTGCCCTTTATTCTTATCGCCAAACAGCCCGATCTCGGCACCGGTCTTTTGCTGGGCTTCATCTTTATTTCCATGACCCTGTTTGTCAAACTCCGCTGGACCACCCTGGCGACGCTTTTGTGCGGAGGGCTTTCCGTCATCCCCATCGCTTGGAAGTTCTTTCTTAAACCCTACCAGCGCCAGCGGGTTGAAACCTTTCTCAATCCGGAAAACGACCCCCTGGGCACGGGCTATCACATCATCCAGTCAAAAATTGCGGTGGGCAGCGGCTTGATCTTCGGCAAGGGATATATGAAAGGAACTCAAGGCCAGCTGGATTTTTTACCGGAACGGCACACCGACTTCGCCTTTTCGGTATGGGCCGAGGAGTGGGGCTTTATGGGCTCTGCCCTTCTGGTGGTCTGCTATTTTTTCATGATCCTCTGGGGCCTGAACATCGCCATCTCCGCCAGGGATAAATTCGGGGTGCTGCTTGCCTTTGGCGTGGTCTCGCTCATTTTCTGGCAGGCGTTCATCAACCTGGCCATGGTCATGGGACTGATGCCCGTGGTGGGAGTGCCCCTGCCCCTCATCAGCTATGGTGGCTCCTCGCTGCTCACCAACCTGGCAGGCCTCGGCCTCCTGGAGACAAGGACACTCAGCCCCCGGATGAACTCCAGGTTGGTGTTCAAGGAAGCAGTACGCTCAAGCCGTAGTCCTAAAGACACGGCCAATTCGCGGTACTGGATGTCGATCTCATACAAGGTCTCCACGTGGTCGGAGACAAAGCTGATGGGCATCATGAGGATATTCCGGCAACCCTCGGCAGCCAGCCGCTCCAGCATCTCCGGGGTGGAGGGGGACAGCCACTCCACCGGCCCGCTGCGGCTCTGGAAGCACAATTCACCGGCCATGCCGGTGATCTTTTCCACGGCAGCGATGGTCTGCTTGATCTGCTCCAGATACGGATCGCCCTCCCGAATAAAGGAAACCGGCAGACTGTGCGCACTGTAGACCAGCTGCACCGGTTCTCCACTAAATCCCGCCATCCCCTCCCGAATGCTCTGCACCAGACACGCGACATACTCAGGTTGATCCGGCCATTCCCGGACCTCGGCAAGCTCGAAGTCATGCCCCGATGCGGCAACAGCCTTGCGCAACTCATCCAGGGCTGAACCGGTGGTGGCGCGAGAATAATGGGGGTACAGGGTCAGGGCCACAATCCGGCGGATCCCGGCCTGGGCAAATTCCGCCAGGGCAGCCTCCGCACCGGGCTGCCAGTAGCGCATGGCCATACGCACCACGAAGCGGCCCTCAACGAGCAAGGCCGCTTGCAACGCTCGCCCCTGCTCACCGGTGATCCGCGCCAGAGGCGAGCCACCGCCGATCAGGCGGTAGGCCTCCCGGCTTTTCGGCGCCCGCTTGGCAGCGATCCTTCTGGCAATGAATTTCTGTAAGAATGGAAAGGGGGAAAGCCGGATGATCTCGCGGTCGGAGAAGAGGTTGACCAGAAATGGCTCCACATCGGCCAAGGTTTCAGGCCCGCCGAGATTGAGGAGAATAACGCCGACGGTTTCGCTCATGCCCCAAACGCCTCCAGCAGAAAGAAATCCCTATTCAGCCGCTCCCCCAGTTCCTCCGGGGAAAAATCAAGCTCGGCGAACAGCCGCGCTTCAATGGCATGGGCCTGGTCAAAGTTTTGCCGGATTCTGGCGTGGAGCCCCTCATCCCCGTTGCCGTAGCGGTGGATGATGTAATCGAGCCGCGCCTCAAGGGTGACGATTTCATCGTGGAGCACCCGTTTGTCCGCGTAGTAGACGATTTCCTTTTCCGTGCAACGCTCCGGCGGACCGCCTTTCAGAACCACGTGTTCGGCCACGATTTCGGCCAGCTCATCAAACCCATGCCGCAGGCAGATTTCCCGGCCCAGTTCATCGTGACGCAACTCCGTCTCAAGGCTGGCGGTCTTGGCAATATCATGCAGCAGGGCGCCGGTCACGATAAGCTCTTGGGAAAGGGTGCGACCGCCCCGCGCCAGCCCAGTACCGATGAGGCCTGCCACCCGACCGACCATCACGGAATGCTCCCGGATATTGGGCAGCATCGCATACTGCTCCATAAGCTGAAAACATTGGGCAATGGAGGGAATCATCCCTAGCCTTTTTTACTGAGCCGGTGCACCGCCTCAACAAAGAACTTCGCCTGCTCCGGCGGAATCTCCGGCACTATGCCATGGCCCAGGTTGAAGATATGGCCTCGCGCGCCCTTGGCCTGATCGAGGATATCCTGAATCAGTTTTTCCATCTTAGCTGGCGGCAGCAGCAGGGCAATGGGGTCCATGTTGCCCTGGAGGGAAACCTTCTGCCCCACCACCTTAACCGCCTCGTCGAGAGGCAAACGCCAGTCAAGGCCCAGCACGTCGGCCCCGCTCTCAAGCGACTGAGAGAGCAAGGTCGCGCCGTTGTTGGCAAAATAGATGATCGGCACCGTCACGCCGCTCGTCTTAAGGGCCGCGATGATCCGTTGTACATACGGCAGCGCGAACTCGGCAAAATCACAGGGCGCCAGCACTCCGACCCAAGAATCAAAGATCTGCAAAGCCTGGGCACCGGCGGCGGCCTGGGCCTTGAGATACTCGATGGTGCAATCGGTGATCTTGTTCAGCAGATCACGGTACAGCTCCGGGTCGGTGTACATCATCTTCTTGGTCAAATAGAAGCCCTTCGACGAGCCGCCCTCGATGAGATAGGTGGCCAGGGTGAAAGGTGCGCCGGAAAAACCGATGAGTGGCACCCTCCCCGCCAGTTCTTTCCGCAGAAGGCGGATGGTATCCATGACATAACCCAGCTCCGCCTCGGGATCGGGCACATGCAGCTTCTCCATCCCGGCCCGGTCTCGGATCGGCTCAAGAAAAACCGGCCCCCGCTTCTCATGAAACTCCAGGGGCGCGCCCATCTTTTCCAGCGGCACCAGAATGTCGGAGAAGAGAATGGCCGCGTCAACGCCCAGAATATCCACGGGCTGGATGGTCACTTCCGCTGCGGCCTCCGGGGTCTTGCACATATCGAGAAAGCTGTATTTGCTGCGAACCACATGGTACTCGGGCAGATAGCGGCCCGCCTGACGCATGAGCCACACCGGGGTATACTCAACCGCTTCTCCGCGGCAGGCCTTCAAAAAGGTATCGTTCATGATTTCTTCTCTCCTGACTCCTGTTTTCTCATCTTGAGCGGTATGTAGGTGCAATACGGCTCCTCAGCCATGTAATCGCCGGTCACCGCATAGGCCCTGGCCCGACAGCCCCCACAGACATTGACATACTCGCAGGAGCCGCAGCGACCCTTGTAAGCCTTAAAATTGCGCAGATCTTGAAAAAGCTCCGATTTCTCCCAGATATCCTTGAATGATTTCTCGCGGATATTACCCGCAGCCATGGGAAAATAACTGCACGGCAGCACATTGCCGTCCACGTCGATCAGGGAGATAAGCTGCCCAGCCAGGCAGCCCTTGGAGCCGCCGGTGGAAAACTGTAGGGTCCGCCGCTCATAGTCATCGCCCTTCTCCTTGGCCTGCTGGAGCACGACCCGATAGTAGTTGGGGGCGCAGGTGGGCCGGACTAGGATATCCTTTTCCCCCTTTTCCATCTCGTAATGCCAGACCAGAAGCTTCTCGTAATCCTCCGGGGCGATCAACTCGTCCATGATGTCCTCACCCCGACCGGTGGGCACGATCATGAACATATACCAGGCCGTGGCGCCAATTTCCTTGGCCAGATGGTAGATCTTGGGGATCTCGTCCTGGTTACGCTTGGTGAAGGAGGAATTGATCAGAAAGGAGATGCCGTTTTCTTTGAAGAGCCTGACCGCGTTGAGGGTTCCGGCAAAGGCACCGGGTTGGTTGCGAAAATTGTCGTGCACCGCAGCGCTTGCGCCGTCCAGGCTCAAGGAAACCATTTTGATCCCGGCCGCCTTGATCTTGTCGCAGATTCCCTGGGTCACCAGGGTGCCATTGGTGGCCAGACACATCCGCAACCCCAGGTCGGTGCCATATTGGGCGATCTCAAACACGTCGGCCCGCAACAGGGGTTCACCCCCGGAAAGAACCACCACCGGCTTACCATAGGAGGCGATATCATCGAGCACCCGTTTCGCCTCGTCCAAGGTGAAATCAGGGTGGCCTTTCGCCTCAAGCCCGGAGGAGGAACGACAATGCACACATTTCAGATTGCAGCGCCTGGTGATCTCCCAGGCTATCCATTTTGGTTCAAATTCCATGGTCGGACCTCACAACGTTGAATACAGTAGTAACCAGCACGTTGGGACAATATACCCAAAGCCGACAAAAGAACAAGCAGGTATTAAAGAAATTCAGCCGCAGTGGCGGCCAACTCGCTCCGCTCGCTTTTGAGCAGAGTGATGTGCCCGTGAATCTTCTGCGCTTTCAGGCGTTCCACCGCATAGGTCAGGCCGTTGCTGCTGGTGTCAAGATAGGGGTTGTCGATCTGGTCCGGGTCGCCGGTGAGCACCATCTTGGTGCCTTCTCCGGACCGGCTGATAATGGTTTTCACCTCGTGGGGCGTCAGGTTCTGGGCCTCATCCACGATCACGAACTGCTTAGGGATCGAGCGGCCCCGGATATAGGTCAAGGCCTCCAGCTCCACCACATGGGCCTGCATAAGCTTATCCACCTTCTGCTTGGCCGATTCGTCCGTTTCGTGCTCCTTGCGCCTGCTGCCGTCGGCCATCAGATAGGTGAGATTGTCGAAGATGGGCTGCATCCAATGGGCCAGCTTCTCATCCTTGTCGCCGGGCATGTAGCCCAGATCCTTGCCCATGGGAATGATGGGCCGGGAAACCAAAATCCGGTCATAACGCTTGAGGCTGATCACGCATTCCAGGGCCGCAGCCAGGGCCAGCAGGGTTTTGCCGGTGCCAGCCTGGCCCACCAGGGTCACCAGCTGGATAGCCGGGTCCATCAGCAGCTCAAAGGCCATGCGCTGCTCCTTGCTGCGCGAGCGGATGTTCCAGACCGTTTCGTACTCCTCGTGCAGGGGCCCCAACATTTCCGTACCCAGGGCGCGGGTCAGAGCGGTATGTTTTTCATCCGCCTCATCCCGCAGGAGGACAAACTCGTTGGGCATCAGATTGAGGCCCTCGCTGGTCACCTGTTTCTTCTGGTAAAATTCGTCGATCACACTTCGAGGCACCAGCAGTTCCCGCTGCCCCCGATACAGCTCGTCGATGTTGACCTTCTGTTTCTCGAAATCCATCACCTCGATGCCCAGGGCGTCGGCCTTGAGCCGGGCATTGATGTCCTTGGAAACGAAGATGACCTTTTTCCCTTTTTGCAGAAGGGTGAAGGCCACAGCCAAAATCCGGTTGTCCGCTATATGCATGTCCAGGCCCGTATCAACGCATTGGCCCTTTTCCATGTAGATCATTAGGATGCCGCCGCCATCCATGGGCACCCCTTCGCCGAGCCTGCCCTTCTGACGCAGCGCGTCGAGCTGACGGATCACATGCCGGGCGTTGCGGCCCAGTTCATCGGTATGGCTCTTGAACTTGTCCAGCTCCTCGATGACCGACATGGGCAGAACCACGACATTGTCGGCAAAGGAGGTGATGGAATCGGCGTTGTGCAAAAGGACGTTGGTGTCGACAACAAAATATTTCTTCAAGGAGGCTCCTGATTGGGAAGCGGCAGCCAGAGATGGCAGTCGGCAGGGGATTGTCCGCAGGTAAGCGGCCATGCAGGACCAAACAAACCGTTGCGACAAAAATGCCATGTAATTTACATGGCAAGAACGGCATAAAAAGCCGTAACGGAACAGTGCGACTGGTGACAATTCTTACGTAACGGCTCTTAAATTAGCCCGTTACACCGCTTCTTGGCAAGCAAAATGATGCGCTGGGACCCTGGCGGGCCGGACCTTTTTCCATCCCCTTTCCATGGGGAGTATGCTATGATAGCGGCCATGAAAATCGCCCTCATCCAATACAATCCGGTTATCGGCGACTTTGCCGGGAATATCGGTCGCATCACCGCCTGGCTGGAAAAAGCCAAGGCTGCGGGCTGCCAACTGGCCATCTTACCGGAGCTTGCCATCAGCGGCTATCCGCCCCAAGATCTTCTTGAGCGTCCGGCCTTTCTTGACGACCAGGACCGCGCCTTTGCCCGACTTCTGGCAACAACACGCGGTATCGGAGTGATCTGCGGTCTGGCCACCCGCAACCCAGGACCCATGGGCAAACCCCTGCACAACAGCGGTGTCCTCTTTGCCGACGGCAAGGTGCTATTCACTACCCACAAACAGCTGCTCCCGACCTATGATGTCTTTGACGAGGCCCGTTATTTCGAACCGGGGCACGGCAACGGAACCTTCCGCTACCAGGAGCTGCATCTGGGGATCACAATCTGCGAGGATATCTGGAACGACAAGAGCATCTTTCCTCATCCCCTCTATGCCACGGACCCGGTAGACGGTATGCTGGCCAAGGCCGATGGCCCGGTGGATCTGCTGATCAACCTGGCGGCTTCGCCCTTCAACCTAGGCAAGGGCGCTGTTCGGCAAAAAATCTTTGCCAACCTCTGCCAGCGCCACCACCTGCCGCTCATCTATGTCAACCAGGTGGGCGGCCAGGATTCCCTGATTTTTGACGGCAACAGCGTGGCCCTCGACAAACACGGTGCGGTTGTGGCTCAGGCAGCTCGATTTGCCGAAGACCTGGTGGTGGTGGACACCGCAGTCTGGCAGGGCGAAATCCACAATGCACCCGCCGATGGGGAGCAGGAGACCGGTGAGGTCTGCGAGGCCCTGGTGCTGGGCACCCGCGACTATGTAAGCAAATGCGGCTTTCGCAAGGCAGTCATCGGCCTGTCCGGCGGGGTAGATTCGGCCCTGACCGCAGCCGTCGCCGCCCGCGCCCTGGGACCAAAAAACGTGCTGGGGGTCGCCCTGCCCTCGCCCTATTCTTCCCCGGAAAGCCTGGAAGACGCCGAGCAAGTGGCCAAGAATCTTGGCATCGACTTTACCGTCCTGCCCATCAGCGACCTTTTCAAGACCTTTCTTTCCTCCCTGGCCCCTATCTTTGCCGGAGCAAAGCCTGATGTCACCGAACAGAACATCCAGGCCCGCATCCGAGGCAATTTACTCATGGCCATCGCCAACAAGCAGGGCCGCCTGCTGCTCTCCACCGGCAACAAAAGCGAAAACGCCGTGGGCTACTGCACCCTGTACGGCGACATGAGCGGCGGCCTGGCCGTGATCTCCGATGTGCCCAAGCAACTGGTTTACTCCCTGTGCCGGCATCTCAATCGCGACCGCGAGATCATTCCCCTGCGCACCATCGACAAGCCCCCCAGCGCCGAACTGGCCCCCGACCAGAAGGATGAAGACGACCTGCCGCCCTACCCGGTGCTGGACGCGATCCTTGCCGCCTATCTGGAGGAGCACCGCTCCATCGCCGAGATCGTGGCCATGGGCTTTGGGCAAGCGATGGTGGAGGACGTGGTCCGCCGCATTCGGATCAACGAATACAAACGCAAACAGGCCCCCCTCGGCCTCAAGGTTACGACCAAGGCCTTTGGCCAGGGCCGCCGCTATCCCACCGCCGAAGGCTACCGAGAAGGCGTCCTGCCATGAAGCTCCCCAAGCTTACCCCGCGATGGACCATCCTCGCCCTGCTTCTGGTGGTGCTGGCCCTGGTGGTCCGCGAGAATCTGACCAAGAGGCCGGACAAGCTCTACCAGTTGACCAACGGCCAGGTGGAGATGTGCCTCTCCTGCCACAAGGACGAAAAGCTCGACCCGGCCCATGGCCGCGAAGTGCTGGGCTGCTCCGCCTGCCACCTCGGCGACCCGCTGGCCATCGAGAAGAAGGCGGCGCACAAGGGCATCGTCAAGAATCCCGGCGACCTGCGGGTGGTGGAAAAGACCTGCGGAGTTGAGGGGTGCCACGCCCAGGATGTCAAGAAGGTGAAGAACTCGCTCATGGCC
Source organism: Deltaproteobacteria bacterium (assembly GCA_026388735.1). Classification (GTDB taxonomy): domain Bacteria; phylum Desulfobacterota; class Desulfobulbia; order Desulfobulbales; family Desulfurivibrionaceae; genus Thiovibrio. Next base: position 40,600 of record JAPLJG010000096.1, read on the forward strand.
ACCAACCGGGGGATACTCGCCACCCTGCTCCACTATTGGGGCGAGGCCCCGAACCAACAGGGCGATTTCTCGGTGGAGGAGCTGAACAAAACCGGCAAGACCTCGCTGGCTATCGACTACTACCGTAAGCTCTGCGCCACCTGCCATCTCTGGAAACAAAAGGGCGACATGGAAGGCTTCTTCGGCGAGAAGGGCGGCGGTTGCTCCGCCTGCCATTACGTTCGGCCCCAGGCGCCCACTGCAGTCAAGCCCTGGGAAACCTTTTTCCAGTTCGGAAAGCTTAAGAAAAAACCGCACCCGCTCATCAACAAAAAAGTGCCCATGGAAAACTGCATTCGCTGCCATAACCGGAGCGGCCGGGTGGGCACCTCGTTTATCGGCGTCTACGAGGGAGAGAGCTACGGCACCCCCTACGAACACGGCGGGCCATCGAAAAAAGAGCTGCCCGGCGACCGCTTCTATCTCGATCTGGCCCCGGACATCCACCACCAGAAAGGCATGGCCTGCATCGACTGCCACACCCGCGACGAGATCATGGGAGACGGCACGAATTACGCCCATTACGAGCAGTCTCTGGAGATATCCTGCACCCTCTGCCATGTGAACCCAAAGGACGGCAAACCCGGCCTGACCCGAAAGAAGAAGCAACTCAACAACCTGGAACAGACCCCGGATGGAAAATATCTCCTCACCGGCAAGCTCACCGGCAAAAAGCATCCGCTCAACCCGCCCAAGGCCGGGGTCTGCGATTACCAAGGCCACAAGCGCATGGGCTGCGAATCCTGCCATTCCACCTGGATTCCCCAATGCTACGGCTGCCACGCCAAACGGGATATGCGGGAAACCCATCTCGACAAGCTGACCGGCAAGGAAACCGCGGGCTGGTGGGAGGAGGGCCGTTCCTATCTCCGTTTCGAGAAGCCCATGCTGGCCATCTGGAAGGACAAGATCGTCACCGTCACCCCCGGCTGCCAGGACATCGTTACCCTCATCGACAAACAGGGCAAACCGGCAGGCGCCTTCAACTCGCTGACCATGGCGGCCTTAAGCCCCCACACCACCCAGAAGGCGGGCCGCACCTGCGCCGACTGCCACACCTCCACCAAGACCGTGGGGCTGGGCGAGGGCACGGCCTGGAAGGAAAAGGGCCAATGGCGGTTTTCCGGCGTTGACCAGGGGTTGCAAACCCAGGCCGGCCCGACCCCGCCCCTGGACGGCTACGTGGATATCGAGGGCAAGCCGCTGCAAAAAAGCGCCCGCCCCGACCTGCGCCCCTTCAACAAAGGCGAGCTGGCCCGCATCCTGCGGGTGGGGCAATGCCTACCCTGTCACAAGGATTACAACGACAAAGTGTATCGGGATTATAGCCCGGACAAGAAATGCCCGGTGTTTGATGAGGAGAGCGGGACGGCGAGAAAATAGCCTCTCGCCGATTTGACAAAAACTTATAATTAACTTATATTCTACCATGTACGAAATTCATTGGAAGGCGAAGGCAATGAAACAACTCGCCCGGATTGGCAGCCAGGAAACCCGCGATGCCATCTACGCCTCGGTGCAATCCTTGCAGGGATTCCCGGAAGTCCTGCAAGTGAAAAAGCTGAAGAACCATGAGCATTCCTACCGCTTACGAGTCGGACGCTACCGGGTATTTTTCGAGGCGGAGAGTGAAGTGCGTATTATCCGCATAGAGGAGGTAAAAAAACGCGATGATCGAACCTACTAAGATTCAACCGATTTACCAGAGAGGAGTGCCTGCCTTCGTGGTTATTCCCTTTGCCGATTTCGCCCGCGAACATCCAATCGAGGCTGCACAAATCACACCAAAAACTCCGCGCATCCCGGAAGGGGATTACGTCCCTCACGAGGTGGTCGGCCTGCACGTACAAGACGGCATCCCGCTTGTACGCGCCTGGCGGGAATACCTGGGCCTCACCCAGGGCGAGGTCGCCGAGCGGGCCGGGATCACCCAGGCCGCTCTCTCCCAAATGGAATCCGGCGAGGCAAAGCTGCGCAAGGCCACACGGGAAAAGCTGGCGCAGGCCATGGGCTTGAACCCGGAACAACTGACCTAAATGAGAGCCATGAACAGACTGCCCAACATCCACCCCGGTGAGATACTGCGGGAAGAATTTCTCAAACCCATGGGGATCAGCCAATATCGGTTGGCCAAGGCCATCAGCGTTTCGGCCATGCGCATCAGCGAGATTTGCGCCGGAAAACGCTCGGTCACCGCCGACACCGCCCTGCGCTTTTCCCGCGCCTTCTGCACCACGCCGGGGTTCTGGCTTGGCTTACAGGCCGACTACGACACCGAGGAAGCTGAAAAAATCGCCGGTGATTCGCTTGCCCGCATCACGCCGCTGGCTACGTGAAACAATAGCTGAACAACAAAACAAAGAAACAGGGGGGTGTCCCTAATTTCTCCTGTCCCATTTTCTGCCGGAGCACATCATGTGGCGCCTGTTTATCATAAGATTTTGTTTAATAATCATCTTCCTCTTTTCCATCTTGTTCGGTGTCACTTCCTGGAACAAAATAAGGCTTGGTAACGATACAGAAAAATGGGTTTCTGCCAATGGGACTATTACAAAATCCGAGGTGATAAAAAACAAGATCCGGAGCCGTGTTTCCTGGTGTACTAAAATAGAATTCGCCTATGAATACGGTGGCTGTTCGTATACGAGCAACAAGCTGCGGTACGGGGCGGGATGCGACCTGATCAAGAGCACCGCAATGGAATTTACCCAAAAACACAAAATTGGCCAAACAGTGCAGGTCTTTGTAAACCCAGAAGATTCAGAAATGGCTGTTCTTGAAAAAGGCGTTGGCAAAACAGATTACTTTGGATTCTGTGTGAGCATTCTTGCAGGAATTTTGGGTCTTGGATGTTTCTTGCCTAAAAGATTCTTAATCGGGGAGCAAATCAAGCCAGAGGTCTCACTGTAACAGTTTAGGTCGTCGCACGGGGACTTGTTGCCGTTTCCGTGGCGATAGAAAGTCGTTTTTCGCTTATGTCACATATTTGTATAAATGCGGAATATTTGACAACGTAATAAACTTATCATCACATAACAAAAGGGGAAATACTCAACCTAGGCAGAAGCAGAACAAGAAAAAGGGAACGTTGAACTTTTTCCTGGCCTTATACCCAGCACTTAAACAAAACAAATCACGATCACCCATATGAAATACAACTACATCGGAAAAAGCGGCCTGAGAGTCTCCAACATCTGCATGGGGACAATGACCTTCGGGAAAAAATGCGATAAAAAAATATCGTTTGAAATCCTTGATAAGGCCTATGCCAATGGCGTCAACTTTTATGACACGGCCGAAGTCTATCCCGTTCCGCCAACGGCGGAAACGTATGGGGTTACGGAAGAGATCTTTGGGGAGTGGCTGGCAGGTAAGCCGAGAGATTCAATCATCGTTGCCACAAAAGTCGCGGGCGCGGCCAATGGCTGGTTCGTTCCCCCGGTGCGCCACGGCCTGACGGCCATCGATGCGTTTCATATCACGACCGCCGTCGAAGGGAGCTTGCGGCGGCTCAAGACCGATTACATCGATCTCTATCAAGTCCACTGGCCCGACACCGTAGTGCCCATTGAAGAGAGCCTTGAAGCGCTCGATCAGCTCGTTCGCAGCGGGAAAGTGCGCTATATCGGGACCTCGAACGAGAACGCCTACGGCCTGACCAAGGCCTTGGAAACCAGCCGTTATCGGGGCTTCAAACGATTTGAGAGCATCCAGAACAATTTTTCCATGCTCAACAGACGCTTCCTGGATGAAATTGCCATCGTCTGCAAAAAAGAGCAGGTCGGCCTACTCCCCTTTTCGCCGCTGGCCGGCGGAGTATTGAGCGGCAAGTATAAGCCCGACCGACACTGGGACGGCTTTCGCTTCGGAGATTACCTGACCAATCCTGATCCGAGGATGAAAGCGCAGGCTGGACGATTTGCCGGTGAGAGATCCATAGCTGCTGCCCAAAAATATGCAGCCATCGCCATAAAACATGGGCTTGCTCCGGCAACCCTGGCAGCGGCATGGACGCTCAGTTTTGATTTTGTGCCCAGCACCATCGTCGGGGCAACGCATCCTTCGCAACTGGACGACACCCTCAAAGCAGCGGAAACCGTTCTTTCCCTAGAGCTCCTGAAAGAGTGCGAGAGCGTCAATCAAGAGATTCTGTACCCGATGGGATAAGAGGGATGACGGAAAGACCCTTTTATACTTGGGAAGGCGATGTGCTGGTCCTCAATATCCTCGGCACCCCCAATGCCAAGAAAGATGCCATCGGCAAGGTAAAGGGACATCAACTCTGCGTCAGCGTCAAGGCTGTGCCGCGTGGCGGAAAGGCGACCGACTATATGGTGCGCTTCCTGGCGGAGGAGTTTGGGGTTTCGGCACGTGATATTGAGGTCGTGACCGGCAGGATGAATGTCAATAAGGTGCTACGAATAAAGTCTCCCCAACGGCTGCCAGGGGTTATCGGTCAGCAGAAGTTGTTTTAGTCTCTTAGCAGGGATGTCCCATATTTTTTCCGCCTCTATTCCCGTCACAGCCCAACCGCAGCAAGCACTCAACAAAAATTCTGGGTGACCAGCACCTTGCCGTCCCTCCCGATGGCGACGCCGATCCCCTCCCGCCGGAAGTAACGGGTCAGGATATTCCGCCGATGGCCGGGACTCGTCATCCATTGCCTGACTACGGCGGCGGCAAACTGCCCCTCCGCGTCCGCCTGTCCATGCCGACGCACGATGGCGCTGGAGAGATGATTATAGGCAATATTTTCGCTCCCCAGATTGGTGCTCATGCCAAAGAAGAAGCCCTTTCTGATGGCGCACTTGAATCCGGCCCGCCGGTAACGCTCGACAAAAGTGCGGCCTTCCGGATCGGTGTGGGAGAAAAAGTTCCGCGTCGCCATGTCCTGGCTGTAATCGCGGGCGATCTGTTGCAGGGTTTGATTCCATGCCAGCTCCGGCAGCCCGGCATCCTTTCGCTCCTGATTGATGAGGTCATGGATTCTACTTTCCAGCCTGGCAACATCGATGGCGGGTTGTCCAGCGGAGCGCGACTCATTACGGGTCGCCGCGCTCGCGACTGGTCCGGCCAGCCAGCAGCTGAACAGCACAAGAAGCATTGGGATAAGGATTGTTTTTTTTCGCATGGCGACCAGGAGGATGCTGTTTCCTAAACCGGGGTGACAACGCCTATCTATATCTTAACAGTAGCCGAAACGCTCCTGTTGGGCGAGTTGCGTTACAGTTTTTCTTCCACAAGGCAGATAAAGCCGGATTGCGGTGGCAATCGCCATGATCAGCAGCCTCTTGCCCCTTGAACCGGGGAGACAGAGGGCGTGTTTCGCCTCTCTCGGTTCACCGACCATCCCCGCCTGTCCCCCCTCCCTTCTTTTCTCCAAACCCCAAGGTAATCCCAAAAACCCTGGCCAGGGAACGCAACGGCTGGCTCGGCTGGATAAGATGCCGCAGCTCGTGCAGGGGCGGCTTGCCCTCCTCCGTCGACAGTCCGAACATGAACCCGGCTGCGGCCAGGCCGATACAGCCGGCGATGAGAAAACAGAGGCGGAAGCCAGCCATCCCCAAATAATCGATGAGCAGACCCGCCAGAATCGGCGGCAAGCCGTTGGCGGTGGAAATCCCGAGAATCCAAAGGCTGGTGTAGGCCACCCGACCCTCGTCACGGACCCGGCAGAGCATGCCGCTGGCGCTGACCATGGTGAAGGCGGCATTGAAGATCGTGGTGAACACAATGACCGGCACTGCCAGCAGCCCAGTCAGGCGACCGCCCGGCAGCAGCCCCCACCAGCAAAAAGCCAGCAGCGCATGCGCGGCCAGAAGCTGGATCATGGCCGGGACGCTGCCGAAACGGTCGGCGGCTCGGCCCCAGAAATGAACGGTACAGGCTACCCCGATCCCGCCTGCGGCAAGGAGCAGCATGATCCTGGCCTCGGAATAGAAAAGCATATCGCGCAGATACATCACCGAAGCGGCATTGAGCCACATGACCGAGGCGGTGCCCAGCATGGCGAGGACGAAAAAGCGGCGGTACTCTTGATCCGCCAACGCCTGTTGCAAGGAGGGCCTCCGGCCGGAGACCCCGAAATCCGTGGTGACGACCCGCTCGCCGCCCGGGATCTTTCGGATAAGCTGCACGCTCCAGAAGCCTGCGCCGATGCCCGCCGCGTAGATGAGGAAAAAACGCCCCAGCCCCTGCCCCAGGCCGAGGATCAGGGCCATGGCCAGGGCAAGGGCGATGATGATCACCTGGCTCATGGCCGCCTCGATGGAGAGGTAGGAGCCAAGAAGCGGGCGGGGGACAATCTCGTGCAGCCACGGATACCAGGCGCCCACGCCCACGGCCCGGATGAGGGAAAAGGCCAGGGTGGCGAAGAGCAGCACCTGCCAGCCGCCTGCCTCGCCCCAGCGGCTTATTGCCCAGGGGACAAGAAAAACCTACAGGGACAGGACATTTCTGGCCAGCCAGGTCCACAGCAGCAGCTTCCGGGGGCCAAGCCACTCCACCAACGGCACGGTGAACACCACCAGCAGCATGGAAATAGGGAGAAAGGAAAGCAGCAGCCCCACCCAAGCCGGGGGCATATTGAGGGCCCGGGCAAAGAGGACCATGGCCGGCCCGGCGATACATTGCCAGGAAAAGACGTTGACCGCCGTAAAGATCAGAAAAAGGCGGGGCGGCCTGGGAAGCTCCCGCACCGCCGTGAGATATGAACGCAGCATGATGTCCTCGTAAAAATCATTTTCAATCTCCAAAGTATACGCTGCCCTGTCTCTTTGCAATGCCAACCACCGCCGCAAATCTTGTTCTTTTGCGCGAAGAGGGCTTTTCTTCCCCTGTAATCGCTGGTATAGAAAGAAATACCACTAGGGAATCAACCTGCATTCGGAAATGCTACGGACAGGCGCAGACAGCAGTCTCCACTGTGCGGCTTTCCGCTCAACAATAGAGGCAAACCATGATCATCACCCCCGTTACCACCACCTCCGCCAAAGGCAAAAAAATCCTGGCCGGATTGCGCGACCGTTTTCAACTGGCCGACCCTGCCTGCCAGGAGACTGTGAGCACCATCATTGCCGACATCCGCCAACGCGGCGACGAGGCGCTGGTCGAGTACATCCGCAAGTTTGATGCGCCGAAGATGAGCGTCAAACAGCTTCGGGTAAGCGATGAGGAGCTGCACGCGGCCATGGAATCGGCGGAGGACGATTTCCTCGACGCGCTGGAGATCGCCATTGAGCGCATCTACACCTTTCATGAACGGGAAAAGGAGCAGTCCTGGATGGTGACGCGGGAAGACGGCGCCATCACCGGCAGAATCGTGCATCCGGTGGATTCCGCCGGGCTCTATGTTCCGGGCGGTCAGGGCGGCAAGACCCCCCTGGTCTCCTCGGTGCTGATGAACGGCATCCCCGCGGCCATCGCCGGGGTGGAACGGCGGGTGATGATGACCCCGCCGGATGCAAACGGCAAGGTCAATCCGGCCCTGCTGGTGGCGGCCCAGGAAATCGGGATCACCGAGATCTACAAAGCGGGCAGCGCCTGGGCCATCGCGGCCCTGGCCTACGGCACCAAGACCATTGCACCGGTGGACGTGATCGTCGGCCCCGGCAACCAGTATGTGACCGAGGCCAAGCGCCAGGTTTCCGGCCGGGTGCGCATCGACATGATCGCCGGACCCAGCGAGGTGCTGATCATCGCCGATGAAACCGGGGAACCCGCCTACATCGCCGCCGACATGCTGGCCCAGGCCGAGCACGACCCGCAGGCCATGGCCATGTGCATCACCACCAGCGAAAAGCTGGCTGGGCAGATCGTGGTGGAACTCAAAAAACAACTGGCCAAACTGTCCCGGGCCGAGATTGCCCAAAAATCCCTAAGCGAACGCGGGGTGATTTTGGTGGCCAAAGATCTGGAGGAAGCCATCCTCCTGGCCAACCAGATTGCCGCCGAGCATCTGGAGCTGATGGTTCAGGAACCCTTTCTCTGGCTGACCCGGGTCCGCCATGCCGGGGCGATCTTTCTCGGCCGTCACACCCCGGAATCGGCCGGAGATTATCTGGCCGGCCCCAACCACGTGCTGCCGACCATGGGCACGGCCCGCTTCTCCTCTGCCCTAGGGGTGGAAACCTTCATCAAAAAATCCAGCCTAATCGCCTACTCCGAGGAAGCCCTCAAAGCGGACAGCGCGCATATCCAGCTGCTCGCCAAGCTGGAAGGACTCACTGCCCATGCCAATTCCGTGGCCATCCGCACCAAGAAAAAATAGGCTAAGTGCCCACACAATTGCCAGGGATTCTTTGCAGATAACAGCCGGAGGAAGATCACCGATATTTTTTTGCCTTCCCCTTGCTTTCGGAGTATATTGCCTACCTAGTATCCCGTACCACATTGTTCCCTTACACGTTACGCACAAGGCTCCATGTCAAAAACAATTCTCATAGTCGATGATTCCGCCATGATCCGGCGTATTGTCAGCCAGCTTGTCCAGCGCCTGGGGCACCAGCCTTTCACTGCGGAAAACGGCCTCCGGGGATATGAGATGGCAGCTGAGGTCCAGCCGGACATGATTATCATGGACATCGAAATGCCAGTGATGGACGGCTTCGAAGCAACCTGGCGGATCAAGTCCGACCAGCGCACCACCCATATCCCGGTGATGTTCTTCACTGCTCTGGGGAGCGAGGAAAATATCCAGCAGGCCAAGGAAGCTGGTTGCATCGGCTTTTTAAACAAGCCGGTCTGCAAGGAAGAGCTCAGCCAGGCCATCCTCGACATTTTTGGGACGGACTGACCCGACATGGCCTCTATTCTGGATCACCTCTTCGACAGCGCTTTTTTCGACCAATCCATCGACTATCTCGCCGAAACACTTGATCTTGCAATCACCGTGCTCGACAGCGAAGGACTGTCTGTTGCCAGCCGCCAGGCCAAGGGGGGCGACACCCTAGCCAGCCGCACCTACCCTTTTAGTTTTCCCTCCGACATCGGCTCCATTGTCTGCGCCGCACCAAACCAGGACCTCCTTGACCAAGCCGAACCGCACATCCTCTATTGCCTGGCCTCCCTGAACAGCCAGCTCCTGCGGGAGACGGAACTCCAGGAAACCACAGAGGAGATGCTGCAACTCTCCAGCCAGCTCAATTTCCTGTTCAAGGTGGCCAAAAAAATCATCGGCATCGATGACTTAAAAAAATGCTACCAGATCATCCTGGATGAAATTTCCCAGACAATCAAGGCAGACCAGGGATTCATCCACACCAAAGGCCGGTGGGACGAGGAAATCCGCGTCACCCACCGGATGACCGACGAGGAAGTGAACTCGACTCGAAATAGCATCTGTCTGAAGCAAAAAGCGGCAGGCAGCACCATCATCTGCACCCGCGAGGACGGCGCCTCGCTGCTCTATTCGCCGATCAAGGAAAAAGATGGACAGAGCGGCCAGATGGTCTTCCACAGGGCTTTTTCCGCCTCCGAAAAACAGCTGGTCGCCATTATCGAAAACATCATTTCGCCGACCTTTGAAACCCTGCGCCTGTACGACAGCCTCCAGGACCTCTACCTGAACACGGTCAAAGCCCTGGCTGCGGCCATTGACGCCAAGGACGAATATACCCACGGCCATTCATTCCGGGTGGCCAAGTATGCCATGACCATTGGCGGACAGCTTGGACTCGGCAACCAGCAGATCAACGACCTGGAGATCGCCGGGTACATGCATGACCTGGGCAAGATCGGCATCTCGGAACTGATCTTGGGCAAACCAGGAAAACTCACCCACGAAGAGTTCTGCCTCATCCAGAAACACCCGGTCTTCACCGACAAAATCCTCCAACCCATCAAATTACCAGTCCACATCCTCGAAGGCGCGACCCAGCACCACGAGCGGATGGACGGCACCGGCTATCCCAATGGCCTGGCAGGCGCGAACATCTCCCTGTTCGGCCGGATCATCGCGGTGGCAGATGTCTTCGACGCGCTCACCTCCAAACGCCCCTACCGGGAGGCCTTACCGGTGGAAGCGGCTCTCAGGACGCTATGCGACGGTATCGACAGCCTGTTCGACCGCGAGATGATCCTCGCCTTCATCTCGGCCCTGCGTTCGGAACTGAGCAAGGAGGCACTGGCTGACATCAACATGGGGCTCAGATACGACGACATCCAAAATCTGAACCAGTTTCTGATCGAACTGAAGGAATTCGCCCTGGACGCTAACCGGGGTTGACCCCGTCCGGCCGACGATAACCAAGGAAACCCATGCAGGTTCTCAAGCATTTTTTCGACAACAACAAGAATTGGGCGGCCACGATCAAAGAGGCCGACCCTGATTTCTTCACCAAACTCGCCAGCCAGCAAAGCCCCGAGTACCTTTGGATCGGCTGCGCCGACAGCCGGGTGCCGGCCAACGAGATCGTCAACATGCGGCCCGGCGAGATCTTCGTCCACCGCAACATCGCCAACGTGGTGGTCCATACCGATCTCAACTGCCTCTCAGTAATCCAGTACGCGGTGGATGTGCTCAAGGTTAAGCACATCATTGTCTGCGGCCACTACGATTGCGGCGGCATCACCGCCGCCCTGGAAAACACCGAACACGG
>JAPLJG010000050.1 GCA_026388735.1 Deltaproteobacteria bacterium
AGGACTGGCTGGGGTGCCTTTTTCTTGTTTCTTCTTTTGGGCACGCAAAAGAAGAAAGAAAAACAGCAGAAAAGTATTGTTGTTTCCCCGAAATCCCCGGATAAACAAAAAATGCCGGCACAGAGCCACAGCCCCATACCGGCATTCTGGGGGGCAATCCACCCCGTCACAACCTAATAATTCTTGTCAGCATAGGCAAGCCAACCGCCTGCTTCCACGAGATTTTTATCAAACTCGTTGAGATTGAAGGAGATAACCACCTTCTTGCTACCTTTGGCAGTAAGCGTGCAGGCAGCCAGATCCACGGTAATCGTGACCGCATCCCCCAAGCTAAAGAGGGTCTCGATATCCTTTTTCGGCAACTCGATGGCCAGCATGCCGCAGTTGTACATGTTCTGCCGGAAGATGCGGGCAAAGCTTTCGGCAATGACCACGTTGATGTCGTTGACCTCAAACACCCAGACCGCATGCTCCCGGGAAGAGCCGCAGCCGAAGTTGGCCCGGGTGATGATAACCCCTTTGCCCTCGATATCCTTGCGCGGGTCAAACCCCCCAAGTTTGAGGTCTTCCAGGATATAGGGGTGCAGGGCCAGCTTGGTGTTTTCGGTCAGGTACTTGGCTGGGATGATCTCGTCGGTGTTGATGTCGTTTCTATCAAGAAACAGCGCTTTGCCGCCAAACTCTTTCATTATCGTTCACTCCATTGTCGTTGGGTTTAGAGGAGCTTTCGCGGGTCGGTGATATGGCCCAGCACTGCGGTGGCTGCGGCGGTGAGCGGGCTCATCAGGTGGACGATGCCGCCCTTGCCCATCCGGCCATTGAAATTCCGGTTGGTGGTGGAGGCGCAGATCTCGCCTTCGGCCAGAACCCCGTTGCTCATGCCCAGGCAGGCGCCGCAGGTGGGGTTGGTCACGCAAAAACCCGCCTCCATGAAGATGGCGATGAGCCCCTCTTTCATGGCCTGGGAGTACACCTTGGGCGTGGCTGGGGAGAGGATCCCGCGCACATTGGCGGCGATCTTTTTCCCTTTGAGTATCCGGGCTGCGGAGCGCAAATCCTCGATGCGGCCGTTGGTGCAGGAACCGATATACACCTGATCCACCGGGGTACCCTCCATCTCGGTGACGTCTTTTACCTCGTCCGGCTTGTAGCCGAAGGTCACTTGCGGCACGAGCTTGGACACATCCAGGCTCATCTCCTTGACGTATTCGGCGTCGGGATCGGAATGCCATTGGACAAAATCCTCCACGGCCAGATCAATGGATTCGTATTGATCCTTGATAAACGGCCAGAGGTATTTGGCGGTCACCCGGTCCGGCAGGCAGATGCCGCAGGTGGCCCCGGCCTCGATGGCCATGTTGCACAGGGTCATCCGCGCTTCCATGCTCATGGCTTCTACCACCGGGCCGACAAATTCCATGATCTTGTCGGTGGCCCCGTTCACGGTCAGTTCCTTGATGATGAACAGAATCACGTCCTTGGCGGAGACGCCGTCCTGCAAGGCGCCGCTGATGGTGATCCGCATGGTTTCCGGGGTGCGGAAGGAGCAAACTCCCTTGAGGATGCCCACTTCGAGATCGGTGGTGCCGACGCCTGCGGCAAAGGCACCGAAGGCCCCGTGGGTGCAGGTGTGCGAATCACCCATGATCACCGTATAGCCGGGGCGGACAAAGCCCTTTTCCGGGAAGAGCGCATGGCAGACCCCGTTGGCGCCGATGTCGAAGAAATCCAGGATTTTGTGGCGCCTGGCCCAGTCGCGGAGGATCTTGCCCTGCATGGCGGTCTTGGAATCCTTGGAAGGCGTAACATGGTCGATGACCGCCTTGATCTTGCTGGTGTCAAAGACCCGGTCCATGCCACGGGCCTCAAGATCGGTGATCGCGATGGGCGTGGTGATTTCGTGGCACATGACCACATCGATATCCAGGATGACATTTTCAGGGGTGGGGGTGTCGCGCAGATGCGCGGCAAAAATCTTTTCAGCTATGGTTTTACCCATTGTTCATGAGCCTCCGTACGGGGATTGTCTGAATATTTTTTTTTGCGGGGATCGTGCCCACAGTAAAGAAAAGTTTTTACCATATACCGACAGGCCTTAGCCACGATAAATGATAGGTTCCGCCTTAAAAAAATATCGCAAAATACAGGAAACCCTGTTTTTTCATACTTTGCGTTTGACCGGAGTTGTCAGGCTGTATATCATGTCGCAACCGGATGTTTTGCCGCCGGAGGCATGAACTTCTTTTCAGGATACAGCAGGCATATGGCACGAAAAAAGACCAAAAAACCTGACCAGCAGTTGCCTGTTTACCACGCTGCCAATCAGCAGACGGTCGGACTGATCCTCGCTATTTCCCGCGATGAGTACGGCGCGGTCCCCCCCCGCCTTGCCGCGCTTTTTGCCGATGTGGCCGATCTGTACGCCGGTCGCTGGACAAGCCACGAAGCCTGCGCCGTTACCTATCATAATTTCAGCCATGCCCTGGATGTCTGCCTTGCCGCCGCCCGCATGCTCTCCGGCTGGAACAAGGCGGAACAGGCGCAGGCCCTGGACGAAAAATACTTTCAGCTTGGCATGGCCGCAGGTCTTTTCCATGACACCGGGTATATCAAGAACAAAGGCGACCATGCCGGATCAGGGGGTAAATTCACTCTGATCCATGTCGGGCGGAGTATGGAGATTGCCCGCGAATATCTGAGCAGAAAACAGTGGCCTTCTGAAGAGGTGGAGGCGGTTTGCCGGATGATCTCCATCACCGACTATACCAACTTGCCGGATCTCGCCCCTCTGTTTACGGACCTGCGGCTCAAGACCATGGCCCAGATGGTGGCCACCGCCGATCTGGTGGCCCAGATGGCCGACACCGACTATGTTCAGCGGATCGACGATCTTTTTGCCGAGTTTAAGGAGGTCTACAAGTTTGAAAAACGTGCGGACCTGATCAAAAAAGGGACCAAGGTTTACAAGACCGTGCAGGAGATCAAAGACGGCACCATCGACTTTTACGAGCAGTTTGTCGTGCCGACCCTTGGCAAGCTTGGCCGCATGGACCGTTACCTGACTAATTTTTTCGGCGACGGCAGAAACCCGTATCAAGAAAACATCGCGGCCAATCTTTCCGGCCATCTCATGGATATCCGTTCTCAGTGGCGGCGATTGGGCGATATCCTCACCGAGCTGGGGCTGGCCACAGACGATCAAATTGCCAACGCCCTGGCCAGACAGCAGACCCTGGCCGGACCCAAAGCCGATTCTACCAAAAGCTTCAACGTCCTGCTCCGTGAGCACTTGTTGCCCTGGTTCTCCGCCCGTGCCCAGGAAGGTCGCTGCCTGGGCGATATCCTCATGGAGATGCAAGCGGTGGAGCCAAAGTCCCTGGCCAAGGGGCTGCTGGCCCAGATGCTGCCCGATTCCCTGTATGCGTCGCTTTCCCCCAAGGAGCTCCATTTCCTGCTCCAGGCCGCGATCCTTTTGCAGAATATCTGCAAAGGCCCGTGGATTCTGGGGGTGGTCCTGGAAATGGCCAACGAGATCCTCGACTGCGAGGCCAGCTCGATTCTCATCGCGGATCTTGATGAAAAAGAGATGCTGGTCGCCTTGCCCACCGGCCCCAAGAAAAACGTGGTCTACGGCAAGGGAATTGCCATGGACAAAGGGCTTTCCGGCTGGGTCTACCGTAACGGCCAGCCAGCGCGGGTGAGCAATGTTAGCGCCGACGCCCGCTTTGACCGCGACATGGACAAGAATATCGATTTCGTCACCCGCTCCATCCTCGCCGTGCCCCTGCATGTGAATGGGGAGTGCATCGGCGCGGTGGAGGCGCTGAACAAGAGCGATGACAATTTCACCACCCACGATATGAACGTCCTGGCCATCCTGGCCAATATGCTGGCCAATGTCATGGTCGGTGTTTTATGCATTCAAAGCCATTGAGTCCCCTTTCCCGATGAAAACATTTTTCTCCGCCTTGCTGGTCCTTGTTGTCACCTTGCCCATCTCCGCCCTGGGCGCCCAGGGGATCAGTATCGACGGCAAGGTGAAATACCCCCAGGGTTTCAGCAAGTTCGACTACGCCTCTGATAAAGCGCAGAAAGGCGGCCAGCTGGTGCTCCACGATCTGGGCAGCTATGACAAGCTCAACCCCTTCACCCTCAAGGGCACTGCCCCGGCCGGGCTTGACGAGCTGGTCTTTGAGACCCTTGCGGTGCCGAGTCTGGATGAGCCATTCGCCTCCTACGGCCTGATTGCCAAAGACATTGTTGTGGCGGAAGACCGGCTGTCCGTCACCTTCACCATCCATGAAAACGCAAAATTTTCCGACGGCACCCCGATCACCCCGGAGGATGTGAAGTTTTCCCTGGATACCCTGAAAAGCCCGGCGGCAAGCCCTTCATATCAAATTTACTTTCAGGACATCTCCTCCGCCGAGGTTCTTGACCCGCATCGGGTCCGCTTCAATTTTTCCCAGCGCAACCGCGAACTGCACCTGATCGCCAGCCAACTGCCGGTATTTTCCAAAAAATTCTACACCGCCCATCCCTTTGACGCCTCGGATATGACCCCGCCGGTTGCCTCCGGCCCCTATCTGGTCAAGGAGGTCATCCCCGGCAAGGCCATCACCTATGTGCGCAACCCCGAGTATTGGGCCAGGGATCTCAACGTGCGGCGCGGGATGTTCAACTTCGACACCATCACCTACAAGTATTTCAAAGACCAGATCGTGGCGGTGGAGGCATTCAAGGCAGGGGAATTCGATTTTATGCCGGTTAATATGGCCAAGCAATGGGCCCGCGATTTTGATGGCCCTAAGTTCAAGCGCGGCGAGTTGGTCAAGGAAACCCTGCCCCACAAGAACAACGCCGGGATGCAGGCCTTTGTCTTCAACCTGCGCAAGCCGGTTTTCAAGGATCGCTTGGTGCGTAAGGCTCTGTCCCTGGCCTTTGATTTTGAATGGACCAACGCCGCCCTCTTTTTCGGCCAGTACACCCGGTGCGACAGCTTTTTCAGCAACTCGGCCATGAGCGCCCAAGGGTTGCCTTCAGGTCTGGAACTTTCCTATCTCGAACCCTTTCGCACCACCCTGCCCCCGGAGGTGTTCACCGCGCCGCTTGTTCCATTCAGCACCAAGCCCCCGGCCAGTCTGCGCGCCAACCTGCTCCAGGCCAAGACAATTCTCAACCAAGCGGGTTGGGTCGTGAAGAACGGAGTGCTCACCAACAGCGCCGGTCAAGCGTTGGAATTTGAGATTCTCCTGGTGGGCGCGGGGTTTGAACGGGTGATGGAGCCCTACATCAACAACCTAAAAAAACTCGGGGTGCGGGTGCATTCGCGGGTTATCGACCCGGCCCTGTATATCCGGCGCCTGGATAACTTTGATTTCGACATGACGGTCAATGTCTTTGGCCAGGCCCAATCCCCTGGCAATGAACAGCGCAATTACTGGCATTCGACAGCCGCCGAACGGAAAGGTTCCCGCAACCTCATCGGTATCGCGGACCCGGTG
This sequence comes from Deltaproteobacteria bacterium, assembly GCA_026388735.1. GTDB lineage: Bacteria > Desulfobacterota > Desulfobulbia > Desulfobulbales > Desulfurivibrionaceae > Thiovibrio. The sequence continues at coordinate 5,505 of JAPLJG010000050.1, forward strand.
GTGGACCAGCTGGTGGATCGGATCATTTACGCCCAAACCCAAGAAGAACTCAGCGCCGCCTGCAAGGCCCTGGACCGAGTTCTCTGGTATGGATATTATGTGGTACCCAACTGGTATCTGGCCCAGCACCGGGTCGCCTATCGCACCATCTTTGCCCGTCCGGAAATCCTGCCCCTGTATTACTCGCCCTCTCAGGCCCTGATGACCTGGTGGCTTCTGCCGGAAAACCGGCAACGCCAGTAGCCATTTTTTCAAAGCGCATTGCCCTGGGGTGAGGTAAAATATCGCATAGGGCTATTTGTTGCTTTTCACTCCTTGGTAAGGCTATGAATTTTTATCCTATGAAGAAAAACAATATCCTTCTGGCGCTTCTGGCGCTTCTGGTCCTTTCTCCTTTTTCTGCCCAGGCCCGGCAGCCAGAAGAACAAAAAACTTCCGAGAACCCAAGGGTTTTGATGATCCCGGGCACCGGTGACAGCCAGGTTCTCTTACGCAAGCTCGCCCAGCTCTATGCAAAAAACCGGCCCGGAATCCCCGTGGAAATTCCGGAAAGCATCGGCAGCGGCGGCGGCATCAGATCCGTCATTACCGGAAAAAACGAGATTGCCAGGGTGGCCCGCCCATTAACGGAAAAAGAGAACGCCCAGGGGCTCAAGTCCCGAATCTTTGCCCAGGCGCCCGTTGTTTTTGCCGTCAATCCTGGGGTTACCGGGGTGGAGACCCTTTCCCCTGAGCAAATAATCGGGATATATTCAGGCAGAATCCCGCAATGGGATGCCTTGGATGCTGCCCTGAGCGGCGTCGGCAAGATCTATGTGATGAACAGGGAGGAGGGAGATTCTTCCCGCACCGTGCTCGAAAGGCTCATCCCAGGCTTTAAAGAGATTGCTGTCCCTGCCGGGGCAACGGTGTATTCCACCCCGGAGGCCGTGCAGACCCTGATGGCTTCGCCAAACACCATCGGCTATCTGCCCATGCCCGCAGTAGTCGGCACCGGACTCAAGATGCTACAGGTTCAGGGTGTGGCCCCATCCGCCGCCAATGTCCGGCAGAAAAAATACCAGATGGTTATCCCCTTTGCCCTGGTGTGGAAAGACACCCTCACGCCGCGGGCTCAGGATTTTCTTGATTTTCTTTCAAGCCCGGCAGCCAAAAAGCTCATGCTGGATAATGGCGCCATCCCTGTTGAGTGAGACTATCTGACCAATGCGCATCTCCATATTTAAGAAAATCTTCATCAGCCAGCTCGCCCTGATTATCTTCGCCTCGGGCGTTATTTCTCTGGCCAGCTATTTTTTCATGGTCCGGCTGTACAACGAATCCCAAAACAACACGCTGCAGGTGATTTCTTCGTCAACGGCCTTGAAGGTTGCAACCGAAATTGCCCAGCATAAAGCCACGATCAAGGAAATCGCGGAAGCCAGGGAAATCGCTCTGTATGCCCAAAAATATCAGGAGCTTCTCCTTGGCAAACACCTGGCCCGTTATCAAGAGCAGTTCCCGATTCTCAGTTATGTGGACAAAGAGGGAAACCAGGAGTTTCGTGTGGTCGATGGCCATGCCAGCGAAGCCCTCGACAACCTTGCCGACCTGAAGGTGATTCGGACCTCCATGGCCGCCCCGAATCAGGCAATTCTCGGTGAGGTTGTCTTGGACCCTGTTTCGCAAACGCAAGTACTCCAGTTTGCCTACGCCAAGATAGACTATTTTGGTGATCAGTTCCTCGGCTTGATCCTCGGACAAACGCCACTGTCCCACATTATTGCCCCTGCCAGCAGCTGCGTTTCCTCGAATAAAGGATACTGCCGAATTGTGGCTCCCGACGGCAATATCTTGGGCGATCCCGACGCAAAGAATATAATGAAACAGCTGGTTGTTAATAATCAGAGCGTTGACCAGCTGTTCGTCAAAGACACAGCAGAGCACAGGAAAGAGATTCATCACGCCATGCTCAATGGTGAAGATTGCTATTTTGCCGTCGCTCTGATCCCTGACACCCCCTGGCTGGCAATGTCGGTGCTGACTTCCCAGCTATACACCGCAGTACCCAAACTGTTTCGGAATTTTTCTATCCTGCTCTTTCTTGGCCTTCTCTTTTTGGCGTGCATCTCCACCTTTTTCCTCGCCCAGGGCATCACTTCTCCGATCCAGAAACTTGCCCAGGCCAGTATCGCCATGGCCAAAGGGGATTTTGCCCAGCGGGTTGCCGCAGGCAATGATGAAATCGGCGATCTTGCCAAGACCTTCAACGCCATGGCGGAAAAACTTGGGGGCGCCATCAGCCGGGAAAAGCAGATCCTGACTGCCGAAGCCTCCGCCCGGCTGAACGCCGAACTTGCCGATCAGCACAAGACGGAATTTCTTTCCAAGATCAGCCACGAATTGCGCACTCCGCTCAATATCGTTTTGGGTATGGCCGAACTGCTGGAGGATCGTGACCTGCCCAGTGAACCGCAGTCGGAGCTTGCGGCCATCAAGGAAGCCGGCCAAAACCTGCTCCAGCTCATCGACGGCATTCTTGATTTTTCCCGCCTGGAAAACGGCACCATGAGCCTCGTCCCTGCCCCCTTTGATCTTTATGCCATTCTCGGCAGGCTGAAGAAAAAATACGAACCCGCTGCCAAGACAAAGGGGCTTACCCTCTTTTATGCGGAACCCGAAGCGGTGCCTACCACAGTTGTCGGGGACGAAGCCCGGATCTTCCAGGTACTGGAAAACTTGCTGGACAATGCCATTAAATTCACGGAACACGGGGAGATTTCCCTGCGGGTCCGTCCTCTTGGTCTCAAGGTCATAAACGATCAGCACATCATTAGTCTGCGCTTCGAGGTAGTCGACTCAGGATGCGGTATTCCCCTGGAGCAGCAAGGAGCCATGTTTGAGTCGTTCAAGCAATTTGAGTCCTATGCCACCAGAAAGTCCGGTGGGCTTGGGATTGGCTTGACCCTCTCCCAACAGCTCATCGAACTCATGCATGGGAAAATCGGCATGAAAAGCGAGCCCGGCAAAGGGAGCACCTTTTTTGTGGATCTGGACCTACCTGTGGGCAAGGAAGGAACGGCGCCCCCTGCGGCCTTGGGGGCATTTGCGCCAGAGACCGCAAATGGGGTAACCGATCAATACGGCATGAGGACAGGCATGAATATTCTTGTTGCGGAAGATAACCCGGTAAACCAGAAGCTGTTGCGCCTCATGCTGGAGATGCATGGCCACCATGTGCGGGTGACCGCCGATGGCACGGAGGCTGTTGCTGTTTACCAGAGCGAAGAGATCGATCTTGTCCTGATGGACGTGCAGATGCCGGGGATGAACGGCTTTGAGGCAACGATCACCATTCGGGAACTCGAAAAAGACACCGGCAAGCATGTGCCGATCATTGCCGTTACCGCCCATGTCATGCCGGGCTATAAAGAAGAATGCCTCAACGCGGGCATGGATAACTACCTGGCCAAGCCCTTCCGCATGCAGGAACTTTTCGGGATCATCGAAGAAACCCTTACCCAATTGAACGATCAAGCTTGAGATGGCGGCCTACATTGTAAGACGCCTCCTGCTCATGATCCCCACCATCTTCGGGATCATGCTGGTCACCTTTGCCGTCACCCAGTTCGTGCCGGGCGGGCCGGTGGAGCGGATGCTCGCCCAGTTGCAGGGCCATGACCGCGCAGGCGGCGAGGTCCACGCCAGCCGCAGCATGGACCTCTATCAGGGAAACAAGGGATTGGACGAGGAGCGGGTGGCGCAGCTTACCAAGCTCTATGGTTTTGACAAGCCGCCGATCGAGCGCTTCCTGACCATGATGAAAAACTATCTGGTCTTTGATTTCGGCCAGAGCTATTACCACCACAACAGCGTGGTCGCCCTGGTTATTTCCAAGTTGCCCGTCTCCATGTCCCTTGGGTTATGGTCGTTTCTCATCGTTTACGGGGTCTGCATCCCGCTGGGTATTGCCAAGGCCATGCGGGAAGGCTCCCGCTTTGATGTCCTCACCAGCACCGTAATCCTCATCGGCTACGCCATCCCAGGCTTTGTCTTGGCCATCGCCCTTATCGTCCTTTTTGGCGGCGGGAGTTTTTTCAGCATCTTCCCGCTCAGAGGCCTGGTCTCCGACAACTGGGCCGAGATGGGCCTTGCCGCCAAGGTGGCGGATTACCTCTGGCACATGGTCCTACCCGTACTCTCCAGTGCAGTGGGCAGCCTGGCGGTCATGACCCTGCTGACCAAGAACAGCTTTCTCGAAGAGATCCGTAAGCAGTACGTGCTCACTGCCAGGGCCAAGGGCCTGAGCGAAAATCAGGTATTGTACCGGCATGTGTTCCGCAACGCCATCATCCCCATCATCACCGGTTTTCCTGGCTCCTTTATCACCGCTTTTTTCACCGGTAGCCTGCTGATCGAAACGATTTTTTCCCTGGACGGCATGGGTTTGCTGGCCTACGAATCCATTCTCAACCGAGATTATCCTGTGGTGCTGGGCACCCTGTATTTTTTCACCATCATCGGCCTGATCTCCCGGTTGTTGTCGGACTTAAGCTACGTTGTGGTGGACCCACGCATCAGCTTCGAAAGTGTGGAGTCCCGGTGAACGATTCAGCCCTGCAGGCGAAACCCCAGAAACTCTCCTCCCGACGCTGGCGGCGATTCAAGGCCAACAGGCGAGGCTATTATAGCCTGATCCTCTTTTCCATCTGCTTTCTTCTCAGCCTGGGCGCGGAGATACTCAGCAACGACAAGCCGCTGCTGGTTTCCTACCAAGGGAGCTTCTATTTCCCCCTGCTTCGGGAGTACCCGGAAACCACCTTTGGCGGAGAGTTTGACACCGAGACCGATTACCAGGACCCCTTTATCCTGCATAAGCTCACCACCGGCGGGAACCTTGCCTTTTTCCCACCCAACCCACACAGCTACGCCTCCATCAACCTGCAGCTCCACCAACCGGTCCCCTCCCCACCCGATGGCACCAATTATCTAGGCACCGACGACCGAGGCCGCGATGTCCTGGCCCGGCTGCTCTACGGCTTTCGCCTCTCGGCCATCTTTGCCTTTATCCTCACCATTATCGGCACGATCATCGGCATCA
>JAPLJG010000035.1 GCA_026388735.1 Deltaproteobacteria bacterium
CGGTTCGCTGAATTCGAAGCTGATCAGCCGCTGTTCCGGGGGCAGCTCGATGCGCTCGATCTTTTCCAGTTTTTTGACCCGGGACTGCACCTGGGAGGCGTGGGAGGCGCGGGCCGCGAATTTGGCGATGAAATCCTCCTCCTTGGCCAGCATCTCCTGCTGGCGGCGGAAGCTGGCGGCCAGCTGTTCCCGCCGGATCTCCCGCTCGCGCAGGTAAAAATCGTAATTGCCGCTGTAGGTGGTGATCGTAGCGTTGGCCACCTCGATGATCCGGGAAACCAGGCGGTTCATGAAATCGCGGTCATGGCAGGTCATGAGCACCGCGCCCTTGAATTCCTTGGCCAGCCATTCCTCCAGCCAGACGATGGACTCCACATCCAGATGGTTGGTGGGCTCGTCCAGCAGCAGGACATCGGGGTTCATGGTCAGAATCCGGGCCAGGGCGATGCGCATCTTCCAACCGCCGCTGAACGATTCCACCGGGCGGTTGAAATCCTCCGGCCCGATGCCAAGCCCGGTGAGCACCGCCTGGGACCGGGATTCCAGATCGTAGCCGCCGCGATGCTCGAACTCCTCCATGGCGTCGCCGTATTTTTCAAGAAGCGCGGTCATGGCGTCATCCTCCATGGGCAGAGCCATGGCAGCTTCCATCTCCTTAAGCTCCTCGCCCAACCGCACCACCTCGCCCACCGCAGCCATGGTCTCCTCCAGAGCCGAGCGGCCGGACATCTCACCCACCTCCTGGGAAAAATAGCCGATCACTGTTTTTTTGGCGCAGGAGATCTCGCCCTTGTCCGCCTCTTCCTCGCCGGTGATCAGGCGGAAGACGGTGGATTTTCCCGCGCCGTTGGGGCCGACCAGGCCGGTGCGCAGACCGGGGAGTATCTGAAGGCTGGCGTTGGCAAAAAGGATCTGCGAGCCATGCTGTTTGCTGATGTTGCTAAGGTGTATCATCTTGAACTCGCAAGAAAAGGAAAAAGGACGGATGTCCGGTGGGTATATCCACGAAAAAACGGCATTTATAGCATGATGGTAGTGGTGGTGCAACTCTATTCTGCCGCAATTCGTAAGGCTCTGGCGCCTGGCATTGTCAAGGGTGGGTGGGTCTGCTATGATGCGCGCAAGGAGCAGGGTGCAATGCGCCCCAGAGCAACCAAAGCAGAATGGAATTTTCATGCAGCAAAGCATTGTCCGGGTGGTCACAATTTTTCTGTGTATTCTGCTGAGGTTCGGTTGCGGTGATCCGGAATCACAGGCGGCCCTCTCGACGGGCCAGGACGCGATGGAGGAGACCGCAACCGTGCCTGCGACGATGGGGGTGTCTCCTGAGCCTTTTTCTCTGGAGGAGTTCCGAGCTAACTTTGGCAGGCAGGGGCGCGATACGGATGAATGCTTCCAGTTGCGTCCAGGGGGGAAGGGGAACCGCTGCGAACCTCAGAGTCTTTCCTTTGCCCGCTGCCGGAGCGGTATTATCAGTTGTCGCTCCGGTCATGAAAACGGTCCGCTTACCTGGTTTACCTGTGAGAAATGGCGCGGCAACACCTCGCTTATCCCCAAACCTGGCTGTATCCTCATTCTTGCTGCCAATGGCCGGAGAAAGATGCCCACCGGGCATGTTGCCTATGTCGAGGAGGTCGTTGCGCAAAGCGCCACGGTCTACCGACTGACCTTTACCCACACCAACTATGACCGCAAGTGCAGTCTGGAGTCGAACATCAAGGCCACTTACGACAGCGCCGCCCAAACCCTGGATATCCACGACGGCGCTTGGGGTGCCTGGGGCAAGGGGCTGCCGGTGGCAGGGTTTATCCTTGAGTGATACGCCGGTAGGGCAGTCCCGTGCATAGCATGGTATTTTTTGATGAAAAAAACATAACCCCGATGTGATATATTCTGTCATGACCGTGTTCACGAAAAAAAGGTTTGGCTGTGTCTGGCGCAACGCCATGTGTTTGGGGCTTCTTTTTTTCCTGCTGGTCGGCTGCGATTCCGGGCAGCAGGAAAAGGCGGAGCAGGAGCGGTTGGTCCGGCTGGACAAACTCCAGCAACTTCCTGCTGGACAGGCCGAGTCTAACTCACAGACGCTCCGGATCGGGGTGGGGGCGATCCTTTCTCCTCAAGGCACCGCGCTCTCCTATCAGCCGCTCATCGATTACCTAGGCCGCAGGATGGGCAAACCGGCAATCCTGGTGCAGCGTAAAACCTACCAGGAGCTGAACGACCTGTTGGCCAGAAACGTGGTGGACCTGGGTTTCATCTGCACCGGGGCCTATGCCGAAGGCACCCGGAACGGGGCGATCTCGCTGTTGGTTGTCCCCCAGATCAACGGCAAGACCACCTACCGGGCCTTTGTCATCGTCCCGGCCGCTTCTCCGGTCCGGGAATTTGGGGACCTGCGCGGCAAGGTTTTCGCCTTTACCGATCCGCTGTCCAATACCGGCTATCTCTACCCGCTCTCCCTGTTGCGGGGCATGGAGCAGCAGCCGGAGACCTTCTTCGGTCGGACGATTTTCACTTACAGCCACGACCGTTCCATGGCCGCGGTGATGGAGGGCTTGGCGGACGGCGCCTCGGTGGACAGTCTGGTCTATAAATTCGCCGGAAAGCGCAACCCTGAAATTCTTGCGCGGACCAGGGTGATCTGGGAATCGCAGGATTTCGGCATCCCCCCGGTGGTGGTGCCGCGCACCATTTCCCCGGAGAAGAAGGCCGCGTTGAAAGAGCTGCTCCTCGGGCTGCATCAGGATGCGGAAGGCGAAAAAGCCCTGGCCGCGATCGGGGTGGAACGTTTCGTTGAGCCTCCTGAGCCGCGACTGTATGGATTCTAAGGAGAGATGCCCGTGCCTGTTGCCCTGATCTCTGTGCCCGCATTTTTCCGGCAAGCCGTACGCCGGGTCAGGTCCGTCCTGCTCAGTGTGCCGCTGAAGCTCAAGATTCTGGGACTGGCCCTTGCCCTGATCCTGCTCTTTGGCGCGGTCACCATTTACAAGGTGCAGGCGGCGCTCAGCGAGAATTTCGACGCCTTTCTTCAGGAAGAGAGCCGCTTCGTGGCAACGGAACTCTCCTACCAGTCCCACGATTACCTGTTGATCAACGATATGTACGGGCTGACCCAGATGCTCAGGAATACGGTGCAGAATCGCCCGGACCTGCGTTATGTTTTTGTCCGCAATGCCGAAGGGCAGGTGGTGGCCCACACCTTTGAGGGCGGGTTTCCCGGAGATCTGTTGGAAAAAATCTCCGGCCTTTCGCCGCAGAGGTCGGAGCCGAGGCTGCTTCGCACCAATGAGGGCAGCATCTGGGAGGCAGAGGCCGGCATCAGCAACGGCAACGAGGGCGCGGTGGTGGCCGGAGTGAAGGGCGACAGCTTGCGCCGCCAGATCGGGGTGATCACTCGTTCCCTTGCCCGGACCACCCTGCTGGTGGCAATATTCGGAGCGCTCTTGTCCCTGGGGCTGACCTGGCTTATTACCCGGCCGGTGACCAGGCTGCTTGAAGCCACCCGGGCCGTGCGGCGGGGAGATTATTCCGTGCGCCTGGACCCGGCGGAAAGCCGGGATGAATTGGGGAAACTCATGGAGGGTTTCAATGCCATGGTGGGCTCCCTTGTCATCGCGGAGAAGGCCCGGTTAGGAAAGGAATATCTCCAGCGGGATTTTTTGCACCGGGTCATGGCCGGGCAGGAGGGAGAAAGAAAACGGATCGCCCGGGAGCTCCACGACCAGACCGGTCAGGCCCTGGCCTCTTTCATGGTTGACCTCAAGGTGCTTGAAAACGCGCAGAGTGTGAATGATCGGGGCCAGGGGATCACCCGGCTGAGAAAGGCCATTACCGAGGAGATGGAGGCGATCCATGATCTGGCCGTGGCGTTGCGGCCCACGGTGCTGGACGATCTCGGCCTGGTGCCGGCCGTGGAGATGCTGGCCCGAAATTTCGAAAAACGGCACCGGATACAGGTGCGCCTGAATTTTCTCGGCTTTCTTGACCGGCGGCTTGAACTCTGTCTGGAAACCTGCGTGTACCGGATTATTCAAGAGGCGCTCACCAATATCGTCAAGCACGCCCAGGCCACCGAGGTGACGATTTTTCTGGAAGGCGGGGAAAAAACCCTGCGCGGCGGGGTTGAAGACAACGGCCGCGGCTTTGAGCCGGAGAATATCGACCAGGCAAAACATATGGGAATCTACGGCATGCGGGAGCGGATCCAGCTTCTGGGCGGCTCTTTTCACATCGACAGCGACAAAGGGATTGGCGCCATGATCTCCTTCGAAATCCCTATCAAACAGGAAAAATGCCATGAGTAAAACACGCATCCTGATTATTGATGACCACCAGCTGCTTTCCTCCGGACTGGCCATGCTGCTCTGCGCTGAAAAAGACCTGGAGGTGACAGGGCAGGCGGACAGGCCGGAGACAGCCCTGCGGCTTGCAGAGGAACAACAGCCGGACATCCTCCTCCTGGACATCTCTCTTCCGGGCAGAAGCGGCCTCGACCTGCTCCCGGAACTGCTGGCGCGTTCGCCGCAATCACGGGTTATCATGATGACCATGCATGAGGAACAGCAATATCTTAAAAAAGCGATCGAAGGCGGGGCCAAGGGCTTTGTGCTCAAAAAAGGGGGAGGCACGGACCTGATGTACGCCATTCGGGCGGTGATGCAGGGCGACACCTATATCCAGCCCTCCATGCTGGCCGATTTTATCAAAACAGGTGAAGAGAGCAGCGAGGGATCTCCGGAAAACCTTTCCGAGGATGAGCAACGCTGGCGGATGTTAAGCCAGCGGGAGCAGCAGATTGTGCTTGGGGTCGCAAAAGGATATACCAGCCGCGAGATGGCCGAAGGGATTTTTTTAAGCGAAAAAACCGTGGCAACCTACCGCTCCCGCGCCATGACCAAGCTCGGCTTTGAGAGCAGGGCGGATCTGGTTGAATTTGTCCTGCGGCTGAGGAAAATCGATATCTGAATCGGGAAACCCCAGCCAGGTTTTTGGCCGCAAGATCCGTCCAATGCCTACAGCCGTTTTCCCTGTGCCAGCAAAATCCCTGCACCGAAATCTAATTTTTCCCGCTATATTTTCCTTGCGATCTTCGTCATAGTGTTGCCAGGTTTGGTGACGACCAAATACCCTTTCCTCCTTCCCACTTCTCCCTGCCCCCTCGGGGAGAAGTGGGTTTTTTTTCACCATATGTCCCGCGGAAAAAAACGCAATGTCAGGAAAATACCTACACATTTCGGCGTAGGGGTCACACATTTACCGGCAAATAAATCAAATAAAAACCGCTACTTTTTTTTTCTTCTTCATGCATAATAACGGTGGTCTAGGAAAGAGATCTTCAGCGCGCATCGTGCGCGACTTCCATGGACTGAGGAGGATCATGCCGAATACCCTTTGTGACTCCCACGGCAGATGCATCACCTATCTGCGTCTGGCTGTCACCGACCGTTGCAACCTGCGCTGCACCTATTGTATGCCGAAGGGTTGCCTCACCTCCAAAAGCGAACTGCTCGATTATGATGAACTGCTCCGGGTGGTCCGAATCTTTGCCGGTCTCGGTATCGGCAAAATCAGGCTGACCGGCGGAGAACCTTTTGCCCGCAAAGGCTTTGTCGATTTTTTGGCGGAGATAAAAGAGGTGCCGGGCATCAAGGAAATCGGCATTACCACCAACGGCACGCTCTGCTTTAATGATATACAGCGCCTCAAGGCCTCGGGGGTTACCGGCCTCAACTTCAGCCTGGATACCCTGTCGCCTGCCCGGTACAAAAAAATCACCGGCGCGGACCTGTTCCATGAGGCGTTTGCCTCCATCATGGAGGCTGTTTTTCTGGGAATCCGCGTGAAGGTGAATGTCGTTGTCCTGGACAATGACAATTGCGATGAGCTGTTGCACCTTGCCGGACTGGCGGATGATTATCCCGTTGAGGTGCGTTTTATCGAACCCATGCATTTCAACGGCAGCGGAGAATTTACTCCGCCGCAGTGGAATGCGGCGCGGCTCAAGGCTTTTTTTCTGGAAAATCTTCCCGGTTGCGTCGAACTCCTCAAGAAACATGACTCCACCGCCCAGCTTTTCAAGGTGAAAAATTATCTCGGCATAGTGGGCATCATCGCCGGGCACTCCCGTAGTTTCTGCGCCTCCTGTAACAAGGTTCGCCTGACCCCGCAGGGGGTGCTGAAAAACTGTCTGTACGACAACGGCGTTCTCGACATGAAAGGGTTATTGCGCAGCGGCGCCGATGACGGGGAAATAATCGTTGCCATCCAAAACGCGGTGACGGCAAAATCCGCGGATGGGTCCATCGTGGAAAAAGATCGGCGCGACCGCATGCCCCGCTCCATGGCGACCATCGGAGGATAAATGAACATGAAAGCGAATACCGGACACGTGGAAGCGGTCTGCGTCAGCGAAAAGAAAGGCATGGTGAAAAAAGAGGTGCCTGAGATCCTCCTGGAGGAAAAATGGGGGATCACCGGGGACGCCCATGCCGGAATCTGGCACCGGCAGGTCTCCCTGCTGGCCGGGGAAAGCATCGATGCGGTGAAAAAAAAGATGCCCCACCTCAAGCACGGGGTGTTTGCCGAGAACATCGTCACCCGGGGGCTGGATCTGCTACAGCTTGCCATCGGCGACCGGTTGGTGATCGACGGCACGGTGGTGCTCGAAGTCACCCAGATCGGCAAGGAATGCCACAACGCCGGCTGCGCTATCAAGAAGGCCACCGGCGACTGCATCATGCCCAAGGAAGGGATCTTTACCAAAGTCATCCACGGCGGGGTTGTCAAGGGGTGCTTCGCCATTGAAGTAGAATTTGCCGCCTACCTTGCCACCAAGAGTGAGGCCGCCTGCCGCTGAGTTGTGCCGTTGTCGTGATAATTTTAATTTTAAGGAGAACCTCGTGCCGGAAACACCCAGAAAACTTTCCTTTCTTGACCGCTTTCTCACCCTGTGGATATTTCTGGCCATGTTTGCCGGGGTAGCCGGAGGGTATCTTTATCCCGGCATCCGCGACATCATCAACTCGTTTCAGGTCGGGACCACCAACCTTCCCATCGCCTTCGGCTTGATCCTCATGATGTACCCGCCCCTGGCCAAGGTGCGCTACGAAAAGCTGCACGAGGTGTTCGGCAATACCAGGGTGCTGCTGCTTTCGCTGGTGCAGAACTGGCTGATCGGACCGCTGCTCATGTTTGGGCTGGCAGTGGCTTTTCTTTCCGGCCAGCATCAGTACATGGTGGGATTGATCCTCATCGGCCTGTCCCGCTGCATCGCCATGGTCATCGTCTGGAACGACCTGGCCGACGGCGACCGGGAGTACTGTGCCGGGCTGGTCGCCTTCAACTCCATCTTTCAAGTCTTGTTCTTCCCTTTCTATGCCTGGCTCTTCATCACCGTCGTTCCCGGCTGGCTGGGGCTTGAAGGGGCGGTGGTGGACATCTCCATGGGGCAGATCGCCGAGAGCGTCTTCATCTATCTCGGCATTCCTTTTCTCGCGGGCATGTTCACCCGGCTGCTCGGGCTACGGCTCATGGGCGAGGACTGGTATCAGCAGCGATTGCTGCCGAAGATCAGCCCGCTGACTTTGGTCTTCCTGCTCTTCACCATCGTGGTGATGTTTTCCCTCAAGGGCGAATACATCGTGCAGCTGCCCCTTGATGTGCTCCGCATTGCCATCCCGCTCACCATCTATTTTCTGGTGATGTTTTTGGTCTCTTTTTTCCTGTCCATGAAAGCCGGGGCCACCTACGAGCAGTCGGCCACCCTGTCTTTTACCGCTGCCTCCAACAACTTCGAGCTGGCCATTGCCGTGGCCATCGCCGTGTTCGGCATCGACTCGGGCCAGGCCTTTGCCGCAGTGATCGGGCCGCTGGTCGAGGTGCCGGTGCTTCTTGGCCTGGTCCATGTGGCTTTGTGGTTTCGAGGCCGTTATTTTCCGCATGTCAGGCAGACTCCGGCTGGCGTCTGCCATGTGAGCTGTAAATCGTAAGCAGTGGTTGGTGGAATCTGAACACACACAAGAGGAGGAGCATCATGAGAAGCGTTCTGGCAGTTCCGGCGGTGCTGGCCCATCTGGTCTTGATGGCCGTGCCAGCCTTTGCCGTGGTCGGCGGCGGGGAGATCACCATGCAGAACAAGGGAGGGAGTGTGGTTTTTAGTCACGAACTCCATGTGGACGGGCTGGGGAATGCCTGCCAGGCCTGTCACCCCAAGCTCTATACCACCAGCAAACAGCATAAACCCGTGACCATGAAGGCCATGCAGGCCGGAACATCCTGCGGTGCCTGCCACAACGGTGCCAAGGCCTTTTCGGTGAAAGGCAACTGCGCCAAGTGCCATACGAAATAACCCCACAAGGAGAAGCCATGAACGACATTCTCGTTACCATGCACGAAGAGCTGGCGCAGGCGCTGCAAAGAAAGCCCGATGAGCGGCGGTGGGCCATGCTCATCGACCTGCGTAAATGCGTGGGCTGCCACGCCTGCACCATTGCCTGCGTTTCTGAAAACAAGCTGCCCCCCAAGATGCACTACCGCCCAGTGTACGAATATGAGCAGGGCAAGTACCCCAAGGTTTCCCGCACCTTCCTGCCCCGGCCCTGCATGCAGTGCGACAAGCCGCCCTGCGTGGACGCCTGCCCAGTCAAGGGCGAGGCGACCTGGAAGGAAACCAAGGGCATCGGCGCGGGCACGGTGCCCATCGATTACGCCAAATGCATCGGCTGCGGCAAGTGTGTCCCGGCCTGTCCCTATGGCGCGCGGACCATGGACGAGGGCAAGTTCCACAGCGAAGGCACTCCCGCCATTCAGAAATACGAGACCATGCCCTCTTTTGAATACGGCAAGCAATGGCCCCGGTCCGGCAAGAACCAGCCCATCGGCAATGCCCGCAAATGCCATTTCTGCGTGCATCGGCTCGCTAACGGCATGCTCCCCCAGTGCATCACCACCTGTGTGGGCCGGGCCGGCTACTTCGGCGACGAGAACGATCCCAAGAGCCTGATCGCCCAGGTGAAAAAGGCCAACAAGGTGCAGATCCTCAAGGCAGGCAAGGGCACGGCCCCCAGGGTCTACTATGTGTCCAACGACAAGCTGGAAACCCTGTACCGCTAACGCTGCCCCGCATGAAACTATCTCTCTGGAGGAGTTATGAATAATCTGAAAAAAACGAAAGACAAGGAAGAACAGTCCGGCCTTTCCCGGCGGGATTTTCTGCAAAAAACCGCCCTGGCCGGTTGCGCGGCCCTGGCCGCAAGCCAGTTGGATTTCGCCCATATGCTGATCGCACGGGTCGAGGCCGGGGAGCTGACCGCGGCCGAGGCCTACGAGTTGATGAAAGCCGAAAACACCCTGTACACCGTGTGCCTCAACTGTAACACCGGCTGCGGCATCAAGGTTAAGGTCCTGGATGGGGTGGCGGTGAAAATCGACGGCAACCCATACAATCCCTTCACCCTCAATCCGCATCTACCCATGAAGGAAGACCTGAACTACGCCGCCAAGCTGGACAGCGGCATCTGTCCCAAGGGCCAAGCCGGACATCAGGGCGCCTACGATCCGTACCGGATCAGCCGGGTACTGAAACGGGCGGGCAAGCGGGGCGAGGGCAAGTGGCAGGCAATTCCCTTTGACCAGGCGATCAGCGAGATCGTTAACGGCGGCCTGCTTTTTAAGCAGGTGCCCGGCGAGGAGAGCCGCCAGGTTGCGGGGCTGAAAGAGATCTTCGCTCTCAAGGACGCCAAGGTCTACGAGGAGATGGGCAAGGATGTCGCGGCTCTGCGCAAGAAGAAAACCCCGGAAGAGAAGCTGGCCGCCATCGCCGAGTTCAAAGTTAAGCACGCGGCCAATCTCGACAAGCTCATCGACCCGGAGCACCCGGATTTTGGCCCCAAGAACAACCAGTTCGTTTATATGTGGGGCCGCAAAAAAGGCGGGCGCGCCGATTTTGCCAAGCGGTTCACCGAGCAGTTCGGCACGGCCAATACCCACGGCCACACCACGGTCTGCCAGGGTTCGCTCTACTTCGCCTCCAAGGCCCTGAGCGAGCAGTACGTGGGCGATACCTTCAAGGACGGTCAGAAATTTTACTGGCAGGCCGACCAGGAGAACTCCGAGTACATCATGTTTGTCGGGGCCAACCTCTTTGACGCCAATTACGGCCCCAGTAACCGTAGCCCGCGCATCACCCAGCGTCTGGCCGATGGCAAGCTCAAAATCACCGTGCTGGACCCCCGGTTTTCCAAGCTGGCCAGCAAGGCCAACCGCTGGGTGCCGGTGCTGCCCGGCACCGATGCCGCCTTTGCCAACGGTGCGGCCCGCTGGATTCTGGAAAACAAGCGGTTCGACGCCAAATACCTGGGCAACGCCAACAAGGCTGCGGCCACAGCCGGCAAGGAGACCACCTGGTGCAACGCCGCCTGGCTGATAAAACTGGACAAGGAAGGCAAGCCCGCCTCCTTGCTGCGCGCTTCCGACATCGGCCTCAAAGATAAGGAAACCCGCAAGGACAAGGACGGCAAGGAGTTCACCTTTGAATATTTGGTGGCCATGCAGGGCGGCAAGCCGGTACCCTTTGATCCCAACGACGAGAAGGAAGCCGTGGTCGGCGATCTCTTCGTCACCGCCGAGCTGACCGCTCAGGACGGCAAGAAGGTCAAGGTGAAGAGCGGTTTGCAGGTGCTGCTCGACACAGTGCGCGAGAAATCCATCGCCGAGTACGCGGCTATCTGCGGCATCGAGGCCAAGGTGATCGAGGAGGTGGCCAAGGAGTTCACCAGCTACGGCAAGAAAGCCTGTGTGGACATGCACCGCGGCCCGGCCCAACACACCAATGGCTTTTACAACATCTCGGCCCTGTATGCCTTGAATCTGCTGATCGGCAACTTCGACTGGAAGGGCGGCATGATCGTGGCTTCCACCTTCAACACCGACGGCACCAAAACCGAGGCGCAGCCCTTCAATTTTAAGAAAATCACCCCGAAAAGTCCCAAGGCCTTTGGCCTGTCCATCATCCGCCACGACGCCAAGTACGAAGAGTCCACCATCTTCGACAAGGACAAGTACCCGGCCAAGCGCAACTGGTGGCCGCTCTCCTCGGATGTGTACGAGGAGATTATCCCCTCTTGCGCCGATGCCTATCCGTATCCGATCAAAGCGCTTTTTTCCTACTGTGGGGCGCCCACTTACTCCCTGCCCGCCGGGCATACCCAGATCGAGGCGCTGGTCAATTTGGAGCGTATCCCGCTTTACTTTGCCAGCGACATCACCATCGGCGTGACCACCGTGTATGCCGACTACATCTTCCCGGATCTCCACTATTTGGAGCGCTGGGAGATGCAGGGCTCGCACCCCAACATGCCGGTCAAGGTGCAGCCCATCCGCCAGCCGGTTATCCAGTCACCCAATGAGATCGTCACCGTATTCGGCGAGCAGCAACCTATCTCCTACGAGGCGGTATGGCTGGCCTTGGCCGAGAAACTTGGCCTGCCTGGCTTCGGACCCAACGGCTTTGGCGAAGGCCAGCCCCTGACTCGACCCGATGACTTCTACATCCGCATGGTGGCCAATGTGGCCACCGACGGCAAGGAGCCGGTGGCCGATGCGCAGGCGGCGGAGATCGAGCTGTTTACCAAGTCCCGCAGGCATCTGCCCAAGAATGTTTTTGACGTGGATCGCTGGAAAGCCATTGCCGGTGCGAGTTTCGCCAAAGTGGTGCATGTCCTGAACCGGGGCGGTCGTTTCGAAACCCAGGAGAACAGCTACAAGGGCGACCAAGTGGCCAACAAGTGGGGCAAGTACATCAACCTCTATCAGGAAAAGACCGCCAAGTGCAAGGATGCCTTCACCGGCAAGCACTACTTGGGGATGGCCAAGTACATGCCCATTGTCGATTGCCTGGACCGCCCGCCCACCGAGCAGTCCAAGGGCTACGACCTGCACATGATTACCCAGAAGGACGTGCGCATGACCAAGTCCCGCACCATCACCCAGCAGTACCTAAACGACTCCACGGGGGAGAACGGCATTGTCATCCATACCAGCGATGCCAAGCGTTTGGGTCTCAAGACCGGGGATCAAGTCAAGGTTATTTCGGCCACCAACGCGGAAGGGAGCTGGAACCTGCAAAACGGGAAAAAGAAGCCGATGGTCGGGAAGGTCCAGGTCACGGAAACCATCCGCCCTGGTATCATTACCATTCTCCACGGCCAGGGCCACTGGGCTACCGGTGCCGTGGATCAGACCATCGACGGCAAGGTGATCAAGGGCGATCCGCGCCGCGCTATGGGCATCAATGCCAATGCCGCCATGTGGGTGGACTCGCATCTTAAAAACACCTGCATGATCGACAAGGTGGGGGGGAGTGTCTCGTTTTATGACACCAAGGTGAAGCTGGTGAAGGTATAGCCAGCAATTTTTTGAAAGGGTAAAAAAAACGGGCGGCCTATTTTTCGGCCGCCCGTTTTTTTGTTGTTTCACACAAAGGGATGGGAGATGGAGTCAAGTCGATCAAACCCGGCTGTCTACCCGTGGCTCTCGGGGTATCGTTTTTTTCGACAGGGTGCTCCATACTCGTTATCTTTCAGCGTTTTCAACCAGCCAGTCCTTCACTTCGGCGCGGGTCGGTATACGTCCGGCGCAGACCAACTTTTCGTTTATTACCAAGGCGGGGGTGGAGAGAACATCATAGGCTAGGATTTCGGCGTAATCACTCACCTTGACGAATTCCGCTTCCAGTCCTAGATCAGAAGTCGCCTCACGAGTAACTGCCTCTATTTTTTTACAGTTGCCGCATCCTGGCCCAAGAATTTTTATTGTCAACATGGTTGCCTCCTCGATAAATTTTAAGGTTATTTTTTAGGGAACAGGCGAAGGCGAAAGGCTGCGTCGGCTCACCAATTGCAGCACAAGCGCCAAACCACCCAGAAAAAGGCTCAGGTACAACAAAATCAGCCAGATGCTCACGCCATCGATCCAGGTGCCGTAGAGCAACCCCGCCAAGGTGCTGAACAGCGCTATCCAGCCCACATAAGTCCATGTCTTCAAGGGGCCGATGATCTTTGAGGTGATGAGGATGCTCTGCAGACTCAATTCGGGATCGGCCATGAGGTAGGCGAGCAGTGGTCCGCGGTGCATCCCCAGGCCGAGGAACATGTGGGCTATGGGAACCTCAACCAAAGTGGGGAAATACATGAACACGCCGAAAATAACGCCGGCGAGATTGCCGAGGATGGTGTTGCTACCCGCCAGATGTTGAATCCAGGTCGGGCGGATGAATTGCCGGATGACCCCCACCAGGAAGACGCCAACAATGAGCAGAGGAAATATCTGCTTGACGAACTTCCATGTCTCCCACAGCCAGGCGCGCACCTCCCGTTCTTCAAGGTGACGGCTAGCCAGGTAGGTGAGCAGCGCCAGACTGAACGCCACGCCAACGCTCTTGCCGGTGAGGTTGATGACAAGGCCGGAGGGCTGCGGAGTCATCCCCACCGATGCGGTAAGCAGGGTAAGCGCGGCAAGTCCGAGTGTGGCCCAAGCCCAGCCGTTGAATTCTTCGATGATGTTTTCCAGGCCCTTCCAGGCGGTGAGGGCAATCGCCATGAGAAGGGCGATGAGGATCGCGCCTTGGGCCGTTACCCCCTCCTCGCTCTTACTGGCGTCGAAAGGAACCAGGGAAAAAAGGATTTCCTGGAAACGATCCATGCCCGGAATTGGCAGGAACAACTGACTGTAGCTCTTGGTTAGCAGGTCTATTTTGAGCACTCCGGCCAGAAGAATCGCTACCAGGGTCAGCAGGAAAAAAAGCACCGGTCGGCTTAACTGGCCTTGTTCGGTAAAAAGTGTATCGGTCATCGTATCGTGGGCGATATCCTCTCGTCGGAAGAGAAGCGCCATGATCATGCCGATGCTGACGCCAAAGGCGAGTGACAGGAAGAAGCGGGCCAAGGCGAGGTCCACGCCAATGACACTGCCAGTATAGAGCAGGGCCAAAATATTCGCGGCCGGAGCGAAGAAGAGAAAGGTGATGGCTGGCCCCAGGCCAGCACCTTTCTTGTAGATGCCAGCGAAGAGCGGCACGATGGTACAGGAACAGACCGAGAGTACCGAGGCTGCCAGGATGGCGGCGGGATAGGAAAGGAGCCGGGGCGTATTGCGGCCCAGGAGGCGGGTTACCGTACCCTTGGGAATGAGCGCCGCCATGCAGCCGGCGATGCAGAAGGCTGGGACGAGGCAGAGCAGGATATGAGCGGCAAGATACGTCGCCAAGTTAGCGAGACCGGCTTGCACCAATTTGAACGCGAACGCCGAGCTGTCCATGATCTGTCTACCTCCTTATATTCTTAATATTCTTACGTATGCGCCATGACTATGCGGTGACCCCGCGATTGATAGCGCAGGTATAACTTGGTGATTTCTTCCGTAACTGCGGGGATAAGTGCCAGACCCACGACAACACCCCACTCCCGTACCCCCAGGGAATGAGTATTAAAAACCGGCTGCAGGAATGGCAAGGCACACACGATGAGGAGCAGTGTGATCGAAAGTCCGACGGCATATTGCATGAAACGATTCGAGAACACTCCAAGACGGAAGAGCGAGACCCTCTCCGAACGGACGGTATAGGCGCGGAATAACTCCGCGAGTGAGAGTGTGGCAAAAGCCATCGTCCGGGCGGTGAGGAGTGCCTCCGGTTCAATGGAGCGCCAGTCGAAGTTGAGAAGATACATCAGGGGGTTGGTCCCCTGTGGCACGCTGTGACCAAGCGCCTGTATTCCCCAGGTCAAACCAATGCCGAAGGCCGATAACGTTGCGCCGGTCTGCATGATGGTCTGGATGAAAATACCTAATTGCATCGTGGTATTGATAATCGGTTCACGCTTCGGACGGGGCTTTCGCAGCATACTATCCGGGTCGCCTTTTTCCATGGCCAACGCCAGTGCCGGTGCTCCATCGGTGATCAGGTTTAACCACAGGAGTTGGATGGCCGTCAACGGCGTGGGCAACCCTGCCAGTGTCGTCAGGAAAATGATCATAATCTCAGCCACATTCGAAGAGAGCAGGTAAAAGACGA
Organism: Deltaproteobacteria bacterium; assembly: GCA_026388735.1. Lineage (GTDB taxonomy): Bacteria > Desulfobacterota > Desulfobulbia > Desulfobulbales > Desulfurivibrionaceae > Thiovibrio. The sequence goes on from JAPLJG010000035.1 coordinate 15,068, forward strand.
ACTTGCGAATGTTGTCATAAATAATCCGTCCCTGCTCGACGGCAGATACGATGCTGACATAATTATCATCGGTCAGCACCATGTCGGCAGTCTCTTTGGTCACGTCTGTGCCGGTAATGCCCATCGCCACACCGATGTCTGCGCGTTTGATGGCCGGGGCATCGTTGACGCCGTCACCGGTCATTGCCACCACCTCTCCGTTACGATGCAGCGCGTCCACGATGCGCATCTTATGCTCAGGTGAGACGCGCGCAAAGACATCCGTCTGCTTGATCTCGCGTTTCAGATCGTCGTCGCTCATTCGGTCCAGATCAGCGCCCGTCAGAACCTTATTGCCGGGACGCAACAGGCCGATCTCTTTTGCAATGGCGCGTGCCGTGTTGGGATAGTCGCCGGTGATCATCATCGTACGAATGCCGGCATGCATCGCCTTTTCAAGCGCACCCTTGACCTCTTCCCGCGCCGGGTCAATCATTCCCACCAAGCCGACAAAAATCAGGTTTTTCTCCAATTCATCTGGCGCGGCGTCTGCCTTGGGCGCTTCCCGTATAACGCGGTAAGCGACGCCCAAGACGCGCAAGGCATCCTGGGTCATCGCATCATTGGCATCCAGAATGCGCCGCCTGGTAACCTCATCCAGAGGTTGCGATGTATCCGTGATGGACTGGTAATGGCTACAGAGATTCAAAACCACGTCTGGTGCGCCCTTGACCGCAATTACGACCCAGCCGCGCTGCTTCTCGTCATAGAAGGGCGAAAGGTCTTCCGGTCGAGGGGCGGCAATATCATGGATGGTCACCATGCGTTTACGTCCCGAGTCGAAGGGGACTTCATGCGTGCGCGGGTACGCTTTGTGGAGTTCCCCGTGGTATTTATCCGCTTTCGCAACGGCAATCAGCAGCGCTCCTTCGGTCGGATCTCCGATAATACGATAGGACTGGTCATCGGCGGTAAGCGGTTCGAGTTGGGCGTCATTATTCAGCCCCCCTACCCATAAAGTGGTGAGCACGGCAGGATAGTCCTTCATATCGCACGGCTTATTATCCACCATAATTTCGCCGTGCCGCGAGTACCCTGATCCGGTAACGGTAACGAATTGTCCATCCACCCAGAGGTGGGTGACGGTCATCTCGTTCTGGGTCAGCGTGCCGGTCTTATCCGAGCAAATAATAGTGGCCGAGCCGAGTGTCTCGACTGAGGACAGACGGCGGATGAGCGCGTGGCGGTGGATCATTTCGTGCATGCCCAGAGCCAAGCTAATAGTCACCACCGCAGGTAATCCTTCCGGCACTGCTGCGATTGCCAAGCTGACGGCCACCAGAAACATATCCACCAACTGCCCTTTGGCTGCCTTCAAGTAGGGCAGGACGCCGCCGTCGGCTGCGGTCAGCAGGCTCAAGTCCGTATTTTTGAGAACTGAAACGATGAAAACCAGCCCGCAGACTGCCATTGCGCCCCAGCCCAGAACCTTGCCCAATTGATCCAGGCGTCTCTGCAACGGGGTTTCTTCTTCTCCCACTTGCTGGAGCATTCCGGCGATCAGGCCCAGCTGGGTGCGCATGCCCGTGCTGGTGATCACACCGTGCCCGCGCCCAGAGGTCACGGTTGACCCCATGAAGGCGGTGTTTTTGCGGTCGCCAAGCGGGATGTTACCATCAAGCTTTAGTGAAGCGTTCTTCAACACGGGCAGAGATTCGCCGGTTAGGGAAGCTTCATCTACTTGCAAATTAATCGCCTCCAGTAGCCGCATATCCGCAGGGATATGGTTGCCGGCCTCCAGATAGACGATGTCACCCGGCACAAGGCTACCGGTCGGGATCGCTATCCGATACCCATCCCGACGGACATGCGCCTCGGGAGCGGCTAGCTTCTTGAGGGCAGCCAGCGCGTTTTCGGCGCGTCTATCTTGAATGATACCAAGGATGGCATTCAGCAGCACAATCGCCATAATCGCCGAGGCGTCAATCCACTCACCCAGCAGGGAAGAGACGATGGATGCCGCAATCAGCAGCTTTACGATAAAATTATTGAATTGACCCCAGAGCATCGAGAGGAAAGACGGGCGCGGCGCTTCGGTCAGTTGGTTTAAACCGTATTGCGCCAACCGCTCGGCTGCCTGCTTGGAGCTTAGCCCCTCCTCGCTGGCATTGAGACGCTCCAATACGTCCTGTGGAGAGAGCACATGCCAGTGTATCGTCTCGGTCTGGATGGCAGCCTCAACTGCCTGCGGAGTGGATTTCTTCATTTCACCCCCATGAGTCCGAACTCAGCCCACAAACGGCCTGACCAGAAAATATATCCCAAGTCCTGCGATCAATACCCCGGCCCCCTTGCGGAACCAGGGGCTTGCCTGACTGAATGAGGAACTGGCCAGCAGTCGTTTCACCGTAGCGGTTGAGCTGCCGGCCACGGCGATGGGCAGGCAGTGGCCGATGGCAAACAGGAGGATGAACAAAACGCCGGTCAGCACCTGCTGCTGGACCGTGATAATGGCCAGGATGGGGGCGATAAAGCCGAAGGTGCAGGAGCCGGAGAGAACGCCGTAGGCAAGCCCCAATACAAAGGCGCCCCACGCCCCCCGGACCTTTAATTTCGCCATGAGCCCGCTGGGCACGGAGCACTTGGCAATGCCCAGCATGTCACCGGCCACCCAGAGCAGAATCACTCCCACGGCCATGGTCCAGTACGGCCCCACATCCCCCAGCATCCTACCGAGCAGGGCGCAGATCACCCCCACCAGGACGATGGTCAGAAAAAGGCCGACACTGAACAGCACCGCGTAGTGTACGGCCTGTCTGCCCTTGACCAGTTGTTCCTGGCCGCCCACATAGGCCACCACCAGAGGGATGGAGGCCAGGTGGCAGGGGCTGAGCAAAACGCTGATCATGCCCCAGAGAAAACAACCCAGGGCGGCAAGGGCGAGGCCAGCGCCCATCCATTCATTGACCTGGAGAAAAAGGGCGTCCATTACTTGCCGCTCCCGGCATCGGGCTGGGCAACGCCCATCTGGGCAAGCTGGGCGATAATGGTTTTTTTGTCCATGAAGCCGCTGTGGCGGTAAATCTCATTGCCTGCGCGGTCAAAAAAAATCTGGGTGGGGATCATGCTTACCTTGAATTTCTTGGCCTCGTCCGGATTCTTCCAGACATCGATAAAGATAATCGCCGCCTTGCCCCGGTACTCTGCGGCAAGCTCCTCGATGATGGGCGCCATCATCTTGCAGGGGATGCAGGCCGTGGCGCCGAGATCAACCATGGTCACCGTGTCGGGAACCGGCACCGGCGCAGACGGGCTTGCCGCCGTGCCGATAGAGGCGTGCAGGACTACCAGGGCGATCAGCAACAATGCGCATCGAACAATTGTTTTCATGAGTTCTCCTCTGTGTTGTATGGGACGCTCCCGTGGGAAGGGGAGCTATTGCAAGCATCTTATTGTGCCGGAGCAGTGAAAAAATCCCTGGCCGTGTCGCCCCGGAGCAGTTCGGCAAGCCCGATCAGGCCATCATGCAGGTATCTGGTCCGGTATCCTTTGGTGGTGAGAAAAATTCTGGCGATATGTGAGCGGTCATTATGGGGGCAGGCTGTGACGATGAGCTTATTTTTGTCCAGCTCATCCAGCCGGGACGGAAGTTCGTTGAGCGGGATGTTCTTGGCAAACCCCATCCGCCAGGCGGCGAATTCTTCTGGGAAACGGATGTCGATGAGCTGGGCCTCGCCTTTTTGGAGTAGTTCCACCAGTTCCTTGCTCTCGATTTTCATCGCCTTGCGTTCCTGGTAGGTGAAGCCCGCCAGATATTCGTCAAACTTGTCGGCGTTGGACGTGGCTGGCAGCACGAGAAACAGCGTCAAGGCAAGAAAGGCTGCTGGTATGGATGGTGTTTTCATCGGTCGCCTCCTGTGGATGATCAAGGGTGTTGGGATTGAACAGCACCGGGTGTCGTCGTTTTTCCAGGCCAGCAGCAACCCTGATTTTTGTTGTTGATATGGCAGACACCCTTCCCATCCTCCACTTCTATCTGCAAGGTGGTGTGGTGGATATTAAAGTCATGGCGCAGATGCTCGGCGGTCTGGTGGAGAAAAACGTCATCGCCGCCCGCTGGCATGACCAGATGGGCGGTGAGTACTGTTTCCGTAGTGCTGGCCGCCCAGATGTGCAGATCGTGGACGCATTGCACCCCTGGCAGTCCGGTGAGATAGTCGAGTACCGCCTCCGCCTCGATATGGTCTGGCACCCCGGCCATGGTGAGATGGAGAGAATCTCTTAACAGGCCCCAGCCGGCAATGAGGACCACGAGGGAGATGGCCATGGAGATCAGCGGGTCGAGCCAGTTCCAGCCGGTGGTCATGATGGCGAATCCGGCCACCACCACCCCGGCTGAGACCGCAGCATCGGCGGCCATGTGCAGGAAGGCCCCTTTGATATTGAGATCGTTCTTTCGGCCCGAGATGAAGAGCAGTGCTGTGGCGGTGTTGATCACCACCCCGATGGCGGCCACCACGGTGATGGCCATGCCGTTCACCTCGGCAGCAGGGGCGCGCAGGCGGCCCACCGCCTCCCAGAGGATGACCCCGATGGCGGCATAGAGAAACAGCGCGCTCCCCAGGGAAACCAGGATGGTGCCCTTTTTGAAACCATAGGTGTGCCGGGCGGTGGCCCCGCGTCTGGCCAAAACCATGCCGCCCCAGGCCAAGAGCAGGGTCATGACGTCGCTTAGGTTATGCCCGGCGTCGGCAATGAGCGCCAGGGAGTTGGCCATGAAGCCGTAGCCCCCTTCCACCAGGACAAAGGCCAGGTTCAGGGCGGTGCCGATGGCAAAGGCCCGGCTGAAGTCGGTAGGGGTGTGGTCGTGCCCCTCGTGGTTGTGATTATGCGCCATGGGAAATTATCCGCAATTAAATATTTTGCTCATTTCGTCGTTTCTGCAGATTTTAGCCGATATAAGCGGTCTTCAACCATAATTTTATCGGCGGTTCCGTCATAAGATGAGAGCGTATCAACCTCCGGCCAGTCGATAGTAGGGTTGTATGTTCTATACCCTTTCGGGTCGTTGATCTTTTTGGATGGTCTGAAAACAATATGTTCGGAGCGGCGTAGCGTATCCCAGCGAGAATTTCCCTTCAACGTACCACCCGGTTTGATCTGTTTATCCGTTGCCGGAGAACCGGTTGCTCCGTTGACAAACTGGGTGCCGTTCCACTCCAGATAGCGGTTTTCACCTGAAAACATCATCACGGACGGGCTCATGGCTGGCCAGGAGGGGTACAGCGTTTCAACATCGTGGCGCACATAAGCGGTGTTTACCGGTTCAAAGGCGGTCATATTTGCCCACTCCTGCCAAGAGCCGTCATACATTCTGACATTTTCAAAGCCGCAGACTTCATGCAGGGCATAAAAGTAGAACGAGCCGAGAGCGCCTGCATTGCAGGAGATAATAATTGGCGTGCTTCCATCAATTCCAGCCTTGGCAAAGACGGCGCGCAACTCTTCACGGGTTTTGAAGCTATTGTCCTTGCTGGCAATGGCGGGAATTGTGAGGTTGTAGGAGTCGGATTTGATAAGCCGCGCTCCCTTGATGATCCCCTCGAAATCACCACTGCGCCCGCCAATCGGGATGGGGAGCGGTGCTTCGCCGGAGGCTGTTGTGACGGTATGCAGCGCCACAAATCCGTTAGGAAGCTGAATAGGTGGGTCACCGCCAGGGTTAAAGATGAGCCGTGGGGTTTTTCCATCGTTGGCTTCCTTGGTAAAAAGCATCTGACTGAGATTGAATCGCTTCTTGTCTGCAGTGCGGGTAAAGAGTTTATCCTGTGGCTTGTAGCTGAAACCTTTGATCTGGTAGATATCCGGAATGCCGTCCGACTTTTGTGATCCCGCGGCATTCTGCGCATCTTTCAGATAATAGGCTGCCGGAGGCTGGCGGACATCCAGCAGATATACTGAGCCGTTGCTGGTCTTGCCGCTGTCAACCAAGTCCATGATCTCTTGCAGACTGACTCGCACCTCAAAATGACGGGTTGGGAGCGTGGAGAGCGTCATCTTCGAAGGCTTGATCTGTGGCTGATCGAGACCACGCTCAAGGGGATAGCCGGCCAGGGCGTAAGCCTTGTTGCCTCCGTTCAGGAGTTTTATCTTTTCGGGCGTAAAGCCCCAGTAATAGAGGGTCCACCAGAGACGTGGAGGACATGACATCCACGGTATTTGCTGGGAACTGGTGATGACAATTACATCATCAGGCATTACGCCATGTCCCTGGAGAAGCTCGTCGATTGCAGCGCCGGTGCCAACTTCGTGATCGGCGACTATCGGCCCATCGCTGCGCTCCATCGTCTCTAAATTTCCATGCGAGATATTCAGTATGGCTCCGGGTATATGCCCCAAAAGACCTGCCCGGTCCTGCTCGGCCAGCAGGTTGTATGCAGGCGACTGCTCGCTATACTTCTTGGCAAGCTGTTTCTTCAGCATTTCAAGATCACCGGCAAACCAGCTTTCGCGGCCCTCTTTACCCGGCACCACGTCAATGATCACTACTCGCTCTCCCTGTTCCGTACGGTAAGCGGCATCGATCCATTTTTTAAGCTGTACTGCTTCGACAAGCGAGCCGCCTGGCGCAGCCTGAACAGGCAGTGCGGCGCAAAAAAGGAGGAGCATGAGGATGAGTGGGAAAAGATTGTTTTTCTTGGCTGAAATCTGCATTCAAATTTCCTTATTATGATAATTATTCCAGCATGAATCCTTTGTTGAACAAGGCCAGACACGCATAAACGACTTCAGAGGCATAACGGGAACCACTGTATGCTGCTATCTCTGCCAGAGCAGCGGTAATCCCGTTGGCCGGCCGGTATGGCCGATAGGAGGCTATCGCTTCGACAACATCAGCCACGGTCAGGATTCTCGCCTCCAAGAGTATTTCCTCGTTCTGAAGTCCCAACGGATAGCCGGTGCCATCCATCCGCTCATGGTGCTGCTGGACGATGCGGGCAATCGGCCAGGGGAACTCTATTCCATCCAGTATTTCATAGCCCGCCTGAGGATGGATTTTCAGGATACTGTGTTCGGCCTCCGATAGCCGCCCCGGTTTGTTGAGAATCTCAACCGGTACAGAGAGCTTCCCGATATCGTGGACAATGGCAGCTGTACGAATGCCGTTGGTCTGTTCTGTCGGAAGCCCCATTTCGCCGGAGATGGCGCAAGCCAGCCGGGCGACCCGCTGCTGGTGACCGGCGGTGTAGGGGTCTCTCTTTTCCACAGCCGAGGCAAGGGCGTGGATCGTCTCGTCGAATATCCTCTGCGACTTCTGCAGGCTCTCCCGCAGGGCATCTTCCATCCGCTTGCGTTCGCTGATATCGGCAACGACCACCATGAAGCCGACGATGACGCCGGACTCATCTCGCAAGGGAGCCGTGGAAACGCTGATGTCAACGGGTGAACCGTCTTTCCTGCGGACGCGCACTTCCATGCCGGTGTAGACCTCCCCAGCAATGGCACGTTCTCGTAACTGGCGAAACTCTTCTCCCCGTCCTTCAGGAACGATCGGGTTTGTCTGCCCCAAGACATCCTGTTCGTCCCAGCCGAACAGTCGCTCGGCAGCCGGGTTCCAGACCAGGATCATGGCTTCCCGATCAACGGCAAAGATCGCCAGTGGTGAGCCATGTACCAGTGCCCAGAGGGTCTGGAGACCGACTTGCTCCGCGGTCATTCGCTGTTTCTGGTTCGGGACTGATTGCATCGCCTTGTTCCCTGATCGTTCACCATGTCGTTTTTTCAGTGGCATGCACGCCGGGAAATTATTGGTTGCCCGCCTGCGGCCCCCGTACCGCCCGCACATACCCGACATTCTTGTATTCGATCTCCTGGTCGCCCCGGCACATGCAGGAGATATCGAGCTTGATCGGTTGTGTCCCTTTGTGTGTCTCCAGCGTCCAGTACTTGTTGTCGAATTTTGGGAACTCGATGCCGCCATTATTCTTGATGACAAAGACCCGCAACAGATCCCACCGTTCCTCAAGGGTTGGCAGACGCCAGTCATGGTACCCGCCCAGGTCAAGGTCGCTGGCATATTGGGCTGCCTTTTCCTGGGAGTCGAACATTTGCGGGCTTTTGTCAAGCTGCCAGATGAGCCCGGTTTTGGTGTCCTTGACCATGCCGCTGTCAAGTTCCACCAGTCGTGCTTCCCCGGCAAGGGCCAGCGAGGCGGTGAGAGTGGCAAGCAGCACGAACACGAAACAGAAACGGTTTTTCTTCATGGAGTTTCTCCTTTGGCTTGTTGTCGTGCGTCTTTCCCTTCCACGGAATAGGCGAACATGGGGATGTAGATCAGGGTCAGGATGGTGCCGATGATCAGCCCGCCGATGGCGACATCGGCAAGCGGTGAAAGCTTTTCAAGCCCCACGGCCCATTCGAAGGCGATGGGGATCATGCCGGCGATGGTGCCGAAGGCGGTCATCAGCACGGGTCGAAAACGCACCCGGACCGATTCAATCGCCGACTCAAAGGACGACTCGCCCCGCGCGCGGTGCTGCTGGTAGAAATCGATCAGCAAAACCGAGTTTTTGATGATGATGCCAAAAAGCAGCATGATTCCGATCATGCTGGGCATGCAGCTCGGCTTGTTGAAGGCCAGCATGCCCCAGGAGGCGCCGATCATGGACAGTGGCAAGACCAGGACCATGACCACGGCCATGCGGGTTGATTGATAGATGGCGACCAGACAGAGGAACAGGAGCACCACCCCGATGCCGATGGCCCTGATCATCCGCGCGAAACTGTCATTCATTTGGAAGATGTCGCCCTGCTGGTCGATCTTGACCCCGCTGATTCCCGCTTTTTTCACGGCGGCCACGGTGTCGGTGGTCAGGATGGAGACGGGCCGGGTGCGGCGGTAGCCCGAGACATCCACCGAATAGAGCATCTGATTGCGCTCGATCTTGCCTGCGGTGAAATCGTAGGAGATCTTTGCCAGGGTGGAAAGGGGCACCACCCCTTTGGCGGTCTGGATGGGGATGAGTTGCAAGTTTTCCAGATTGTCGTCAAAGCCGTGGTCGAAATAGAGCCGGACGAACTGGGTGTCCATGGAGATCAGATTGCCGGAGAGGGCCACCGGTATGCCGGCCAGGGGGAGTTGCGCCGCGATGGTAGCCGGGGTCACCCCATAGGCCAGGGCCCGGTTGGTGTCGATCTCCAGTCGCGCCTCGGTGAAATCGTTGTCCCAACTGGTGTTCACCGAGGTGAACCCCTTGACCGTAGCCATGGCAGCAGCCGCTTTTTTCGCCGCCGCTGGCAGGAGGTGGTAATCCTCGGCATAAAGCCGGGTATCCACCGGCGCCTTGATGGAGCTCATGGCGCTGGCCCCGAAATCATAGACATCCACCGCCTTGACATTGGGCAGGGCCATGAGTTTTCTGCGGATCTCGTCCTCGATTTTCCAGATGTCCTTTTTTCGTTCAAAACGGTTGATGCAGTTGATGGTCATTTTCGCTTCCGTGGGCAGCGACCCGGACCCCAGGGAAAGTACCCCAGGCTCCGAGCCGAAGGTGACGGAACTCATTGTTACTTCGTGTTGGGCGTGCAGCCAGGCGAGAAAAGGCGCCAGCCGCTGCTCCGCCGTCTCCACCGTCTCGTTGGCCGAGAATTTCAGCTGGGCTTTGATGATCCCGGTATCCATGGGCGGCACCAGATCCTTGCCGATGACCGGCATGATATTTTTCATGCTGAGCACCAGGATCACGATCACCCCCAGGGTCATGAGCACCCGCCGCAACACCGAGCGACCGCCGGCGGAAAATTGCAGGATGGCGACATAGGGACCGATCAGGCGGCCAAAGGTTTTTTCGTAGAATTCCTCCAGCCACAGTTCCGCTTTCATCTTGGTGTGGCCCTTGCGGTACAGGAAAAAACAGATGCTGGGGATGAAGGTGATGGAGAGGAAATAGGAGACCAACAGGGCGATGATCAGGGTGGAGATCAGGTGGCGATAAATCTGCTGGGGAAAATCGCCGACAAAAAGAAAGGGAAACATGATGGCGATGGTGGCCACCGTGCCGGCGAAGACCGGACCCACCACTTCCTTGGTGCCATGGATGATGGCTGTTTCCAGCCCTTCCTTCATCTCCTTGAGATGGCGTTCGATATTCTCCAGCACCACCACCGCGTCGTCCACCAGCATGCCTAGCGCCAGGATGATGGCGGTATAGACCACGATGTTCAGGTCGCCGCCCATGAGCCAGCGGATGGCGATGGTGCCGAAAAAAACCATGGGGATGGAGACGAGCGCCGCGATGATCGCCCGGAAATTGCCGAGGAAAAGCAGAATCACCAGCAGGGTGAAAATGATGGCATCCCGCAGGGCCTCCAGCATGTTGGTGTTGGCGGTTTCGATCAGGATGCGCTGGGTGTCGGCGAGGGTAAAGTCTATGTTCCGATAGCGGGCTTTGAGCTTTTCGATCTCGGCCCGGCCTGCCTTGGAGGTGTCCAGCACCGAGCCGCCCGGCGCCCGCTGGATGGCCACGGCGATGGCGGGTTGGCCGTTGCCGAGGTAGCCGGAGAAGCGGGTCTGGTGCCGCCAGTCGATGGTGGCGATATCGCTCAAGGTCACATTGGGGGCAACGGGCAGCATCCGCAGTTCGTCCACCCGGTCCTGTTCGCCGTAGAAGGTGAGGGTATAAAAGGAGTCGGCCCCCTTGGCAAACCCCACCGGCACGTCGCGGTCCAGGGCAGAAATGGTGGCGGCGATTTTGTCCAGGGCAACGCCATGGGCCTTGGCCTTGAAGGGATCGACCCGGATATTGATGGCGGACTGATAGCCGCCGAAGACCTCGACATTGCCGATGGCCGAGTTTCGCAAGAGTGCGGGCTTGATGTCGCTGTCAACAAATTTACGGAGATCCTCCACCGCCAGCGCATCGCCTTTCGGGGTCAGGGCGAAGACATCCACCGGCAGGGTGAAGGCGCCGGTGGTGTAAATGGAGGGGTTGGTTCCGGCGGGCAGCTTGCCCCGCACCTTGTTGATGGCGTTGTTCACATCCACCGCCGCCGGGTCCAGCCCCTTCGCGTACTCGAACTCGGCAGTAACGATAGACATGCCGGCGATGTTGGTGGAGCTGACCTGTCGGATCAGCGACAGGGAGGAAAGCTCCATCTCGATGGGCTTGCTCACCGTGGCCGCCACCACGTTGGGGGTGCCGCCCGGCACCTGGGTCATGACGACGACCGTGGGCCGGTCGGAGTCGGGGAAAAGATTCTTGGGCATAACCACCAGCCCGTAGATCCCGAGGACAAAAAACGACGCGATCAGGCTATAGAGCAGATAGGGCCTGGTGTAGAAGAAATCAAACAGTCCCTTGCTGCTGGAGCTGTTGTCGGTGGCGGGCTCAGCCATCTTTGCGCCCCCCGGCCTGCGTTTTCTTGTCCGCCGGAGCAGTGGCTTCACCTTGCCGCGCGGTCGCCTGCACCGGTACTCCGGTCGCGGCCCGCAGCAGGATGTCCGGCTTGGCCACCAGGATCGTCCGTCCGACAAGATCTTCGGCGACCACCGTCCCCTCGCTGCCACGGTGGAGCACAGTCACCGGCGTCCGGCGGGCCAGATTACCCTCCATGGTAAGAATGTAGGCCTTGTCGCCCATGGTGACTAGGCCATCCATCGGCACCAGTACCCCTGCGCCCTGAAAGAGCACCACCTGAAGGTTGAGATACTGGCCTTCAACAACCCTGACGGTATCGGGAAGCTGGGCCGCATACTGAACCAGTCCGGTGGCTGCGGCCTGATTCCGCGGCACGGGCTTGATGGCGGTACCGTTGACCAGCAGCCCCTGCGGGGTGACGGAGTCGGGCAGGGAGACGGTGAGGTAGAGCCCTTGGTCGGCCGCAATCCGCACAAGCGGCTTGCCGGGCACGGCGATATCGCCGCTGTTGACCAGAAGTTCACTCACTGTGCCAGCCACCGGGGCGACGAGGGTGGAGTAACTGCCCAGAGTGTCAATCTCACGGATATTCTGCACCAGGCTTTCCTTGCTCTTCTCCAGATTGGCGAGAGCTGCCTCTTCTACGCGGGTCTGTTCCTGGGAGGCTCCCTTGATGGTGAAGAGCTGCATGGTGCGCTGGTGGTTTTCGCGCTGGACGGTGATCTCGTAATCAAGCCCGTCGAGCTTGGCACGCAGGGAGGCTTTCTTGGCGTCCAGATCACTGGCGTCGATGGCAAGCAGTTTATCGCCCTTTTTAACCCGGTCGCCCTGCTTTTTAAGGACTTCCAATACCCGACCGGTCACCTTGGTGGAAAGGGTGGTGGAAAGGTCGCTGGCCACCTGGGCCATGGCGGGCGTGGTCAGGGTGACCTGGCCCGGCTTCAGGGTAACGGTTTCCGCCACCACGGGCAGAATATCAGCGGGCGGGGCCTTGGCCAGATCGGACTGGCGTTTTTTTACCAGCAGCACCACTCCAAAGGTCAGGACGATAACAAGGACGATAGTGACGATTTTTTTCATTGGGTGATCTCCTGGAGATCGGCGCCGTAGAGCACGGCAAGTTGCGTGATGATCCGCCATCTGTCGTTTTCAGCCTGATAGAGCGCAGCCCGGGCGGCCAGTACCTGGGCCTCCTGGCGCAAGTATTCCTCGGTGGTGAAGCGGCCCTGCTCCAGAGATAGCCGCGCCACGGCAAGGATCTGTTCGCTGTTGGCCAGGGATTTGGCCGCAATGGCTTGTGACTCCTCGACCACCGGCAGTTTGCCCTTGAGATTCTTTTCCTGGGCGGTAAGCCCGATGCGGATTGCCTCCAGCTCTTTTTCCGCCTTGTGGAGCCGGCTTTGGGCAATGCTTTGCTCCACGCTCAGGGTGTGATCAAAAAGCGGCATCTGAAGGGTCAGGCCGACGAATCCGTAGTCTCGGTAAAAATCCTCGTCGGTATTGTATGACTTGCCCTCGTTGCCGGTCATGCTGCCGGTGAGGTAGAGGCCGGGATAGCGGACGCTTTTGCTCCGCTGCAACTCCTCCCTGGCTGCGGCTGTTTCTTTTTCCGCGATCTTCTCCACGAGATACGGCGCCGGAACCAGCTCGCCGGTCAGGGACATGGGCGCCGGTTCGGTTATCTCAAGGCCGGTGAAGGTTTCGAGGTCCTTGCGAACATCGAGAATCCTGGCGGCCAATTCGTTTTTCTGCGCCTTCAGATCATTGATGGAGTTTTCGACCTTGAGGAGTTCCACCTCGGCGGTGCGGCCGACCTTGACCTTGAGTTCCATGTCCTCCCGGGTTTTGGCCAGGGAGGCGAGTCGGGCCTCAATGGCCTTGTCCAGGCCGAGCAGATAGGCAAGGCCGCTGTTAGCCGCCACCACCGCGGCCTTCCGGCTGGAAAGTTCCAGAACGTGGGCAAGGCTCGACTTTTCGGAAAGCCGGGCAGCCTTCTGCCTCAGGTCGTAAAGCGACTTTACAAAGAGCGGCATATCCAGAGTCAGGCCGTAGCGCATAAGGTTCCAGGAAAAGGGGATGGACTCGCCGGCTTGGACGTTTACCTCGGTGGGCGGCATGGGCCGCGGGTTGGTGGGCGAGTTGTAGAATTCGGCCTTGCCGAAGGCATTGATCCGGGGGAACAGGGCTGCGGTTGCCGCTTGTTCGCGCAGACTCCCCTCCCTGGCTGTTAGCTCGCTGGCGGCAACGCCGGGTTGCCGGGCCGTGGCGGTGAGCAGCTCCTGAATGGTGAAGGCTTGGGCCGGAAGGGCCAGCAGCAGCGAGAGCGTTATCGCTCCACCCATCCAGCGCACTCCTGCGTGTGCCGCCCGAAAAATCTTCATGGTTTCACGCTGCTCCTTAACGCATATTTTTCCCGGTTGTCCGTCAGCGCGTCCTTTGCCTGCCTAACAAGGTGGCGCTCTTTGATCAGCCGGTATACATAGCTTAAGGGCGGGAAGCTGATGGCGTGCTGCGGGCAGGTGTTGGCGCAGGTCACGCAGCCGACCATGCAGTTCAGCGGCACCGTGACCAAGGGTTTGTTCTTTTCGTAATCAAAGCGATAGACCATGCGGCCACAGCCGGTGATGCACAGGCCGCAGCCGATGCACAGTTCTTCATCCACCGTCGGGTTCCAGGAAATTTCTTCCCGGTTGATCCCGTGCCATGGTTTGGTAAAGGTCTCATCCATTACAATTCTCCTTGTGGTGATTGTCCATCCGTCCTGGAAAACAGTTAGCCAGGGGCGGCCTGTTTTCCATCAGTCAAAATGGAATTGCCCCAGGTACTCTTCCAGTTTTTTTCTTTGGTCTTGCTCAAGCGCCGGGCAGTCGTCCGCGCCCTTGCCGCCTTCCACCGCCAGGGACGCAAAGACCAGACAGGAGGGCTGGCCGCATTGTTTGCAGTTGGTTTTCGGCAGCAGCTTGACGATGGCCATCAGCTGCGGTCGTGGGGCGGCCTGGAAACTGGGGGTGATTTCAGCCCTTTTCTCCCAGGCGGCATTGATCTCCCCTTGCAGCCACAGGAGGATTTTTTCGGCCTCATCGGCATCCTGCAAGGCGTTGATGGCAATATGGTCCTCATGCACAGAGATCAGTTTGCCCTGGTTGCGGAAGGTCACCGAGGGCGGCTCCTTGACATAGGTGTAGCCTCCCAGCACCGCGTTCAGATAGGGGATCGCCTCGCCGATATGTTGGTCCAGATGGGCAATGCAATGCACGGTCTGAGCCTCGGGCCGACATGCGGCCCTGGTTATTTCCTTGGTCCATCCCTTCAGCAGCATGGCGTCCTCCTGGCAATGGTGCGATTTCCCGTCATGTTCAACCCCTCTGCTTTCCCGGCGCAACCGTGGACTTGATATCCAGAATCGGGGTGCCGTCGATCACATCAACGCCCGAGACTTCAATTTCGTTGTCCTGCACCGAGAGCACCGTAAGCTCCGAGAGGGCGATGGGATTGGGGCGCACGGGGCTTCTGGTGACGAACACCCCGCGCAACCTGCGGCTGTGATTCCCGCGTGGATAGACCTTGAGAAGATTCCGGCGCGCCTCGTGCAGCCAGAAGAGCACCACCAAGGTCCGTCCGACCTCAATGCCGTCCATGGCCTCCAGGAATTGCGGAAATATCTCCAGTCTGCCGGTCTCGGCCGATTCGTTATAGTTTTTCGGAGCATCTCCAGGTGCTCGCAACCCGCAATGCATCACACCAATGGGCGTAACCCTGATCTTCATTATTTTTTTCATGCCGGGGATTTACCTTCAGCAATAGGCGCCATCGGGTGGGGCGACGGAAGCCAGGGTGACACACGATCTAATAGGCAGTCAGACATGATAGACTCCTTTCTGATTGAAATAGGTTTATCGTTTTACGGTTTGCCGGAAACACGACAGGCACCCTGCCGGGGTTATTTTCCCACTTTCATACCCTGCTTACTGAAGAGCCGGAATAAAGAGAACCGGCAGCGCGGCATGCCGGGCGACATGGTGCGCCACGCTGCCCAGCAGAATTTCCCGGGTGATGCTCTTGCCCTGGGTTCCCATGAGGATCAGGGAGCAGCCCCCTCCCTTGGCCCTCTTTACAATTTCATCCCCCGGATTTCCTTGGGCGAGGTCGATGCGCACATCCGGCGCGCCTAGGCTTTTCAGCCAGCCTTGCAGCCGCTGCAGGCGTAGCCCGTCAAGGTCTTGGAGTTCCTTGAGGCGCTGGCCGAGATGCGGCGCTGGCCGGGACCGGTCTTGGACATGCAGCATGGTTACCGGGCATTGTATGGCACGGACCACGGTTTCGAGATAGAAAAAAGCAATCTCCGCCGTGTCGGAAAAATCGGTGGGATAGAGGATATGGGAGAAAAGACCCGGCATTTCCCGCCCGGATTCCATGGCCGGCAACGTGCCGGGGATGAGGAGCAGCGGGCGGCGGGTGATATGCAGCAGCTTGGCGGACACGTTGCCCAGCGGATTTCCCGCCAGGGTGATGGATTCGAGCAGCCCCCTGCCCTGTGCACCGATGATGATGACGGATACGTCCTCTTTTTCGGCAAGGTCGTTGAGGGCATGGGCCGGAATCCCAGCCTCCATTGCAATGGAGGTTTTGAGTCCAGCTTCTTCAAGCATTTGTTTCTGCCGCTCCATCTCCGGCCCTGCCTGGGCGATCAGCATTTTGTCAAGCCCTGGGGGGGCGTCCACGATAACGTGAGCCAGGACAACCTCCTCCGCCCCCAGTTTTTTCAGGGAAACAGCACAAGAGATGAGGTTATTGTCCGGGGGGTAAGGATCGACGCAAACCAGAATCTTTTTGAACATTTCATCCCTCCTTGTGGTGATGCATATTGGCCGGGCCGCGTATGCTTACACTGGCCAAAGGGTCGGCAACACAATCACGCCCGGTCCTGTTTGTCTGTCCCGTGTCCCGGCGCAACCGCGGACTTGATATCCAGAATCGGGGTGGTGTCGATCACATCGACGCCAGAGACCTCAATTTCGTTGCCCTGCACCCCAAGCACCGTAAGCTCGGAGATGGCGATGGGATTGGGGCGCACGGGGCTTCTGGTGGCGAACACCCCGCGCAGGCCGCGGCTGCGGTCCCCGCGCGGATAGACCTTGAGAAGATCCCGGCGCGCCTCGTGCAGCCAGAAGAGAACCACCAAGGTCTGGCCGACCTCAATGCCGTCCATGGCTTCCAGGTATTGCGGAAATATCTCCAGTCTGCCGGTCTCGGCCGATTCATTATAGTTTTTCGGCGCATCCGCAGGTGCTCGCAGCCCGCAATGCATCACGCCAATGGGCGTACCCCTGATCTCCATTATTTTTCCCCTGCGCGAATCTTTGTTGAAATCGCAAAAGCCGCGATTACCGGAGCCGATGGCGGGCAATGTTCACCACGCTACCTGCCAAGCCAGGCCAAGGCCTCACTTTTGCCCGGCACCTTGCCGACGCATTTGATCTGGCCGTCGATGACCACCGCCGGGGTGGAAAAAACCCCGAACTTGGCAATCTGCTGAAAATCGCTGACCTTTTCAATGGTGGCGACAACCCCTGCCTCTTCGACCGCAGCCCGCATGATTTTTTCCGCCTCGCCGCATTTCGCGCAGCCCGGTCCTAGTACCTTGATTTCCATGATTGACCTCCGTATCAGATGATGATGTTGAAGAGATAGCCGACCAGCATGATGCCGACGCCCACCACGCCGAGGAAGACCGCGATGAGCCGCGGCTTGAGCACCTTCCGGAGAATGATCGTCTCCGGTAAGGAAAGCGCGATGACGGCCATCATGAAGGCGAGCACCGTGCCCAACGCCGCGCCTTTGCCGAGCAGGGCCTGGACCACCGGCACGATCCCGGCGGCGTTGGAGTACATGGGGATGCCGACCAGCACCGCCGCCGGTACCGCCCACCACTGCTTGCCCATGATCGAGGCCATTATGCCCTCGGGCACGTAGCCGTGGATTCCGGCGCCCACCGCGATGCCGAGCACCACATAGATCCAGACCTTGCCGACGATGTCCCGCACCGCCGTCTTGCCGTGATCGAACCGTTCCGCCCAGGTCAGCCTTTGGTCCGGGATGTCAGAGGCATTGATGTGCATTTCCCGCACCCAATCCTCGATGTGTTCTTCCATCCCCAGGCGGCCGATGGTCCAGCCGGCAAGAATGGCGATCACAAGGCCGGTCCCCAGATAGAGCGCCGCCACCTTCCAGCCCAGCAAGCCGTAAAGAAGCACCAGGGCAACTTCGTTGACCATGGGGGCTGAGATCAAAAAGGAAAAAGTCACACCCAAGGGAACACCTGCGGTGACAAAGCCAATAAACAGCGGCACGGCCGAGCAGGAACAGAAGGGAGTGACGATGCCCAGCAGGGCGGCAAGCACATTGCCCACGGATTCGCGCTTGCCCGCCAGGATTTTCCGGGTGCGTTCCGGGGTGAAGAAGGAACGCAGGACCCCAACCCCGTAAACAATCAGGGTGAGCAGCATCAGCACCTTTGGGGTGTCGTAGAAAAAGAAGAGCATGGCCTCGCCCAGGCGGCTGCCCGGTGTTAGGCCGAGCAGGGAAAAGGCAAGATATCCGGCCAGGCTCTGTAATTGCCAATACAGGGCAAACCAGAGGCCAAGCCCGGCAAGACCGGTGAGAACCTTGAATTTTATTGAGGCCGCAAGCGGCGGAGCGGGTTGCGGGTTTGCGACAGGATTTGGCATGTTGGCCGGGTTGTCGGGCTGCATGGCATATTCCTCAGGGCTTACAGATGTCGTTGCGGTCGATGGCGGGCAGGATTTTGAATATTTCCCGCATTTCCGGGTTCTCGTTGAGCCATTGGTGAAGTTGCATGAGCATGGCTGCGCCGTAAGGGGAAGGGCTGGCCGCATTCAGCCGGTAATTGACCCAGAGTTTCTCCTTGCTGCCGACGATGAGCCCCGCGTCTTCCAGAACTTTAAGATGCTTGGATACGGTGGGCTGGGCCAGCTTCAGTACAGAGCGCATCTCGCAGACGCACAGGTCGTTTCTCTGCTGGAGCATTTTGATGATCTTGACCCGGCTCGGGTCGGAAAGGGCTTTCATGACCTTGACAAAGTCTTTCATCCGCACTCCTACCATATAGCTAAATAGTTATATGGTAATATAGTTGGGGTGGATAGCTCTGTCAAGTGTATTGATTTTTGTTTAGAGAAATGGACCGGAAGACTATTCCGGTGTTCCTTGATATTTTTTCAGCCATTGGAGAATTTCATAGGGCTCCGGCACCCGGCCTGTGCATTTCACATCTCCGCCAATAACCACGGCTGGCGTGGACAACACCCCGAATTCCGCAATCTTGTCCACGCTTGAAATTTCTTCAATCTGCGCCGGGAGGCCATGTTCTTCAATCACCTGCCGGACAATCTCCGCGACCTGGATACATTTTTTGCAGCCTGGCCCCAGGATTTTTATATCAATGTCCATTTCCATGATTTTCCTCCCTTAAATTTTTTTGGCTTTTTCGGGCAGATCGCCCGAATCGACAGGTCATTATACATCAAAATGAAAACGGCTCAGGTGGGTGGCGAGTTCTTTCTGTGCTTCCGACGACAGGGCCGGGCAATGTTCCGCGCCCTTGTCGCCTGAAGCCGCAAGGGTGGCAAAGGCAATGCAGGTCGGCTGGCCGCATTGGCCACAATCGGTCTTGGGCAGTAGCCTCAGAATATTTGCAGGCTTTGGCCACGGGGCGGCTGTGTATTTTGGCGTAATCTCCTGGCGTTTTTCCCAGACAGTGTTGATTTCTTGCTGGAGCCATGCCAGGATTTCCCTTGCCTCGATTGGGTTTTTTACGCAGTTGATGGCTATGCTGTCCGCGTCCACGGTGATGAGTTTGCCCTTGGAATAATGGAAGGTGAGCAAGGGCGGTTCCTTGATATAGGTGTAGCCGCCCAGTATGGCATTCAGGTAGGGAAGAGCCTCGCTCACATTCTGATCGAGACGGGCGAAGCAACGCAGGGACTGCCCCTCGTTTCGGCAGCAGTCGGCATTGGAAAATTCCACGGTAAAAGATGTGAGCAGCATTTCTTGTGTTCTCTCCGTAACCGTGGGAATCAGTCCGGTATCATGGGTTGCAGGAAACATGGCAGGCACCGTTCATCCTTGCGATAATCCGCCGCATCGAGCCAACTGTACGTCCGCGTGGTCCTCCGATATCCGCTCCCGCACCGTGGCGTCTAAATCGGCTGCCCCGGTGGGGGCATAAACGGATTTGTACGCCAGGTACCTCGCATCGTATGAAAGTTGCGGGATGTGCGCATTTTCCAAGATAAAGCATTCCAGCTGTTTGACCATATCGGTGGAAAGCTCGCCGAAGCGGATCTGTCTTTCCCGGATAAAGTAGTCGCTTAAGAAAAACTGGCCATGCATGTGATCGCTGATAACCTTAAAGGGAATTTCCTGAATATGCTTTCCACTGTGCGTAAAGAGCACCCCTGCTGCCGGAAATTTTTCAGGCGGGTGGTGGTCGGCAATGTATGTAAATGATACGCCATCCATGCTGATGTCGAGAACCCTGCCGACCACATTATGGAAGACATACATCTCAAGGCACGGTGTGAACCGTGGGAATTTTCCGTGGCGTTCTTCTGGCTGAGGCATGATTTGGGAGTCCTTATTTCTTTGCGGGGAGAAGCTGCGGACAGAGGTAAGCATGCTGCACCCGGTTTCTGGTTTTCGTGAGCGTCTTTCCTTTTCTGGTTACCTACTGGGCTGACCAGATGCTTGAGGCAGAAAAGTTGGTTTTTATATTTTTTTGCAAGTTTTTTTATGCAAGAGAGTATATCCTCCTAAACAGATGGGTTGTGGGTGTGGCATCATGCCTGCCTCCCCAAGATACACGTCCGAAATTAAATTCAGGAGGACACGCAAATGGTCAATGGTCCGGATTATCATTTTCTGCAAATGATCCCCGTTTTTTCTGGCCTTCCGGACGAAGTACTCAGAGAGTTGCTGGTCCGTTGCCGGAAAAAGAAGTTCCGCAGCGGCCAGCATATTTTTTACCAGGATGACACCGTGGAGCATCTCTACATTGTCGAGATGGGCCTGGTGGAGATTTATAAAAGCGACGTCAATGGTCGCAAGGTAACTCTCTGGCCTGTTGATGCGGGGAAGGTTTTTTGCCTGGCCAATCTGTTTGCAGGCAGGGCCTTTGCCAACGCTCTGGCCCAGGATGACAGCCTGATTTTTTGTCTGCCGCGTCGGGATCTGGACTGGATATTGGCCCAGCATCATGAACTCGCCCTGCATTTTATCACCTGTATCTCTTCAAAGCTGGCCGCCTACGCGAGCCTGCTTGAGGATTTCACCTTTAAGAATGTGCAAGAGCGACTGATCAAAATTCTGCTCACTCATTCCCTGCCGGGCAAAGACAATATTCCGGTTTGTCGCCTTTCCCAGAGCGAACTGGCCTGTCGGCTGGGAACTTGCCGCGAGGTAGTCTCCCGCAGTCTGACCAAACTCAAAAACGAGGGGCTTCTGGATACGGTGAGCACGGGGAAAGTATCGCGTATCATGCTGAAAGACCCTGCCAGGTTGCAGGACCTGGGTGAACCCTTTTGATTGGGGCTGTGGTTGCAGGGTTGTAATTTTCAAGGGTCTCCGCTGATATTCGTTCTCTCTGGGGGGTAAAGGCCCCGGCTGGCCGCGGGAGGCCAGCCGGGAAGGAGATAAATGGTACTACAAAGGGCCGTCGCCCTGAATAGCTTTTTTTCAGTATGCGCCCAACACCACTTGCTGGGGTTAAGGTTAAAGGCCCCGGCTGGCCACGATGGCCAGCCGAGTAGGTGATTCAGGCACTACAAAGGGCCGTAACTGCCCTGAATAGCTTTTTTTACAGCGCGTCAAGCGTCGCTTGCCGCCAGGTTCCTAATCTTCGCTTTTCGGCTCTGCCCACTTGAAGCGAAGCCATCGTTCTTTCCCGTTCTTGGCTTCAACCTGTTCCGGTTGAGAGGTAACGGCCTGTTTTTCTGCGACAGGTTGTTGGGCCCTGGCTGCGGGCTTGGTCGTGGTCGGCATGTCCAGACCCGCTATGGCATCGTTCTTTCCTTGAAAAGTTACCCCCTGAATGGCCCCCGTGTATTGGATCACCACCGCATTGCCAGAGGTCAGATGCACGACCAGCTCTTCGGCAAAGGCTG
The DNA here is from genome assembly GCA_026388735.1 of Deltaproteobacteria bacterium. Taxonomy (GTDB): domain Bacteria; phylum Desulfobacterota; class Desulfobulbia; order Desulfobulbales; family Desulfurivibrionaceae; genus Thiovibrio. The sequence goes on from JAPLJG010000035.1 coordinate 36,645, forward strand.
TGCTGCTCGGGATCAGGCCAAGCAGGACGAAGAGAATTATTTTTTTCATTTTGTCTCCTGATGGTGGGTTCTACCGTCTTGTTTTACTCCCAAGTTTAGATTGGGAGACAGGCCTTCCCGCCTTGCCGGACAAGAAGGCCTGTAAAAATTATGCCGTGTTAGAATGAAACCATGAACATGGCGGTCATCGTATCGTAACTGGTATACGATGCATGTGTCACGGTCTGGTCCAGATAATCACCAAGCAGCGTGGGCTTGTCAAACTCGGTATGGTAGTATTCCAGGGTAAATCGTACCTTGTCATCTCCCAGCACAAAGTAATTCGCGCCTATGCCAATCTGTTGAATATTCTGATCCTTGACATTGGAAAAAGACGCTACATCAAAATTCTCATAACGGGCAAAGGGCTGAAGTTTGCCTTTTGCGCCGACAGTAACAGGGAGAATATAGCCAAGTTTTGCATAATAACCTTCCTTCTGGCCATTCAAGCCCCCGACAATGGTATTCAGATCGGCAATGGCTGTGGTGGTCTTGTAGGCATCATCAAAATCGGCTTTCAGGTAGAGGGCGGTGGCCGTCAGAACCCCGCCGTTATCAAAGGGGTACTCAAAGAACAGGTCTGCGGTATAGGCCGTGTAATTCACGGTGTCATCCCCGACAACCGTGGCGCCATAACCATTGGCTGTTACAGTTTTATATGCAGCGTCCGCCTCGTAAGCTCCCGCAATACCCAGGGTGAAGACCTTGCCTTGTTTACCCAGATAGGTGCCCTTGTACCCGCCGGCAGAAGGACTGAGTTCAGGATTCAGGAATGAATAATGTAATCTGGCCACGTATTCCAGATTGCTCTTGGGTTCGGCGCTTGAGTAGTATGTATTATTGTTAAACGGGTTGTCCCACTCGGAAGAGCCTTCCCTGCCCTCCATGACTGCAGCCCAGTATTTCAGATGACTATCAAAAAAACCGCCGGTTGCCACAAAACCCATGTCCCGGCTGTTCTTGGTGGCATCCGTGCCATAGGGAGAATAGACGAACATGGATCTTTCATGGCTTAATGGAGAAAAACACTCGTCCAGATTGCCGCGGGTGAGAGGAATCTTGGTCAGACCGATCTTGATGTTGAGTGCATCGTCCAACATGCCGATCAGATAGCCATCGACCAGCCGAATCTGGGAATTGGTTTTGCTGTTGGAGTTGTTAGTTTCATAGCCGCCACCGCCAAGATTTCGAGTGGCGCTGGTTCCGCCGCAGGTCTGGAATTTGGCGCCCCAGGTGTCATCATACATACTGGTGAAGACGAGCCTTGCTCTACGGAGATACAGGTCAAATCTGTCTTCATCGCCATTTTTGCCTGAACCAAAATCCGTGTAATCCATGATCCCCTGAAATTTCAAATCAAACTGCAGGTAGCCATTATCGCCAAATTCAATCTGTGGTCCGGCGTTGGCCTTGTCCGGCAAGGCCAGTCCACCCGCAAGGCATGAACAGAAGGCGGTTGCCGCAAGAACCGTGTACATTTTTTTCATCTTTCTCCTCCTTATGAAGATTGAAAAACAACGCGCAGGCACAATGCCTTTGTTTCTCTTAGCAAAATAAGGAAGAGGGGAACAATGACCGAGGTCATTGTGTGCTGTGACTTTAGTCACAACGGAGACAATGGGGGGAGAAGAGGTGAGATTGCGGCGAGAGTAGTGGGGCGCATCGCCCTATTTCCCGCATATACTTTTCACCGCTTCTGGAATACAATGGCCATGCGAGGTTGTTCAGGAGCAAACCCCCAAGACAAAGGCGGCAAGGCACAACGATGATTATTTTCCTCCAGAAATTACATCCGGGCCTCAAGACCCGGATGGCCGCATTTTTTAGTGAGTTGCCATGAACCGGATTGTTGCGCCCGACACGCACTCCGCTTTTCACCGCCTGACCCCGGATATAGTCCTCGGTCTGGTGGAAAAGGCCCTGGATATCCGCTGCACCAATCTCTGTCGGCCTTTGGCCAGCTACATCAACCGGGTTTATGAGCTGGAAGGTGAAAACGGCGAAGGGCTGGTGGTTAAATTTTACCGCCCTGGGCGCTGGGCCCGGGCCGCGCTGCAAGACGAGCACGAGTTTCTCCTTGAACTTGCCAGCCGGGAGATTCCAGTCATCGCGCCTCTGGTCTTGCAGGGCAACGGCAGCCTCGGCGAGCATGAGGGGATGTATTTCACCGTGTTTCCCAAATGCGGTGGCCGCAGTTCGGACGAATTCAGCGATGAGCAGTGGCTGGAAATCGGCCGGTTGCTTGGCCGCACCCATGCTGTGGGTGCGGGCCGAATTCCCGAGGGGCGGATCACCATGACCCCAGACAAGTCAACCCGGCAACAGGTGGACTATCTTTTGGCCGGGAAATTCCTGCCCGCCGATCTTGCCCCGCAGTTTGCCGAGCTGGCGAAGGATCTGATTGCTGAAATCAGCCCGCTGTTTGCTAACACCGAGATGATCCGTATCCACGGCGACTGCCATTTTTCCAATCTCATTTATCGGCCCGGCGAATCTTTCTATCTCATTGATTTTGACGACATGGCTCTCGGCCCGCCGGTGCAGGATTTCTGGATGCTGCTGCCCGGATACCGGGAAGAGACCTTTGCCGAGATCGACCTCTTCCTTGAAGGTTACGAGACCTTTCGGGATTTCGACCGCCGGAGCCTGCGGTTGATCGAGCCACTGAGGGCCATGCGTTTTATCCACTACATGGCCTGGTGCGCCTATCAGGTGGCGGAAGAGGGCTTAAGCCGGGTGGTGCCGGATTTCGGCACCCGTGAATATTGGCAGCGGGAGTTGCGTGAACTTGCCGAGCAGATGGAGCGGATCAAAACGGCGATTGAGCCGCAGGGGAATTGGCTTTGAGGCCTGGTGGTCGTGCTGTGAGCGAGGTCATCCTGCCGATATTATTGTCTGAAATGGCGTACTGAACGAGGGGGTTCATTGCCTCCAGAAACCTTTCTCAATAAACGAGCTGGCAAGCAAGGTGCGCGAGGGGCTGGATAGTAAATAAGGAAAGCAAGTAGTTGAGGCACATTTTGGGGCGAAAAGAGGCCTTGACACGCGCTGAATTTTTTCGATACGCTGATGGGGTTGGCTGGAGGCAAATTCTGGCTCGACACAATACTGATCGATGGCAGCCATGCCAGAAACTAATGCAACAGGAGGATATGGTATGAGGTTTTTGGGGAAATACAGTGTGAAACCGATGCTGGCGTTGTTTGTTCTTGGCCTGGTAATGGCGGGGGCGGTCACCGCCATGGCGGCGGAAGTTTCGCCAAAGATCAAAACCGCCATGGCCGCCATGAAGGATGAGGCTGCAAAGCTGGGCGCACCGAAGTCGGACGGATCCTCACTGTCCTTCGGTGCCACCAAAATAAACGATAACTTCGAGCTGGTGGATGCCTTGAAGGCCAAATTCGGCTGCACGGCCACTTTTTTTATGAAGAAAGGAGATGCGTTTGTTCGCGTCAGCACCAATGTAATGAAGGAAGGCAAACGTGCCGTTGGCACTCCTCTGGATCCCAGCGGTCCTGCCATCGCGGCCATCCGCCAGGGTAAAGCGTATTACGGAATCGTTGATATCCTCGGCAAGCTCTACGACACCGGCTATGAGCCCATTAAAAATGCGGGCGGCGAAATTGTCGGCGTTTACTACATCGGATACTTGATGGAATAAAGGGGGCCGGGAAGGTCCCTTTCCCCTGAAACGAGGTCCGCGCAAGCATGGTCGCCAAGGGAGCAAAACGTTCCTCTGTCCAGTTCTCCCTTGGCGACAGGTTGTATCGATTTTGTCAATTCGTGCATTAAAGGAAACAGATGGCCAGACAACAGGCAACAATAGGCAAGAAGATCGGTTTCGGATTCGCGGTGGTGCTCCTGCTGGTTTTGGTGCTCACCGGAATTTATCAGTTCGCGCTGACCTCGGCCACCGCTAAGTTTACCCGTCTCATTGAACAGGAAATGGCTATTGCCCTGCACGCCAGCGCCGCTAAAATCGCCCTGATCGAGAGTCGCCAGGACGAAAAAGCCTTGCTGTACGCCGACGACGAGTTACTCGTCAAGGAAACCAACAACCATATCGACACCTTCAAGGAAGAGCTGGGCACCATTGAGACCTTGGCCAAGAAGGCGGAGCAAGCCAAACTGGTGGAGGCCGCCCAGAAGCTTCTGGCTATGGCCGCCGACTATCATAAAGCGTTTAGCGCCATGGTCGCGGCCCCTGTCGGAAATGAGCGGATGGTCTCCACCATTGCGGTGCGCAAGGCGGTCCAGCCCATTGAACCGCTGCTGAACGAGCTGCTCGACGACGTTAAGAAGGGGGCTGAAGAACAAACTGTGGCGGCCAAGGATTCCGCCGTCGTGCTGGCCAGGATCGCCCTGACCTTAGGGGCTGCGGTCATGGTGGTCGGTGGGTTGCTGGCCTTGTTTCTTGGCCGGGGAATCTCGAGCCTCCTCAAGCAGGTCAGCATCTCCCTCCATGAGGGGGCGGATCAGGTGGCTGCGGCGGCGGGTGAGGTGTCCTCCTCCAGCCAGACCTTGGCGGAAGGCGCTTCCCAGCAGGCGGCGGCGGTGGAAGAAACCTCCGCCTCCCTGGAAGAGGTCGGGGCCATGATCAAGCAGGATGCCGACAACGCCCGGCAGGCGGACGCGCTGATGAAGGAGGCGAACCAGGTTATTCAGAGTGCCGATGAATCCATGAAAAAGCTCACCGCCTCCATGGATGAGATTTCCGCCGCCAGCAGTGAAACCCAGAAGATCGTGAAAACCATCGATGAGATCGCTTTTCAGACCAACCTGCTGGCCCTAAACGCTGCGGTAGAGGCAGCCAGGGCCGGTGAGGCCGGGGCCGGTTTTGCCGTGGTGGCCGACGAGGTTCGCAACCTGGCCATGCGGGCGGCGGAGGCGGCGAAAAACACCTCCAACCTCATCGAAGGCACGGTGCAGAAGATCACCACCGGCAACGCCCTAGTCAGCGAAACCAGCGATTCGTTCTACGTTGCCTCCCAATCCACCACCCGGATCGGCACGATCATCAGCGAGATGGCCGGGGCGGCAAGCCAGCAGGCCGAGGCCATCATCCAGGTCACCAAGGCCATCCATGAGATCGACGCCGTGACCCAGAGCAACGCGGCGGCTGCGGAAGAAGCTGCCTCTGCCTCCGAAGAGCTGAACGCCCAGGCGGATATGATGAAGGGCTCGGTGGAGCAGTTGTCGGAGATGGTGGGTGGTGTTGAAAATTAGCGGGGAACACCGTCGCTATTGTCGCAAACTTTGAACAGCAAGGGCAATGGAGTGGAAAACTCCATTGCCCTTGCTGTTCTCCTAAATGCCGATTTCTTGCCCCCGTTTTACTCCCCACGGCACCTACCGCTTCATTTTCCTTGCTTACGTCCGCTTCGGGGCGTAGGCATTGCCTTGATCTTCCCCAAGGTCTGACGGAAGTTTTCAAGCAGCGGCCCGCCAAGCTCCACGGCTCGCTGCGCCATGGCCAGAGCCTCTTTCCGCTTGCCCTGTTCGGCGAATACCTGGGCCAGGTTGTTGAAGGCCATGCCGTTCTTTGGTTCAAGCAGAGTGGCCCGGCGAAAGGCTTCGGCGGCTCCGGCAAGATCGTGCAGGCTGTAGCGGCTGTTGCCAAGGCCCATGCAGGCGGCGTAGCTCTGCGGCCATCGTTTCATGGCAGTGGCGTAACCGGTTGCCGCATCGTCACCGGCTGGCAACTGGTCCATGGCCTGGGAAATCTTCGCCTCTCATACCGATAGCGGCATCGACTCTTCCTGCGGTTCAAACTTGTACCCCACCCCATAAATCGAGTGGATGACCTCGGCGTTGGCGTTGGCCAGGGCGATCTTCTTACGTAGTTTCTTGATATGACTGTCGATGGTCCGGTCAGACACGATTCGCTCATCGGGATAGATGCTGTCCATCAACTGCTGGCGGGTGCAGACCTGCCCTGTTTTTGAGGAAAGGAATTGCAGCAAGTTAAATTCAACAGCGGTGAGCCCGAGGTCGTGGCCGTTCAGGGTGGCCTGGTAGCGGGATTGGTCCAGGATTAGGCCGACGGGAGGGGAGGATGTGCCCCCCTCGGTTCGTCTGAGTACCGCCCTGACCCTGGCCACCACCTCTCGGGGGCTGAACGGTTTGCAGATATAGTCATCCGCACCCGTTTCCAGACCCTGGAGTCTGTCGATTTCCTCAATCCGGGCAGTGATCATGATGATCGGCACGGATGAGAAGGTGCGAATATCCCGGCAGATCTCCAGGCCGTTACGTTCGGGCAGCATCAGGTCCAGCAGGATCAGGGCAGGGGCGTGCTCCCGTACCCAGGGAACCGCGGCCGATCCGTTGACGATCCAGAAGGTCTTGAACCCCGCATGCCGCAGATAGTCGCGTAATACCTCGGCCAATTTCGGCTCATCCTCTACGATTAGGATCATTTGCATCATTTGCCCTCCGCCAGTGGCAGTTCAACCTGCACCCACAGCCCGCCCAAGGCGGAGTGGCGGACCAATATTTTCCCTTGGTGGGCCTCAACGATATTCCGGCAGATGGCCAAACCGAGTCCGGCACCGCCGGTCGCGCGGCTACGGGAGGCCTCCACTCTGTAGAGGCGCTCAAACAAACGCTCCATGTCCGCCTCGGTAACTCCGGGAGCGGAATCCTGGAAATCAATGGTCACCATGCGCTCATCACAGATCATGGTGATATGCAGTTCCCCGGCAGTGTCGGTGTATTTGAGAGAATTATTGAGCAGATTGGCGAAGAGTTGGTGCAAGCGCTCGGTGTCTCCGAAAATTGTCACCGGATTTTCTGAGGGAAGATTGGTGGCGAGGGTGATCCCCTTTGCGGAGAAATCCGCAACATAGGTGCCCACCGTTTCCTTGAGTACCTCGGTCAGATCCAATTTTTCCTTCCGGTAGGTGAGTGCTCCCAGGTCGGACATGGCCAGTTGATAGAGATCGTCCACCAGGCGGGACAGACGGAGTGTCTCATTGTGCAGGGAACGGAGAGATTCGGGTCCAGTTTGACGGATGCCGTCCTGCAGCGCTTCAATTTCTCCGCGCAGGATCGACACCGGGGTACGCAGTTCGTGGGAAATATCCGCCACCCACTGTCGGCGGGCCTGTTCGTTTTTTTCCAAAGTTGTGGCCAGAAGGTTAAAGTTTCCGGCCAACTGTCCCAGTTCATCGTTTGAGACGACCTCTACCCTGGTGGAAAATTTACCCGCAGCCAGATGGTGGGTTGCCTCGGCGAGACTGCGTAATGGTCGGACAAGCCGTCTGGACAAAAGCAGTGAGAGTCCGGCGGCTAACAAGAGGACGATTCCCGCCACTATGGCAAACGCCAGGGTTTGTTCCCTGAGGAACCGCTGCTGGTGGGGCTCGGATAGTTCTTTGCGGGGTAATAGTCCAAGATACCCCACAATTTTTCCATCATGGAACAATGGTGTTGCTTCACTGTCCGCAGGGACTTCAATCCGGCTGATCAGTACTTTCTTGTCCGCATCCAGAAGAAAAAGGTGCTGAAAAAAGTAGTGGGCCAAGCGTGGAGGGAGTGGCCTGGGTGAAGGGCCTTCGCCCAGAACTGGTTTTTGGGCGGGGTCGGGCAGAGCTCCCGGCGGTGGAGGCGGGATGTTTCCAGGCATGGCGGCAATGGCCAGCCGATGCCATTGGGCGGGATAGTGCAGGACGAAATCCCAGCTGGTTTCACGGCGGTATCCCTCTTCCAGCGAACTGGCCAGACGGGAAACCCCTCCCTTTTCCATGGTGTTGACATAGCGAAGAAACCCCTGCTGTACGCTCCATTGCATGATGAGAACCATGCTGACTACAGCCATCCCGGCAGCCAGAGCGATCGCCAGAAAAAGTCTCTGGGTGATGCTGATCTTCATTTATTTTTCCTCGGACTGTCGAATTTAATCCTGATGGGATCGTAAACAGGAAAAATTGCCCAAGAGTCAAAGGGGGAACCTTTCGTTTCCCCTTTGACTTTACTTATCATGGATGGCCATAGGATTTCAACTTGCATCGGGTGTCTTTGCGCTTCGGCAAGTTTTTCGCTGTTGCTATGGTTCAGTGCGGCGGTGGAGGTGGATATGTCCCTGGGACCATCGTGGGTGGAGGAGGTGGCGCTGCTGAAGGAATCTGGATCACCGTTACCGGCGGCTGGTGGGATGATGTCACGCTGGGCAGTTGGTTGCCTTTGGCGTACATACACTGTTCATAAGCCAGATCGTACCGCCATTGCAGATCGTGGACACTCTCACTTCCATGGCCTGCTCCGGCCAGCGCGCCACCGGCAAGGCCGATGCCGGCGCCGGTGGCAGCGCCGCGATGACCACCCATCGCGGCTCCTGCGGCCGCTCCGATGGCAGTGCCGATCAAGGCGCCCGCCGCAATATCTTGCGCGTTGGCATCCGAAGGGGATATTCCCACCGACTGTTCAGCGTAGCTTCGACACAGGTGGTCTTCTGCGGCAAATTGTTCAAACGCTTTGCCCGGCGGGGGCATTACTGCAACTCGGGGACCAGCGGGCAGGGTGGCACATCCTGTCAAGACGGAACCCAGCATAACCATGCTGAAAATTTTCTGGTATTTCATAATATTTCTCCGTTAACGGGGCATATCGGAGGGGGTAGCAGGCACCACCCGCCAGCCTTTGGCACAGCTCGGTACATAGGGGTAATATCCCTTGGGCTCTTCGCAGTAATACCAAACCTGGGTGGGGGGGGCAGCGGTGCTCACTGATGGCGCGGGTGGCGTTTGCTGGATAACCACCGCAGGCGGCGGAGCCTGTTGTACTACTACCGGCGGGGCATAGGGATCTGGATAGGGGTAGATCGGCGCGGCATAGGGATACCAGAGTCCGCCCACGACCCACCACCAGCCCATTCGGCCATCGTACCATCCATGGTGCCACGACCCGCCCCCCCAATGGTGCATGTCACCGCCGCGCCCTTCCCAGTGACCGCGTTCTGCCTGAACAGGAGCGACGGAAACGACTAGCGCCAGTGCCGCAAGAAATGTGTAGAGAATGTTTTTTTTCATGAGTTACCTCCCATTGTTATGAGGTCCTGGTAGAGGTGTGGGAGCCCCGATCTTATGCTGCGAGATTGTTCGCAGGGCAGGAAGTCGGGGTGAGCCAGGGGACTTGGGGTTACCATTCACGTGGCGCATGAGAGAAGCGTTTTTTCTCATTGGTTTGACGAAGGGTCTTTCTATGCGCACGCTGCTCCGGGGTCAAAATAGCGTTCATTTGATGGAACAGCCGTGCCCGTGCCATGGCCATTTCGACATGTAAATTCCCCTGCTCCGTTGCCAGCGCCTTGACCGCTGCTTCATCGAGGGTATTTGCCTCGATCAACTCCCGCATCTGCTTATGGGTCGCTATCAGCTTTTCCCGCAACGGCTTGTTTTGCTCGCGTGCTTCTTTGAAGAGGGTTTTGATCTGTTCTTTTTGTGCGCTGGTAAGCTTCAGTTGTGTCGCCATTTCTTGGAAATGTTTGTCCTTGCCCTGAGCAGACCATTCTTTGGTGGAAGTGTTCTCATGCATGTCCCCTGTAGCGTGGGCCACACCACCTCCAACAAGCATCATGGAAAGCATCAGGGATAACGCGGGAATCAGTCGTCGTTTCATAGCATTCTCCTTTGTGTGACGGGCTTATTACCGTTCAAACGGTTTTATTTTTACTACCTTCACCGGATGTACGCATGAGATATTGTTGTTTGATTGCACCTTTCCTTATTGTTTACACATTATTTTAGCTTTGTTTGGACGATATGCAAATCATGGGCATCATGCAGATGCATAAATAGATCACATAATAGGAGGATATGGTTATGGTTAATGGAGTTTGTTGGTCAATCAGTAGTTTCTTCTACGGCGCACAGGCAAATCCGGCTGTTTTCTGGGAGGATAACATGGCACAAAATTGCCAACAGATGGTTATTTCAGTATGATTTGCACATTATTTGCACATTGTTTTTGTGAAGATCACAAAAACATCTACCGATAAGTAGCAAATCAAGATGCCGACACATGGCGATCTGGATAGTTAGGCAATTGAAAGGCAAAGAAAAACCAGCAAGTTATGATGAGGCCAGGATTACGGTATGTCGCCCGTTGTTCTTGGTATAGGGGCAATCCCAATTAAACAGGGAGATTTCGACAATGACAACTTCGGGAATTTCAAGCAGTAACAGCAGCCTACAGGCTTGGCAGGCCATGATGCAGCAACGCAAACAGGACTTAAGCCAGATTGCAACGGCGCTTCAGGGCGGCGACCTTGCCTCGGCACAAAAATCATTTGCTGACCTGCAAAGTCTCAACCAAGACAGCAGCCAAGCCCAAAATAACGCCGTCAGTTCCATTGCCAACAGCGGCGAGACAACCGGGAACGATTTTTCTTCATTGGGACAGGCGCTTAATTCCGGCAATCTTACGGATGCGCAAAGTGCCTTCAGTAAAGTTCTCGCCGACATGCAGACGCAAAAGGCGAGTCATCATGGCCACCATGGTCATGCCATGATGCAGCAGCGCGAACAAGACTTCAGTCAGCTTGGCGCCGCACTCCAGAGTGGAGACCTTGCTTCCGCACAAAAAGCTTTTGCTGATCTCCAAAGCCTCAAGCCTGGCGGTCAAGCCCAAGACAGCACAGGAAGCTCTACTGGCAATAGCGGAAATGCAATCTCCAACGATTTCGCTTCATTGGGGCAGGCGCTTGGCGCTGGAAATCTCATAGATGCACAAAGTGCCTTCAAGAATATGCAATCAGACATGCAAGCGCAAAAGGATAAGGCTGCGGCAGCCTATGCCGCCAATTCCGGCGGGGATTCGCTGTCCTCTCTTATTGCGGGGTTGCAAAAGTTGGTGGAGCAGTTGCAGGCCGGGTCCGGTGACCAAGGCACGTCCACAGCAACGGCATCCGTCGGCCACCATCATGGTGGGCACCACGGATTGCAGGAATTTTTCAAGAAAGTAGATACGGACGGTAGCGGCGGAGTTTTCATGGATGAGCTGTCAGCCATGGCCAATAAGGTGCAGGACAAGACAGGCCAATCCATTACCGTTAACAAAGACACCTTTGCGGCGGCCGATGGCAACGGGGATGGCTCGCTCAATGCCGATGAGCTAAAAGCTTTTATGACCCAGAGCGGCTTTACCCCGCCATCTCACCCGGAAGGCATGGCCACGGCAGCCTCAAGTGATGCCACGCAAGCCGGAACTTCAAACACCAAGAATTACAGCCAGCAACAGATCGATCTTTTGAAAATTATGCTGGAGAAGTTGACAGAACTTAGCAGCACGGGGTCTGGATCGACAACGACTGCTTCCTTGCTGGATGTCACCGCCTGAATGACACATGTGGCTGGCTGTCTTCCGAATTGAAGGCAGTCGGCCGCAAGAAAGATCTGAAAATTACGAAACCCGTACGGCAAGCAACAAGGTAGCGCGCCCTCTAGATTGTCGAGCCCTTGGCGCACCTTTTCATTTCCCTAGCCTTTTTCCGCCTCGAGGCGCAGGCATTTTCCGGACATTTTCCAAGGTTTGCTGAAAATTCTCAAGCAGCGGCCCGCCAAGCTCCACGGCTCGTTGTGCCGCAGCCAGAGCCTCTTTTCGTTTGCCCTGTTCGGCCAATACCTGGGCCAGATTGTTGAAAGCCATACCGTTTTTTGGCTCAAGCAGGGTGGCCCGGCGAAAGGCCTCGGCTGCGCCGGCAAGATCGTGCAGGCTGTAGCGGCTGTTGCCAAGGCCCATCGAGGCGGCATAGCTCTGCGGCCATCGCTTCAGGGCAGTGGTGTAGCCGATTGCCGCCCCCCGCCGCTGCCCGGCCTTTTCCAGCCCGGCAACGGCCTCAAGCCAATCCCCTTCTTCAACTCTACTGGGCAGCCGATTTGGCGGCAGGACCAAAAGCCCCCAGTACTCGCCCCGTTGCCAGACATTCAGGAAAACACCGGAACTGAGATGCTCGTTGGCAATGAGCCCTGAGTGGAGGATAACCTCATCGCGCTCCTGGTCAAAGCCGATGACCACGGCATAGTGCCATTTCGGATACCAGGACAGACCGAGATTGACCAGGACGATGACCGGATGACCGGCTGCGACCTCGGCCAGCAGGGTCTCGCTGCCGGTGATGGGGTAGGCGACCCGGCCATGCCTGCGGGCAGCGCCGATCAGGGCGCTTTGCAGGCTGCCGTTGAGTCCGGGGGTGAAGACCTCAGGGGTAAGATCGGCGGGCTGGACGGCAACCCCGCTCCAGTTAAGGGCCATGGCCAGGGCGGCAGGGCCGCACTGCAATTCTTCCTGGGCAAAAAACGGCACTTTGGCAACCATGGCCTTGGTCGGACCGCCTGGCGCCTGGGGAAGCCGTTCGGTTGACAGCAAGCCGCAGCCGGAGAGAAAAATGGGCAGCGCAAAAAACAACAGGCCGACAATCATCCGACTGTCGGCCTGTTGGAAAAGCGATTGTGCCTGGCGCTTAGCGCTTGTGGTTAACAAAGGAAAAGACATGGGTGAGACCGACGATGTCGGTGATCAGCAGCACCACAAAGATGAAAACCGCAGCGCCGATGATCGTCCCGATGCCGCCATCGCCACCGGCAGGCAATTGGTCCATGGCCTGGGAAATTTTGGCCAATTCCGCATCGGAAAGGCTGGCCACCCGTTTCTGGGCCTCGGCAGCATCAACGCCGTGCTGCACCATGACCTGTTGCACATCGTCACGGCCCAGGAAGGAGGCCACCCGCTCCCGGCTCGCGTCCTGCTTCTGCGCCGCGATTACGGTATTGGTGTCGATCATCTGCGCCTTTGCCGTCTGCACGGAAAA
>JAPLJG010000039.1 GCA_026388735.1 Deltaproteobacteria bacterium
AGGGCTGCTGTTACAAGTTCCCCAACAACGGTCTCAGTTCCTGGGCAATCTCCCGACACAAACTCCCCAGCGCCACGTTCAATGCCCCAACCTGCCCTTCCTGGTCTTGATTTCTCGCAGGAACCAAAAGGCTGCTCCGCCTTTCCGGCAGCACAATTGCGCCGTCCTTGCCCTTAACAGACCAAAGGGCAACCAACCGGGCTGCCCCGTCGCTCTCGTTTTCAAAGTGGAGCACCTCAACCAAAAGCTGGTAATCCGTGGCCCTGGAGGTTGGCCAGGGGTGGAGCAATATACGCTCCGTGCCTAGCATGGCCGAAAGGTTCTCCCCCACCACCCTGGGGATGTTCTCGCTGAGCGGCTCGGCCCAGCGGTGGCTATCAGCCAGTTGCAGCCGGTTGGCCGATAATCGGGCAACGATCTGGGGCCGGTCCAGGTATTCCGGTAGCCGCACTGGGCCGATGCCGAGCACCATCCTGCCCGCTTCGGTGGCCGGGGCGTTTCGGGCGGCTTCCTGGGCTGAGAGCTGATAATAGCTGACCGGCGATGTGCGGGCGCAGCCAGTCAGCAGCAGAGCGCAGACCAACAGTACCAGCCAACTGCCTTGCCACTTGCACGGTATGTTTTTCATTTCCCTTCCCCCTCCCGACGTTTCCCCTGCAAAACAGCCTCGGGTTGCTGCTCCAGGGTTTCCGCCAGAAGCCGCAGGGCGCGGGCCGCACGGCTGATTTCCTGCAAGGCCGTATTGAGATGCTGCACGGTGGGCGCTCCCTCTCCGGCCAAACCCTGCAAGGCCTGTGCTGTTTTGGCAAGTTCCTCGCTGGCCTTGGTCAGGCTTGCAACCATTGGGGTTCCGGCCTCGGCCACCCCGCCGACCTTGACCATCGCCGCCCTTACCGCTTCCAATGCCTTGCGCATCTCAACCAAATCCGTCCGCATCTCGGTGAGCATGGGGCCACCATCGTGATCGAGCTTGGCGCTTAAAGATTGCAGATGCGCCAGCGTCGCCTCCAGCCGCACCGGGATCATCTTCGCTGCCTCCGAAGAGAGTATGGTGTTGAGCGACTGGCTGATTCCGGCAAGATCGGTGAGGAAAGCGTCCATGGGAAACCTCTCCAGCTTGGTGGCAAGTTCTTCCGCCGCCGTCGGGATGGTGGGGATTTCGCTCACCGCTGGATCGCTGGCGATGAAACGGGCCGGTTTGTCGGAATAGAAATCCAGATCAACGTAGAGCTGGCCGGTGAGCAGGCTCTGCATCTTAAGTCGGCCGCGCAACCCTCGCTCCACCAGTTTCCGGATGGTGGCGCGGTCCTGCAGGTCGGCCTGTGCGCCAAGGGGGGACTGAACCATGTTGGGTTCGACCTCGATGGTGACCGGCACCACAAAATGATGGTTTTCGGCATCAAGCCCGAGTTGGATGCGCTTGACCGTGCCCACCTTGACCCCGAGAAACACCACCGGCGCACCCACCTGCAACCCCTGGGCCGCACCTTCAAAATAAAGGACATGCTGGCGTCGCTCCTGAAACCACTGGCCCCCGGCCAGGAGCAGGACGGTCACCGCCCCGAGGATGATGGCGCCCAGAACAAAGGCGCCTATAAGCGTGGGATTTGCCTGCCTGCTCATGCCGCCCCCCTGATAACTGCCCAGCAGCACCACACCTGCTTCGTCATCGGCCTGCTCATGTGCAATAGCACACTTCGCAATCCTCTTCCTCGCATCTGTGGCACTCCTGAACAGTTATATCCCCTATTTTTCCACATGGTGCTCATGCCGTCCCTCTGGTGAGAAAATGGCGCACCTTAGCGTCGCCGGAGGCAACTGCCTCCTTGGGATTGCCGGTGTTGATCATGGTATGGGTCTCGGTGTCCAGAAAAACCGAATTGGTGCCGATGCCCAGGATACTGGCCAGCTCGTGGGTGATGACCACGATGGTCGTCTCCAGGCTGTCGCGCAGTTCTAAGATCAGGTCATCGAGACGCCGGGCGGGGAGGGGATCAAGTCCGGAAGAAGGTTCGTCGGTCACCAGGGTCTCCGGGTCAAGGGCCATGGCCCTGGCCAAACCCGCCCGTTTTTTCATGCCGCCGCTCAACTCGGCCGGATAAAAATCCTCAAACCCGGCCAACCCCACCAAGGCCAGCTTGAAGGAAACGATCTCGGCAAGATGGCGCGGCGAAAGAGCGGTATACTCCTTAAGCGGCAAGGCGACGTTTTCCGCCAGGGTCAGCGAACTCCACAGGGCGCCGCCCTGAAACATGATGCCCAGCCGCCGCTTGAGTAGTGCCTGTTGTTCCGGCTCCACATTCCAGAAATCCTCGCCACCATAGAAAACGGTGCCTTTTGCCGGACGTTGCAAGCCGATCAGACCCCGCATCAGGGTCGTCTTGCCGCAACCGTTCCCACCCATGATCACAAAAATATCCCCCTTGTTGACCACGAAATTAAGATCGCGCTGGATGACAAAATCGCCATAGGCCATGGTCAGGTCGCGGACCTCGATGTGGGGCACAGCGTTCATGGCTTCAGATCCCCAGGCGGTAGAAGATGATGGTCATCAGCGAAGCCGAAATGGTGATCAGCAGGATGCCCGTCACCACCGCCGAGGTTGCCGCCTCGCCCACCGATTCGGCGCTTCGACCGCACTGCATCCCGCGCAGACACCCGGCATAGGCGACCATGGCCCCATAGACGCTGCCCTTGGAAAGCCCCACCAGAAAATGCTTCAGTTGCAAGGCTCGCAGGGTTTCGGTGTAGTATTCAAACATGCCGATGTCAAAGATGGTGGTCGAGACCAGCAACCCGGCCAGCATCCCGACAAAACCTGCGTACAGGGTAAGCAGCGGCACCATCAGCATCAGGGCCAGCATCCGGGGCAGAACCAGAAAATCAACCGGCGAGATGCCCAGAGTCTTGAAGGCGTCGATCTCCTCGTTAACCTGCATGGTGCCAAGCTGGGCCGCAAACGCCGCGCCGGTGCGTCCGGCAATGAAGATCTGGGCTCCGACCAGGCGAAGCTGATCCGCCCCGAGATAGGCCAGGATAAGGCCGACGAGAAAGCTGATCACCGAAACGATGACCAAGGCGCGCGGCCCGACCTCTTCGATCTCCCACCAGAGATCACTCCAGCGGAACCGGGCTCGCCCACGAATCAGGCGGCCAAAGGAGAGGGTGATCTCGCCAAGGAAAGAGAGCATCTCGGGGGCGCCGCGAAAAAATTCGATTGTTGCCATGCCCACCCGGAACAACAAGTTCTGCTTACCGCTGCGCCGCCTGGCCACCTTCTGTTCGGGAACGGCGGCGGCCATGGCCAGAAGATGGCGAACCCCCGTGGGCAAGCCCCCCTGGTCGATACTGACCCCGTGCTCATCGCAGAGCGTGAGCAACGCCCGGAGAAAGGCGAGAAACCTGGTGTCCCAGGCAGAGAGTTGCGCAGTGTTGAAGGAGAGGCGGCGGAGATTATCCCCCATCTCGGCCAGGATCACCACGGCTGTGGGCAAATCCTGGTCCAGACACCAGCGGCCAGCGCAGGATAGCTCCAGCAGATCGTCACCGATACGGCGCGTATCGAGCTGCCATTGTTTTTCGTTGCGGTTCTGGACCATGGGACACGACCAGTTCATCCATTCCCGATTTGGGAACTGAAGGGGAACACCTCGTTTCGGACTGTTGCGCAAACCATTCCCATGCACAACCATCGGGAATCCATCGTGCAACCCAGCCCCTTAACAATATCATGGAGAATCGCCACGGCACTGTCAACCGGAAAACAGACATCTCGCCCCGGCCCTGTCAAGAATTGCCCGCCCGTTAAAAAAGGATGGCCATCCATGGGGGACGACCATCCTTGCTTTTTCCACACCGTTTGCAACAGGCGAGGTTACTTCTTTTGCAGCATCTTCCTGGCCATGGCCAGGTTGTGATAGGCAATCACCCGGATCTTGCCGATCCTGGGGTCGTCCGGCTGCTTGTCCAGCTCAACCAGAAAACGCTCCAGCTCCGTGCAGGCCCGGTCGGTCTTCTTGTCGTTATAAGGGATGGCGAGATCGACCCCCTTGACATCCCAGGCCTCCTTGGGAAGCACCGCAAAAGGGGCGATATCCTCCACCTTGCGATTGGGAGCCAGGGAGATCTCCTCCCAGACCAAATCACTGAAACGGAGGCCCTTGCGGTCGGCGGTGATGGTGTAGCTCCCCGTAAACGGCTTGGTCACATCCTTGTCTTCGAAATAATTCCACTCCGACCGGCCTACCTGGGCATGGGAATCGTGGCAGCTGCCGCAGTTGCGCGACTTGCCCATGGCGTGGCTCAGCTTATCCATCTGCACCCAGAGGATCGCCTTGTTCCCCGAGGGAAGATCGCTGCGGGTGCCGACCACGATGAAGGCGTCGTTCACGTCGGTGGCCTTGCGCGCCACCTCAAAGGTGACCGGTTCGCCGATCTGCGGGTTACCGGGGATATTGCGTTTGGGGATGGCACGAAAGAGCAGCCCGGTCGGCCCAAGTTCCCTGGTCTGGTTCATGACCGCCATGGGGTAGGGCTTAACCGGAATCCAGCGGCCCGAGGCGTTTTTGATGATGGTGGGCAGGTCGCGGGTGCCGTAGTATTCCTTGTGCTTACCGTAGGGAGTCTCCACCCCGGCGGCGTTCCCCTGGCCCCAGAAGGTATACTGGTAGGCGCCGGAGACGGTGATGTGGCAGGAGGTGCAGTCCACCTTGCCGTGGGGCGAACTGTTGACCGCCTTAACGATCTCGCCGTGGCACTCGGCGCAGGATTTGCGCGCATCATCGGCGGCGAGATGGCCGAACTGGTGGTTGGCCGGCTTGTGGCAGTCGAGGCACTGGAGTCCGGCCTTGACATGGACACCTTGCGGAAGGCTGGCAGGAAAAGAATACTCTCCCCGCACATAACCGGCGCCGCGCCGACGGTCCATGGGGCCGGCATGGCAGATGCTCGCCCGGCCGCCGCCGTAACAGCTGGCGGTATCGGGCTTGCCAAAGGAATGGCTTCCTTTGTTGGCCACCGGCTTGAAGTGACAGTCGTTGCATGAGGCGTGGCACATGTTGCAAGAACGGTCGGAGGCCGCATTCTGTGCCGGGCTGTAGGGAACGGAGGTTCTCGCCTTGAGGGTCTCTTCGTTTTGGCCAAACCACATCCCGCAATTTTGGGGGCCGGGCAGCTTTTCGCTCCAGTCGCGATACGCCCGCTGGTGCTTCAGCAGCCCCTTGGCCGAGCGATTGTAATCCTTGACCTCTTTGGCATGGCAGCGGCCGCAGGTTTTCTCTGCCACCTGCGGGGCATAGGCCATGGTTTCGCGGTCACGGTCATGCCACTCTATGCCGACGATCTTTTTGACCCCGGCCTGTTCCAGCTTGCCGTTATCCCCTTTGGGGATCATGCTGTTCATGCCCTCCCCCTTTGGCGTCAAAGGTTGCAGGGCGCCTGCCACTTCACGCGAGAGTGCTTCGCCCTTCAGCTTCTTGCCAGCCCCCACCAAAAAAGGACGCAGCACCCCCTGGTGGGCCGCCTCCTTGTCCCTAGCTTTGGCGTCACCCAGATGGCAGTCCACGCAGGTAGGCTTGCCCTGCATGTTGACTTCCTGGTCCACCCGGGCCGGGTCCAGATACATCGACTCCGCTCCCAGTTCCTTCATCTTCTCCTGGTTGCCATGGCAGGCAACGCAGCCCGACTCGGCGTCAAAGCCCTGTGCGATGCCGACAGTCACAAGCAGCAATACAACCACAATCACCGTTTTCATGGCTTTCTCCTTTTGTATGGCGCGGATTTACCTGACCCGACCTCAGCCATTATATCACAACACAAAACGTGGCCGACCGGGCCGAAACAGCCAATGATAAAAGCAGATTGCCCCACAATACCCAGCGACATGATGGATGCATCCGCCATCCGAACTGGGGGAGATAACGGCCCCAGCACTGCTCGCCTTTGCAAACAAACCTGCTGTCGATTGCCGCATACATCTGATATAGTGTCTGTACGAATATTTTTTTGCCACCAGACAACAGGCTCTTGTCATGCTCAAAAAAATCGCCAACCCCGCCGCCCTGTGCCTAGCCGCCTTGCTGTGCCTGGCAGCCTGTTCCCCCTTCGCCCATCTGACCGAGGTCAACAATACCCTCGGCGAGGCGCACGGCCCCAAGGCTGTAGACTGCGGCCAGTGCCATATCGAACAATTCGGCGAATGGCAGGCTTCGGCCCATGCCCAGGCTTTTGTCAACCCCCGCTTCCAAGCCGCCTTGGCCGATGGGGCTGACGACTCCTGTCTCGGCTGCCATGTACCGGATACGGTCCGCGCCAACGGTGAACCCCCTGTGCCCCGGAACTACCATCGCCAAGATGGGGTCTCTTGCGTTGCCTGCCATCTGGACAAGGGCGCCATGACCGGCCCGGAACCGGAATCAGCCCTGTTCACGCCCCACCCAATCGCTGTCCAGCCTGAATTCTTCCGCACCAGCGGACTTTGCGGCACCTGCCACACGGAAACTTTTCGCAACTGGCAGGCAAGCCGCAGCAACCATCCGGCCACGCCGACCTGCCAGGAATGCCACATGCCCCCAGTTGTCCGCACAGCCACCAAGGGCAGCAACCCATTTTCCAAGGCCCTGGTCGCCTTTGAAGAGAGCCGCCCCACCCGTAGGCACACCTTCGGCCTTGCCCATCTTGCCGAAATTCCCGGCCTGATCGAGATAAAAATGCTCGGCTGGCAGCCCGAAAAAAGTAGCCCGCTTCAGCTCTCCGTCCGCAATCTCCTGCCGCATAGCCTGCCCACCGGCAGCTTCCGCACACGTAGAATCTGGATCAAGACTACCCTCCACACCCAACCCAAAACCGTCCTGGAGCCCAGCTTATTCCTGGGGCATGGGTGGACCACGCTTGCAGGCGATGGTATCCCCGCTCTGGCCGCAGACGAAGCCCGAACCCTGACCATCCCCATTATTCTCGCGCCGGGAGCGTCACTTACCTCCGCCGAACTCCTCACCGTGCAAGTTCTGCTGGGTCCGCTTGCAGAAGAAGAGGACCTGCCAATGCTCCGGAAGGAATTCATCCTGCCTGGAACGCGTTGACTCTTATCCCCGTAAATCCGTCTTGACATTGCCCCGCCGACTCCCTACTATGCGCCTTCCGCCGTTACTGTTACGCGGCGGAAACTTCCCTGCCCCCTCCCGCCCAAGGCCTGCCCATTCATGCTGAATCTCACCGTCCCCACCACCTTCACACCCTCCTGTGCCGAAAACCTTGCCCAACTCAACCGGGAATATGCCGCCACCGGCCACAGGGTGCATGAGGTTTACGGCTCCCTGCAAAACGCCCCCTTCAACTCGGCCCGGCCGGCGAAATATCTGCCCTCCCCGACCCAAGCCCAATTCCGCCGCCATATCCAAACGCTTGGCGACAACGACATCGGTTTCAACTATCTGCTCAACGCCCCGAGCTACGCCAACTACGAATACACCAGCCAAGGCCGCGCCGAGTTGGAGGCGCTCCTTGCCCTGCTGGTCGATTGCGGGGTGCGTTCGGTAACCGTGGCCGTGCCCTATCTGGCCCGGATCATTGCCAGCCGTTTCTCCGCTCTTGAGGTGGTGACCTCAACCATCGGCTATGTCGGGGCCATGCGCGGCATCGATCAATGGATCGAGGCCGGGGCCAAGCGGATCGTCCTCGATGTGGAGGCCAACCGCGACTTCCGCTTCCTGAAACGCGCCTCCCTGGAAAGCCCCGTCCCCCTTGAGGTGATCGCCAATCCAGTCTGCATCTCCCAGTGCCACTACAAGTACAACCATTACTGCGTAGCAGCCCACGGCTCGCAAAAGCCCTCCGGCAGTGGAGTGCCGGGCTTTCCCTACAACGGTTTCTACCTGAACTGGTGCTTTTTAAAAAAGCTCGCCAGCCCCGGCGAATTTCTGAAAAGCCCGTGGATCCGGCCCGAGGATCTCCCGCTCTGGAAAAAGGCGGGCATCCGCTTCTTCAAGCTCGCCGGCCGGGGCATGCCGGAGGCACAGATTCTCGCCCTGACCCGCGCCTATCTTTCCGGATGTTTCACCGGCGATCTCCTGGACCTGCTGGGCTGGCCGCACTGGCAGAACTTCCGCAAGAATGCAGACGGCAGTCTGCTGCCGCCCCTGGAGATCCACCTGCCCAACGAGGCGCTCACCGGTTTTCTTGATTTCTTCTACGAAAAGCTGCCGGAATGCCGCCTGGGCTGCAAGGGGTGCGAGCATTGTTCCGCCTGGGCCAAACGGGTGCTGACGGTGAACTCCCAGGAACTGCTCGACCGCTATGTCGACAATATGCGCCGCAATTTAAACGAGCTGACAAACCATCTCTCCACCCCCGAGGAAGACGCGGCCTTGCAAAAGCAATGGCAGGAACAGGCAGACAAACAGATGCTGGACCAATGAAAAAGCACATTGTCATCACCGGAGCCAGCGGCCTGGTCGGCCGGGCGCTGCTGCGCAACTATCTGGACCAGGGACGGCCGGTCATCGCCCTGTCCCGCAAGCCTCCGGTGCTCTCCGGTTTCGGCCCTGCCCCTCACCCGCTCCTCTCCTGGCATTGGGCCGATGTCAGCCTGCCCCGCCTTGGCCTGGACCCGGAGGCATACGCCGAAGTCTGTGCCAAGGCGCAGCTCGTCTTCCACCTGGCCGCCCGCACCGATTTTAAGGATGCCACCGCTGCCAGCTATCTGCCGGTGAACCTGGGAGGGGTGAAACATGTCCTGGCCCTGGCCCAGGAGGCCAAGGCGCCCCTGCATCAGGTGAGCACCGCCTTTGTCTGCGGCGATTGGTCCGGCGAATTCCGGGAAAACGATCTTAATCTTGGCCAGCATTTCCGCAACGGCTACGAGGAGAGCAAATTCCTGGGCGAATCGTTTCTGCATGGGGTCATGACCGCCGCTTCCGTGCCCATCACTATCCATCGGCCGGGAATCGTGGTGGAGCGCAATCCTTCCGCAGCCTCGGGTAAGACCTTCGGCCCCTTTCTTTTTCTCGACGCCGTGGCCCGGCTGCGGGATTCGGCCGAAGCCAAGGGCGTTGCCGAGCTGCCGGTTTTGCGGGTGCAGGGCAATCGCCAGGCGCATCTGCCCCTGGTCTTTGACGATGCGGTGGCCGAGGCCTTGGTTCGGTTGGCCGCGCAACCGGAGAGCGGAGGACAGATAATCCAGCTCGTAGCCCCGCAACCGGTGGGCAACGATCTTCTCGAAGATGCCTTTAACGAGGCCTTTGGTCAGCCCGCTGCCCACCTCGCCGGAGGGGAGACGTTCGCCCACCAGCCCGCTAACAATCTGGAAGCCCTGCTGGCCAGAAAAACCACGCCCTATGCCGCTTACCTGGATCTGAGCGTCCGCTTCACCCGGCGGAACCTCGACACCCTCGCAGGGTCCGAGATGTTACCCACCCCGAAGCTGGCGGAGCTGACCCAGGCCTTCCGGGCCTTTCTTGCCGCCCGGCACCAAAGGAGCAGGGCGTGAAGAGCGAAGCCGCGATCCAACACTATTTCAACCAGTACCTGCCGGGCTTTATGGGCCAGCCCCTGATCAAAGGCCTTTTGAGCCTGTCGGCTGCCTTCTGGATCGAGATCGCCGGCCAGGGTTGCTGGTCGCTGACCATTGACAAAGGCATCCTCACTAAAGTGACGGAAGGACCGCAAAGCGGCACCTTCGGCTTTCGCACCGATTGCGAAACCTTTCTCGCCGTGGCGAAAAATACGCTCTCGCCCCAGAAAAGCTTCTTCACCGGCAAAACAAAGATCTCGGGCAACTTTTACGAGGCGTTACGCACCGCCACTGCCCTGGAGGAGTTTTTCCAGCGCTACCCCTATCCCAAAACAGACTTGGAGGGTTGATATGCATCCGGATTGGATTCCCTTGAGCGAGGTGGGCAAACGCCCGTACGCCGAAGCAGTTGCCCTCTTCCGCAAGCATGTGAACCCCGGCCTCGTCACCCTGCTGGAAATGGGGGGATACACGGCCATCGACCCCCAAGAGGCCGAGGGCGCGGTGATCATCGACGCACAGGGCAAAAGGATCCTCGATTTTGTCTCCTCCTACGGCGCCTTGAATCTGGGGCACAACCACCCGCGCGTCAGACAGGCCATGATCGAGGTGCTGACCGACAGGAAGGTGGATCTTTCCAAGGAACTCCTCTCCCGCCACGTGGCGGTGCTCGCCCATAACTTAAGCCTGCTTTGCCCCGGCGATCTCGACCAGGTCTATCTCTGCAACTCCGGCACCGAAGCGGTGGAAGCGGCGCTCAAGCTGGCCAGCCGCTATTTCCAGGGCAAACGGCAACGCTTTATCTACGCCAAGGAATCCCTGCACGGCAAGACCCTGGGGGCGCTGTCGGTCACCGGCAACGAGCGGCTGCGCCGGTATTTCCCCCTGCTCCCGAACTACGCCGTACCCTACGGTGATGCCGGGGCCATTGAAACCCTACTGAAAACCGCGCCCCAGGAAGGCGAGGGGGCCATTGCCGGGGTGATCCTCGAACCGATCCAGGGCGAGGCCGGGGTCATCGTGCCGCCCCAGGGCTATCTGCGCCGTGTCCGCGAGATCACCGAGCGCTACGGGGTGCTGCTCATCCTCGATGAAATTCAGACCGGCCTCTGCCGCACCGGCACCTTTCTCGCCTGCGAGGCGGAAGGGGTGGTGCCGGACATCCTGGCCCTGGCCAAATCCCTGGGCGGGGGCCTGGCCTCCATCGGCGCCACCATCTCCCGCACCCCGGTGTATCAGAAGGCCTACGACAACCCCCACGACTGCCTGGTGCAGACCACCACCTCGCCTGCGCCGCCGCCCTGGCCGCCCTGGAGGTCTATCAGGAAGAGGAATTGGCCCAGCGGGCCGCCCGGTTGGGCGAACGCTTCAAGGCCCAGCTGATGACCCTGCAGGAGAAATACCCGGAGTGGATCGCCGAGGTGCGGGGCCGAGGACTGATGCTGGGCATCGAGTTTCAGGAGTCCATCATCGACGAGGTGAGCTACCTGCCCCTGGCCATCCCCGGCCTCAAAAACGTGCTGCGCGAACACCTGCCCGGCATGGTGGCCTCGGCTCTGCTGCACAAACACGGGATACTGGGCACCCTGATGCTCAACAACCGGGCTGTGTTGCGGGTGTACCCGCCGCTGGTCATCGACGAGGCAGACCTTGATTACTTTGTCGCCTCCCTGGAAGAGGTACTCAAGGATGGCCCTAAAGAGCTGGTGAAAAAACGGGTCAACCACGCCATGAGCTTCGCCGGCCTCAAATTCGTGGCCCCCTGGGTGGCGAAGCTCACCGGCGGACGTTAGGGAGGTAAGGGATGGAGCGATTCTTTCTTGCCCTGGGCCAACGGTTGCACCGCAACCGCACCATTGTTTTGCTGCTGGTGGCCGGTGTCACCCTGGTGCTGGGACTGGCGGCGGGCCGCTCCACCGTGGACAACTCCATCGGGGTCTGGCAGACGGAAAACGACCCGCACTGGCTGCACTTTCAGGAGTTCGCCCAAAGACACCAGCTGGTTGACCCGCTGGTCGTCTATCTGCCCGGGGCCTCCCCGGAGGGTGCCCGGGAGATAAATAGTGCAGCCAGAAAGATCACAGAAGTCGAGCGCACCACCCTGTTCCACCTCGGCCTTCCGGCCCAAGGGTCCCTCCTTCTTCTTTTTCCAAAAGCCCAGAGCAGCCCGCCCCAGCTGGCCGGGCTCATCCGCGAGGTCAAACATCTTATTGCCAAGCAACTGCCAGGCCAAACCACACATCTGGGCGGGGTCTGGTATCTGACCGATACCCTGGATAGTCTTTCCGCCAGCTCCACCCAGCGCCTGTTTCCGCTGGTCATCGTAATCCTCGCCCTGGGGGTGCTGCTCTTTCTCCGCAATCTGCGCCATACCGCGCTGGCTCTGGTCTGCGGTCTGCTGCCGGCCCTGCACCTCACCGGCCTGCTTGCCCTGGCCCACGAACCGCTCAACGTCATTCTCCTGGCCCTGCCGCCCTTGACCATGATCCTGGGCATCACCCATGCCATCCATCTGCTAAAAAAAGACACGCAGCCGGAACCGTTTACCATCTATGCCCAGGTCGCGCCCCCCTGCCTGCTCTGCGCCCTCACCACCATGCTGGGTTTTCTCTCCCTGTTGGTCAGCGCCTACACCCCGGTACAGAAGCTGGGCCTCTGGGGGGCAATCGGCTCGGTGCTTTCCCTGATCACCACCCTGCTGCTGCTTCCCCTCTTTTCCCACGGCTCTGGAGCAACGCCTGTTGTCCAGCCACCAAAACAAAAAAACCTCCTGGGCCAGATCATTATCGGCCACAAAAACCGGATTCTTTTTGCCGTTGCAGGGCTGGTTGCCCTCTCGCTCTGGGGCATGCTGCACCTGGAAAAGGGCTCGTTCATCCTCGCCTTTTTTAAGCCGGAGGCCGCCATCAGCAGGGATTACCGGGCCATCGAACAGGCAGGCATCGGCCTCACCCCGCTGGAAATCGACCTGGACGACTGCCCCGCGCAAAGCCGCGCCATCCAGCAGGCCATGCTGACCCTGGCCCAACGCCATCCGGAGATCACCCATTTCTTTTCCTTTTATGACGAGCGCGGCAAAATCGCCCTGCCCATGGCCACCGCCAACGGGGCGAGCCTCGACACCCCACTCCTGCCCAGCTTGGGACTGCAAGCGCCCATTCGCCTCACCATCCTCACCCGCACCCTGGCCTCGGAAAAAACCATGCGGATGGTGGACGCCATGGAGGGTGAGCTGCAAGACCTTCTCGGAGCCAAGCCGACCCCCTATGTCACCGGCACGGTGCCGCTTTACACCAGGGGCCAGAGGGAGATGTTCACCACCTTGGTCCAAACCTTCGGCCTCGCTTTTCTCTCCGTCTCCCTGGTCATGGGGTTGGCCCTGCGTTCATTGAGGCTGGCAATACTGGCCATCATTCCCAACTTTGTCCCGGTCCTGTATCTCCTGGGCACCATGGGGTTATTCGGTATTCCGCTCAGCGTGGCCTCGGTCACCGTGGCCAGCATCGTTTTCGGGGTGGTGGTGGACGACACCATCCATTTCATGCATACCTGGCAGGAGATGACAACAGTCACCGACCCGCACGCCCGGCTGCACCGCACCATCTCCCATACGGCCCTTGCCATGTTCACCAGTTCCATCGTCACCGCCACCGGGTTCCTAGGCTTTCTCGTCTCACCCTTCATGCCGCTGCGGGATTTCGGCCTCTTGATCAGCCTGTCCCTGCTCTATGGCATCATCTGCGATCTCCTGCTCCTCCCGGCCCTGCTCCTCACCTTCGGGACAGCCAAAGGAGAAAAACCATGACCATCGCCGCCTCCCTGATCGAGGAGATCATCGCCACCCATTTCGATCCGCGCACAGGCTCTGCCTACTGGCTGGAACAGGAAAAAAAGCTCGGCCTTGAGGCCAGAAAGGAGATCACCTGTTGCGAGACCTTCCATCTCTTCGGCCCCATGAACACCGAGGCCTTGCGCACCCGGCCTCTGCTGGATTTTATCCCCCGGCGATTCCATGGCGAATTAGCGACCATGATCCTGGCCGAGAGCGGCGGCACCACTGGCGCGCCGATCCGCAGGGTGTACCGGCCTGAAGAATTCGGTGCCGCCTTTGTCGATTCCTGGGAACGGGCCACGGTTCTCCGTGGTTTTCCGCGTGGGGCCAGCTGGCTCTTTGTCGGGCCATCCGGCCCCCATGTCATCGGCCAGAGCGCCAGGGCCATGGCCCGGAGCCTGGGCAGCCTGGAGCCCTTTTCCGTGGATTGCGATGTGCGCTGGATCAAGCGGCAGGGTGCGGGCTCGCTGGGGTTTACCCTCTACCTCGACCATGTGCTCGACCAGGCCCTGAACGTGGTCCGCACCCAGAACATCGAAGTGCTGTTCATCACCCCCCCCCTGCTCCTGGCCCTGGCCGATAGGATGACCGCCGAGGAAAGAGGGCGCATCCGCGGCATCCACCTGGGCGGCATGGCCCTGACTGTGGCCGATTCCGAAACCATCCGCCAGCGACTTTTTCCCCAGGCCGTGGTGCTGCCGGGCTACGGCAATTCCTTGGTGGGGGTGCTGTTCGAGCATGCTCCGCCAGCGCCCGGTGAGCCACCCACCTATGTGGTCGATGACCCGGCTCTCTGGTTTCAGCTGGTCCCCTGGCAGCCCCAGGCCCCGGAGCAAAATCCCGACCTTGCCGCCTCCTTGGAGCCGTGCCGACGCGGACGGGTAGTGGCCCATCGCTTGGATTCTTCCTTTCTCCTGCTTAATCTGGTGGAACGGGACACGGCCTGCTACGCCGCGCCGACAGACAAAGGAGACTTTCGCGCCGTCACGGCGGTGGAGCCGATCCGCCCGCTGATCTCCAGCAAAAGCGAGGGGGTCTACTGATGGCTCCGGAATGTCATTGCCTGGCTGTTTCCATCCCGGGTCCGGAAGGTGTGCTTGAGGGAAATCTCTGGTACACCGATGAAGAGCCAGGCCAGGAAGGCGTACTGCTCTGCCCGCCCCACCCCCTGCTGGCCGGCAACATGGAGAACAACGTGGTCCAGGCCGTGGCCACTCACTGCGCCGGGCTGGGTCTGCCGGTCCTGCTCTTCAACTACCGGGGGGTGGGCAAGAGTTTCAAGCCGGATCCGGACCTGCCGCTCTTTGAATACTGGCACCGCCTCGACCAGGAAGACACCTTTTCCTCGGTGTTCAGCGACACTCGGGCGGTCCTGGCCTTTTGCCGCCGGTATTTCCAGCGGGTCCATCTGGTGGGCTACTCCTTCGGCGCCTTCATCGCCCTCAACCTCCTGGCCGAAAAGGCCGAGGGGCCCAGCAGCTACACCGCCATCGCCCCGCCCCTAGAGGAACGCGACTTCACCCACCTCTCCACCCTTTCCCTTCCCGGCCTGCTTATCACCGCGGCGGAGGATCTTCTCCTCAAGGAACGGGCCGATCTGACCCTGCCCCCCACCTTTCAACGGATCATCCTTGAGGACACGGATCATTTTTTTCTGGGCCGGGAAGAGGAGGTGGCTCAGGCAGTCGGCGAGTTTATTACAGGACTATCCTTGCCCTGAAACAAAAAAAGGCCAGCCCCGCAGTTATAC
>JAPLJG010000098.1:0-4731 GCA_026388735.1 Deltaproteobacteria bacterium
GAGCAAGTGGTTCTGGCCGTGGTGAAAGAGCTTGGCCTGATGGGGATCGAGGTGAAATCGACACGCAGTTGATCTATTCTTCATGGTTGCCGGGTTGATCTCTGCCGCGCACCGTCTTTGGAAAAAAACTTGATCCTGACCGGTAAATAGTATTGTATGAAAACTCTGCCGGTGTCCTGATGGGGCACGGTCAGGGCAGGCAATGCGGTGTTGTGTGTCCCAGAGGTCTTGGGCGCGCCTGGTTTTTCAAGGAGAAAGGATGGCGAAGATCGGTGTTTTTGTGGCGGATGACCATTCCGTTGTCAGGGAGGGGCTGCGGCAGATGCTTGCCAAAAGCAAGGGCCTTGCGCTGGTCGGCGAGGCGGCGGACGGCGAGGCGGCGGTCAAGGAGATACGGAGGTTGCAGCCGGACGTGGCGATCCTTGATGTCGCCATGCCCATGGTCAGTGGTCTGGAATGCATCCCGTTGGTCAAAAACGATTCCCCTGGCACGGCAATCGTGATTCTGTCGATGTTTGCCCGCGAGATGTATGTGCATCAAGCTCTGTCCGCCGGAGCCCTTGGCTATGTTTTGAAAACCGCCCCCTGGGTCGAGGTTCTCGAGGCGGTGCAGATGGTGGCCCAGGGCAAGTATTTTCTGAGCAGGGAGATAAATTCCGAGCTTATCCGCGGGTATCTCAACAATGAGGAGCAAAAATCCGCCGAGTCGAGCAGGTACGATATGTTGTCCCCACGGGAACAGCAGATATTCAGGCTGGTCATCGAGGGCAATCCCACCAAGAATATAGCCGAACTCCTGTGCCTCAGCCCCAAAACCGTGGAAAAACACCGCTCCAATATCAGCAAAAAGATCGGGATGAGCGATCCGCTGGCCATGCTGAAATTTGCCATGAAGATCGGGGTGGCCGATCCTGACCTCTGGCCGGATTCATAAAAACACAGGGCCTGTCCCTCTTGTCTGGAAGAAGCTCCGGGCATCGTGTATCATCAACACATGCATGAAATGTCGCTGGCTATAAGCATTGTTGAGCTTGTTTCCGACAAGGCCCAGGCTGCCGGGTCGGAAAAGGTCACGGCTATTGAGCTGGAGGTCGGCAGACTTTCCGGCCTGATGGCGGAGGCCCTTGCCTTTTGTTTTGAGGCCGCCGCCCGCAACACTCCGGCGGAAGGGGCCAAGCTTCTGATCCGCGAACTCGATGGTCGCGGGAACTGCCCGGCCTGTAGGCATTCTTTTATTGTGGATTCCCTTCTTGCCCAATGCCCGCAATGCGGCGGATATGCGGTGGATATCGTGCAGGGCAGGGAGTTAAAGGTCGTATCCCTCACCGTTGATGACGAAGACGAAGGATAGGTGGAGCCATGTGTGATTCCTGCGGCTGTACTCAGCCGGAGAACAGCGTAACCATCACGAGACCTGGGCAGGCCATGTCCGGCTCCGGCTCGGCGGGGCACCACCATTCGCATCAATCGCATCGGGCCCAGGGCCGCGTTGTGGCGGTGCAGGAGGCGGTGCTCGGGAAAAACGACGGGATTGCCGCGCATAACCGGGAGTTCTTTAAGGAGCGGCGGATCGTGGCCCTCAATCTGGTCAGTTCTCCCGGTTCGGGCAAAACCACCATCCTGGAGCGGACCATCCGGGAACTGCGGGAAGAGATCCCCATCACGGTCATCGAAGGGGATCAGCAGACCATGCTCGATGCCGAGCGGATCGACGCCACCGGCGTGCCCGTGGTGCAGGTGAACACCGGGGCTGGTTGCCATCTCGACGCCGACATGGTGCATCAGGCCCTGCACCAGATGGAGCCGGCGGAGAACTCCCTGCTCTTCATCGAAAATGTCGGCAATCTGGTCTGCCCGGCCATGTTTGATCTGGGCGAGGCAGCCAAGGTTGTGATCATCAGCGTCACCGAGGGGGAGGACAAGCCCCTCAAGTATCCGGCCATGTTCGATGCGGCCAGCCTGTGCTTGATCAACAAGACTGACCTGCTTCCCCATGTGGATTTTGACGTGGCCCGCTGCCGGGAATATGCCCTGCGGGTGAATCACCATCTGGAGTTTTTCGAGATCTCCGCCAGAACCGGCGAGGGCATGCCTGATTGGCTGGATTGGCTGCGCAGTCAAGTCATTTAATGCCAAGCGTGCGCTGGAAGATATCGGTCAGCGGCATTGTCCAGGGCGTCGGCTTCCGGCCCTTTGTCTATCGGCTGGCCTTGGCGCACGGCCTGACCGGCTTTGTGGCCAATACCCCGGACGGGGTTGCCATCGAGGCCCAAGGGCAGGCCGCGCAGCTTGAGGATTTTCTCGTTGCCTTGCGGGAAGCAGCGCCTCCTTTGGCTCAGGTCGGGGAGATCAGTTTTGCCCCCATTTCCCTACGCCATGATGGTGAATTTGTCCTTCGCCACTCCACGGCCTCCGGTCCGGTTTCCACCCTGATCTCCCCAGATGTTGCGGTGTGTGAGGATTGTCTGGCTGAATTTTTTACTCCCACTGATCGGCGTTTCCGCTATCCCTTTATCAACTGCACCAACTGCGGCCCCCGCTATACCATTGTTCAGCGCATCCCCTACGACCGTCCCCATACGACCATGCGTGATTTTGCTATGTGTGCAGCCTGCCAGCGGGAATACGATGATTCCGCGAACCGGCGTTTCCATGCCCAGCCCAATTGCTGCCCGGACTGCGGGCCGCAGCTCAGCCTGGTTACGGCGGAGGGGCAACAGTTAGCCGAGCGGGACGAGGCGCTCGGCGAGGCGATCCGGCGGCTGGCGGAAGGCGAGATCGTGGCGGTGAAGGGGATCGGGGGTTTTCATCTGGCTGTGGACGCGGCCAACAGTCATGCGGTACAGCGCCTGCGGCAAAGGAAGGGGCGGGAGGCCAAGCCTCTGGCGGTCATGGTTGCCGATTTGGTCATGGCCCGGCAGGTGTGTCGGCTGGAGGCCTTGGAAGAGCAGACCCTCACGAGCCAAGAGCGGCCTATTGTTCTGGCCGCCAAAAAAGAGGGGCATGGCCTGGCGGAAGAGGTCGCGCCGGGGTACGACCAGCTCGGTCTCATGTTGCCCTACGCGCCGCTCCACTATCTTCTCTTGCAGGGGCCGGTGCGGGCCTTGGTCATGACCAGCGGTAACCGCAGCGAAGAGCCGATTTGTATTGAAAACGACGAGGCTGTGCAGCGGTTGGCCGGAATTGCCGACTGTTATCTTGTGCATGACCGGGGCATCCACCTGCCCTGCGACGATTCGGTGGTTGCCTTGCAGGCCGGAATGATCCGCCAGGTCCGGCGCAGCCGGGGATTTGCCCCCAAACCCATCGGCCTTGGGGAGACAGGGGCCATGGTCCTTGGGGTGGGGGCGGAGCTTAAAAACACCGTCTGTCTGCTCAAAGACAACCAGGCCTTTTGCAGCCAGCACATCGGGGATCTGAAAAATTTGGAGGCCTACCGGGTTTTTCAGCAAAGCCTCGGCCAGCTGGCCGCTCTTTTTGAAATCACCCCGGCCCTGATCGTGCATGACCTGCATCCCCAGTATCTTTCCAGCCGTTGGGCCAAGGAGCAGAAGGTGCCCACCCTGGCGGTGCAGCACCACCATGCCCATCTGGCCGCATGCTTGGCCGAGAACCGGCAGAAAGGCCAGGCCCTCGGCATTATCCTCGATGGCACTGGCTACGGGCCGGATCAGACCATTTGGGGCGGCGAGGTTTTGCTGGGAGATGCCTGTGGCTATCAACGGTTTGCCGCCCTGGAAGCCTTGCCCTTGCCGGGCGGCGATGCCGCAGTGCAGGCTCCCTGGCGAACCGCTCTGAGTTATCTCCATACCGCCTATGGAGCGAATCTGCCCGACCTGCCTTTTATGGCGGCCCATGAGTGCGGGCCGATTCTGGCCATGGTGGAAAAGGGGGTGAACTCCCCCCTGACCAGCAGCTGCGGCAGGCTTTTTGATGCGGTGGCCGCCATGAGCGGGGGCAGGCAGACCATCCAGTACGAGGCCCAGGCCGCCATCGAGCTGATGCAGACGGCGGGTGGCAGGCTTAGCGAGGCGGCATTTCTCTGCGAAGTCTATGAAGAAAATGCTATGCTGAAAATATCGGTGCGGTCCTTGATCCGGGCGGTGGCGCAAGCCGTGCAGTCCGGCATGGCGCAGGGCGAAATCAGCCGCAGGTTCCACGCCGGATTGGTCGCGGCTTTTACTCGGGTGGCCGAAGAGGCGCGGAGTCGGGAAAAAATCAAGACCGTGGTCTTGAGCGGCGGTATTTTTCAGAACCGGTTGCTTCTGGAGGGGATGGTTGGTTCTCTGGGCCGAGTCGGGTTTCAGGTGCTGGTTCATAAAGAGCTGCCTTGCAATGATGGTTGCATTTCCTTGGGGCAGGCCGTGATCGGCCGCGAGGCGTTAAAGAAAGGGTGACGGTATGTGTCTGGCGATTCCGGGAAAGGTGGTGGAGATGTTTCAGGAAAACGGCCTGCTCATGGGCCATGTGGATTACAGCGGCACGGTCAACAAAATCTGTCTCGAGTATGTGCCGGAGATCGCGGTGGGGCAGTATACCGTGGTTCATGCCGGGTTTGCCTTGTCGGTGCTGGACGAGGAAGAGGCGCAGCAGAGTTTCGCGGCCTGGCAGGAACTGGTTCAGGCCGTGGCGGCCCAGGGCACGGATATCTTTGGCAATCCGTTGAAAAAGTAGAGAGGTCCTTTCAGTCCCATGAAATTTATCGATGAATACCGCGATCCGGCTTTGGCC
>JAPLJG010000098.1:4767-20410 GCA_026388735.1 Deltaproteobacteria bacterium
GCGTCTTCTTGAGGAAATCCGCCAAACCGTGACCCGCCCCTGGGTGGTCATGGAGATCTGCGGCGGCCACACCCACGCCATCATGAAAAATGGGCTTGATCAGCTTCTTCCCGCCCAGGTCGAGCTGGTGCATGGGCCGGGCTGCCCGGTCTGCGTGACCCCGGTGGAGACCATTGACCGGGCCGTAGCCATCGCCGCCCGGCCCGAGGTGATCTTTACCAGTTTTGGCGATATGCTCCGGGTGCCGGGCAGCAGTTCCAGCCTGTTCATGGCGAAATCTGCTGGGGCTGATGTGCGCATGGTGTATTCGCCCCTGGAAGCCGTGGCCCTGGCCCGGCAGAACCCAGAGCGGGAGGTGGTTTTTCTGGCCGTTGGTTTTGAAACAACCGCGCCGGGTAATGCCATGGCTCTGCGGCAAGCCTGGCGCGAGGGGTTGACGAATTTCAGCCTGCTGGCCAGCCATGTTCTGGTGCCGCCCGCCATCCGGGCCTTGCTCTCTTCGCCCGGCAACCGGGTGCAGGGCTATCTGGCCCCGGGGCATGTCTGTACAGTCATGGGCTGGGAGGAATACGAGCCTCTTGCCGAGGAATTTCGGGTGCCCATCGTGGTCACCGGTTTTGAGCCCGTGGATATCCTGGCCGGGTTGCTCATGGTTCTCCGTCAGCTAGAGGCTGGTCGCCATGTGGTGGAAAACCAGTACGGCCGGTCGGTGAGTCGGGAAGGCAACAAGGCGGCGCAACGGATCATGGATGAGGTCTTCGCGGTGAGCGATCGGGCCTGGCGGGGGATCGGGGTATTGCCTGCCAGCGGCCTGGTGATCAGGGATCATCTCGCTGCCTATGACGCCGAGCGAAAGTTTGCCGTTGAGACCATCACGGTACGGGAATCGGAGCTGTGCAAAAGCGGCAGCGTGTTGCAGGGGTTGCTCAAGCCCGATGGCTGTCCGGCTTTTGCTCGGGAATGCACCCCGGAGCATCCCCTGGGAGCCACCATGGTCTCTGGTGAGGGCGCTTGCGCTGCTTACTATAAATATCACAGGACATTCCATGCCTAATCTGAATCCGGAAGATTTCACTTGCCCCTTGCCCATCATGGACTACGAGACTATCCAATTGGCGCACGGCAGCGGCGGGCGTTTGTCCGCCGAGCTTGTCAGCCGATTTTTTCTGCCGCGTTTTGGCAATGAAACCCTGAACCGGCTGGAGGATCAGGCGGTGGTCGATTTCCCCCAAGGCCGTTTGGCCCTGACCACCGACTCCTTTGTGGTGGACCCTCTCTTCTTCCCAGGTGGGGACATCGGTGATCTGGCGATCAACGGGACCGTGAACGATGTCTGCATGAGCGGCGCCAAGCCGCTTTACCTGGCCGCAGCCTTTATCCTCGAAGAGGGGTTGCCCATGGCCACCTTGCACCGCGTTTTGCTCTCCATGGAAAAGGCGGCGAAAACCGCCGGAGTGCAGATCGTGACCGGGGACACCAAGGTGGTCAACCGGGGTTGCTGCGACAAGCTTTTTATCACCACCACCGGGGTGGGCCGGGTGCCGGATGGGGTGAATATTTCTGCGGCCAATCTTAAGGTTGGAGACAAAATAATTCTTTCCGGAACCATTGCCGACCATGGCATGGCGATTTTGACCAGTCGGGAGGGGCTTTCTTTTGCCTCCCGGGTGCAGAGCGATACGGCGTCCTTGAATGGCTTGGTGGCGCAGATGCTACTGGTTTCTCCCTGCATCCATGCCATGCGCGATCCCACCCGGGGAGGGCTTGCCACCACGCTCAACGAGTTTGCCGCAGCCTCCCAAGTGGGCATCATGCTGGATGAGACCGCCGTTCCGGTGCGGCCTGAGGTGCGGGGCGCCTGTGAGGTGCTGGGCATCGACCCGATGTATGTCGCCAACGAGGGCAAGCTGGTGGCTGTGGTTCCGGCTGAGGTTGCCGACAGGGTGGTGGCCACCATGCGCAGCCATCCCCTGGGACGGGAGGCCGTGACCATCGGCGAGGTTGTCGCGGACAACCCCGGACTGGTGGCCATGCGTACAGCCCTTGGGGCGCATCGGATTGTCGACATGCCGGTGGGCGAACAGCTGCCCAGAATCTGCTGATCTGGCAGCAAAAAGCGTCGACCCTAGAGCAATAAAGGATTGGCGGCAGGTCGAGAATAAAAAAAACCAGATGAGGGGTTGACTTTTTTTCAAGTAACCATGTATAAACTTTCAGGAAACAGGATTTCTGTTATCAATTTTTAAAAGGGAGGTGGGTTGGTGCAGAAGCGAATCGTAACAATGTTGACAGCAATGTCGCTGATGCTTCCGGCTGTCGCTTTGGCGGCCAGCGGGGATGCGCTCTTTTTACAGAGCTGTGGCTCATGTCACAAAAAGGGAGGCAAGGCCGCTATTGTGAACCCTGCCGATAAGGCCGGCAGTGTATGGGATAAATACTTTGCCCGGGGACGTCATACCGTTGATATGGGCATGAGTGATGCAGACCTGCAGGCGGTAGTGAAGTATTTGGTGGCGCATGCAGCCGACAGTGATCAACCGGCAGCTGCGGTTATTCCTAAATAATTCACTGGCGAAAAAAGATATTCACTGGGAGGAGGAGAATAAGTGAAAAAGATTTTATTGACCGCAGGTGCATTGCTGGCCTGGACAGGCTGTGCCGTTGCAGGAGCAGGTGGCGCGACTGTATCCATTCCGACAGAAGATTATAAGGCGATTTTGCAACGTCTGGATACCTTGCAGAAGCGGGTTGACCAGATGGAGAAGGCCGACAGCCCTTCCGGTAAGGCAGCAACCGCCGCCATGCCGAGTAACAAGCTGGCCAAGGATGTGGAAAGCATCTATGACACCCTGGATAAGGTTGAAACCAAGACCTTGAAAGATCGGATCAACTTGGGCGCGGAATTGCGGACCAGGGTGGACAGTTTTAAGTTGAAGGATGATGTTACTGCCCCTGGGATTGCTGGCGGGATTGGCACGGACCACAACGACAATTACTGGACCAACCGTTTTCGTCTGAACATGGATGCGGAGATTCAGAAGAACCTGCTGTTCACCGGTCGTCTTACCGCCTACAAGAATTTTGCCAACGAAGGTGGCCTCAACAACGATTCGAATCAGGCCCATGTTCCAGGCAACTCCAGCCTGAAGCTGGACCGTGCTTATGTGGACTGGATTCCAGAGGGGATGCCTATCCCGTTGGCCCTGACCTTTGGCCGTCATCCCTCTTCCGAAGGTCCGCCCTCCGAGTTGAAGGAAAACCGGCTGCGTCAGTCCACCTATCCGTCCCTTCTGTTTGATGGCGAGGCGGATGGGGTGGTGGCCACCGTTGGTCTGGAGCGGTATTTGGGCTGGAAGAATTCCGGCATTCGTTTTGCTTGGGGTAAGGGTTATCAGGATCAGAACACAGCTGCTGGTGCTTCACCTTACCTGGATAATTCTGGTAACCAATATGAAGACACCAATGTCTACGCCATGTTCTTTGAAACCGAGATCCCTGGGGTGCGGGACAGCCTTTTGGTCTTAAGTGCTCTTCAGGCAGAAGATATCAATTCTGCAATGTTAGGTACAGGAACAGCAGCAGCGAAAATCGGCAACATGAGCCTGTACGGTATCCATGCCCAGGCCAATAACGTTGTAGATTCCGGGTTTGATATCTTCCTTTCCACGGGCCTTAACAAAACTGATCCCAATGGAAGGGCAGATGGCGGTACCGGGATGGGTTTGTTGAATAACGATGGGACAACCGAGCATACTGGTTGGTCGGTGTATACCGGATTGCGCTACAACATCCCCTACAAGCCTTGGAACAACCCCAAGGTCGGGTTTGAGTACAACCATGGCAGTGAATATTGGGCCAGCTTTACCTGGGGCTCATCCGAACTGTACAATAAGCTTGCCACCCGTGGTGATGCCTATGACCTCTATTATATCCAGCCGTTTAATGACAATCTCTTCGGTCGTCTCGGCTACACCCATATCAACTATGATCATGGGATGGCGACGGGGCTGTTTGGTGAGCCCGGCGAATCCAATGCCTCGCTGGATAACGTTTACTTCCTGCTCGACTGCCGCTTCTAAGGCATAAGCACTAGGATGGTTGTTATAAGGGTGGCCGATTGGCCACCCTTTTTTTTATGTCTTTTTTTGGAAAACAGGCGCCGCTTGCGTTTGGCCGCTGGATTGAATAAAGTAGTTGAGCAATCGTTAGCTCTTCAGCGTTTTGCGGTAATTATCCTGACAGGTATCCTTCTATGCGTCGTGTTCAGTGGTTCATCCTCTCCTTTTTTGTTCTGACTTTGTCCTTTCTTTCCGGCTGTGCCGTAAACCCCGCTACCGGCAAATCGGAGCTGGCTTTTTACAGCATGAGTGAGCAGGAAGAAGTCTCCCTTGGTAAAAAAGCCTTTCCTGAGGCGATCCAACGGATGCAGGGAGAATACGATGACCAGCGGCTCAAGGAATATATCACCGCAGTGGGTATGCGCCTGGCCAAGGTCAGCCACCGGCCCAATCTGGCCTATACCTTCAAGGTCGTCAACGACTCCAGCCCCAATGCCTTTGCCATGCCCGGCGGCAATATCGCCATCACCAGAGGCCTGTTGGTTGCTTTGGAAAACGAGGCCCAGCTTGCTGCAGTACTGGGGCATGAGCTTGGCCATGTTACGGCTCGGCATTCGGTGCAGAATCTGCAACGTGGCATGCTTCTCAATATGGGGCTGCAGGTTTTGGCCGTTTCGAGCAGCGGCACTTCTTATAGCGGAGTGGCGCGGCAGGCAGGGCAACTAGCTGGTTCGATCTTGGACAGTTCGTACAGTCGGGAACAGGAGCGCGAGGCGGATCGACTGGGTATCGACTATATGGTTAAGGCCCAGTACAGCCCCAAGGGTGCGGTTGAGTTGCAGGAGTTTTTGGCCAAGAAAAGTGGCGAGGGGGAATCCAAGTGGATGCAGGGTCTGTTTCGCACCCATCCTTTTTCCAAGGAACGGATGAGCGATAACCAGTACTACATCGACAGCAAGTACAGTTGGGCCGTGAACGATGAGGCCTATGTCTCCGTGGCCGGAGATTTTCAGCGGGCGATGGCACCGCTAATGAAAACCAAGGAGGCATACGGCGATTACGATAAGGCCAGGGAAAAAGAGCAGTCCAAGGATCTGGCCGGGGCCATTGCCCTGTATGAACAGGCGGTTCACAAAGCCCCGGATCAGGGTTTGCTGCAAAGTGCGTTGGGAATGGCGTATTTGAAAAACAACAGCCTGGATGAAGCTAAGAAGCATCTGGCCAAGGCCGTGCAGTTGGATGGGGATTATTATGAAAGCCATTTTGGCTTGGGGTATCTGCTTTTGAAAGAGAATAATCCCACTTTGGCCAAGGAGCATCTGCAAAAAAGCATGAAGCTCATGCCCAGCTTGGGCAGCGCTTTTTATTTAGCGGAAAGCTATGAAAAAACAGGTGAGCTGGCAAAGGCCCAGACCTTGTACGGCCAAGTGGCGGCGGCTGATCCGGGCGGCAATCTGGGCAGGACGGCGGCGGCCAGATCCAGAGCGCTTGGGGGCCGCCGGTAGTGCATCGTTTTTTAAAATAAGGACGTAACGCCGTTCGGCATGATCCTGTCGAAGGCCAGCAGTGTCGCCAGAAATTGCGGTTCGACAGGTTCACCGCGAACCGTAATGGTTTTAACCGAACGATCTACTGGGCAGGAGAGGATTTCCCTGGAGGATCGACTGATCTCAGAAAGGGCTCGAACAGGTAGCGGAGTTCGTCGAGAGATTGTTTGATCACGTAGGGCAGGGCCTTAGCGTACATGTCGAGCAAGACAATGGCATTGACGGACGAGTCTGTTTTTGACGCGCTCCGTACTCTTTTTGCCATGGCCATATTGACCTCCTGCATGGTGCGGTACAGATTGGTCAATTTTTCCAGGTTGAAGTCTGCCTGGCCTCCCTCGTTTTTTACAAAATATTGGGCCAGCATATAGGTTGCCGTGGCGCGGAACATGGTTTCTTCCTCGCTGGCCAGAGGCAGATGGAATCGGGCCATGGGCTTGAAAAAAGCGGTATGCGGACAGCCGCTTGTCGCAATGACCAGCCCCATAATGGAGCAGAGCGCCCTTTGCGCTGTGGTTTTCTGGATGCTTATCCTTTCGGCGGTTGTCACTTGAAGATCCACCTGGTCGATGGAAATAAGTTTTTCGCCTCGCTGGACAATGGGGGCGAGATTGGCTGCGGCCGGGCAGTGGGGAGAGGACGTCTCATTCAGCGGACAACTGACGCACTGGGCAAAGGAGAGCGTCGTCCAGTTCGGCAAAGGCTCTGCGGCTGGGTCGGGCAGGGTTTCAAGGGTTCGGGGATCGAGGCGGATGGTGAAGATCTCTTCGCTGTTGTCCTGTAGGCGGAAGCGGTATTCGATGACCAGTGGCTGCGGTTGCATGTTCGCGCTGTTCTCCTGATACGTTTTTCAAGTTGTCGGCGGTGTCAGATCCACCCATAAAAACGAAAAGTACTCCCATGTTAGGGGAAATCATTCTGAAAAGCAATGATGGCGTCGCAGCTCTTGGTCATGCATTGAAAATGGAGATGTCCGGAGGTTTTGACTTTCACGCCTCCGCTCTGTACATTGATAGCAGGTCGGGCGTGGGATGCTTAAAAAAAGCAGGGAATTTTAGTGCAACTCCTTGCACTGTCGGGAAACGGTATGACATCAAGTCAATGGCTGTCCATCATCCTGGTGATTCCGGGGGTAATTTTCCTGATTGCCGCAGCGCGTCTTTGCGTGCAAACCCGGCGGCAGGTTCCCCTTTCCCTCGCGGGAAAATGGCAGGCTTTGACCAGCCTGATCGTCTTTTTTATTGCCGGGTATCTCTTTTTTATCGTCATCCAAATCAGGCAGCTTGTTTTTCCCGTGGAAATCGTCACCGGTCTGGTTTTTCTCGGGGGCTCCCTCTTTGTTTTTCTGGTTATTGGCTTATCCAGGCTCACCATTGTCAAGGTTCAGGAGACGGACCTGGAGATTGTCCGGGCAAATGCCTCCCTTGTTCAGAAAAATACGGAACTTGAAAAGGAGATTGCCGCCCGGCTTGAGGCGGAAGGCCGGGCCAGGGCAAGGCTCCAGCATCTGACCACTCTGCACGCCATCGATATGGTGATTACCGCAAGCCTTGACCTGCGGCTGACCATGAAACTTTTTCTGGAACAGACCGTGTCGCAGTTGGGCATGGATGCCGGGGCCATTCTTCTGCTCAATACCCACACCCAGACCCTGGATCATGGGGCAGACTGGGGTTTTGAGGGCATGGGTATCCGGAAATCCAGGGTGCGTCTTGGCGAAGGCGCCGCCGGACTTGCCGCCTATGAGCGGCGGGTTTTTCATATTGCCGATCTTACTGAGCTGCCCAACCAGTTTGTCCGGCAGGAACTGCTCGAAAATGAGAAATTTATAACCTACTATGCTGTCCCCTTGATTGCCAAAGGGCAGGTGAAGGGCGTTTTTGAGATTTTTTGTCGGCAGCGGTTTGACGCCGAGCCGGAATGGCTCGACTTTTTTGATGCCCTGTCCGTCCAGGCGGCAATAGCCATTGATAACGCGACGCTCTTCCGTAAACTCCAGGACTCGAACATCGAATTGACCCTGGCCTACGACACCACCATCGAGGGTTGGGCAAAGGCCCTGGAATTGCGCGATTCGGAAACCGAGGGCCATACCCAGCGGGTGGCCGAGCTCACCATGAAAGTGGCCTGCGCCTTGGGCATTCAGGAGGATGAGCTTGACCATGTCCGCCGCGGCGCGCTGCTCCATGATATCGGCAAGATGGCGGTGCCCGATTCCGTTTTGCTGAATACCGGGCCGCTCACCGAGAAAGAGCAGCAGATCATGCGGCGGCACCCGGCCTTTGCCTTTGAACTGCTGTCGCCCATTCATTATCTGCGCCCGGCCCTTGATATTCCCTATTGCCATCATGAATGGTGGGACGGCACTGGCTATCCGCGGGGTTTGAAAGGCGAACAGATCCCCTTGGCCGCCAGAATCTTTTCCATTGCCGACAACTGGGACGCCCTGATCTCGGCCCGTCGTTACCGCGAGGCCTGGCCTCCGGCAAAGGTTGCTGAATATATCCGTTCTCAGGCTGGAACCCAGTTTGATCCGAATCTGGTGGATATTTTTTTGGCTTCGGTGTGAGCCTTGTCGGTTGTCTTCTCTCCGCGTGACCTTTCTTTTTTCCTCGCTGCAAGATCGTTGATTGACAGGCGGATGTAATCATTTCAAGAGGTATTCATGAAAAAGGCAAAATCCTGGTGGAGGAAGCTTTTGAGTATCTTTGTAGTTGTCGGAGCGATTGCTTGGTTGGGCCTGATGGCGTATGAAAAAGGCAAGCCTCTGCCCAAAGGCCTCTCGCTGGAGGGGCCGCTGCGTGCCGTGCAGGGTGTCGAATTCCTGGCTGACTGTACCTTCCAGCGGGACGGGCAGCCGGTGCGCGAGCAAGTTATTTTCAAGCGGATGTGCCGGATCATTGATGATGCCGAGCGTTTCGTCCTGCTCGACCTGTTTCTCTTCAACAGTGTCCATGCCCCAGGGGAGAAATTTCCCGCCCTGTCCGAGGAGATGACTCACCGGCTCGTTGAGAAAAAACAGCGTTCGCCCCAGGTGGACATCGTGCTCATCACCGATGCAATCAACCGGAGCTACGGGGCGGAGGAACCGGAGCATTTCAGAAGGTTGCGGGCAAGCGGGGTGCGGATCATCTACACGGATACCAGCAGACTGCGCGATTCCAATTTTCTTTATTCGGCCTGGTGGCGGCTTGTGTGCCAATGCTTTGGCACACAAGGAACGGGCTGGCTGCCCTCGCCCTTTGTCTCGACTGGCCCAGCCATGACCCTGCGGGGGTATTTGAGCCTTTTCAACTTTAAGGCCAATCACCGCAAGGTTGTGGCCAGCGAAAAAGAGGCGCTCATCACCTCTGCCAATCCCCATGATGCAAGTGCCTATCATTCGAACATCGCGTTTGTCGTAAAGGGAGCGGTGATCCAGGATGTTGCCGATGCGGAAACGTCTGTGGCGAAATTTTCCGGGGAGACTCTGCCCAGGTGGGAGATGCCGACTCGTCCTGAATCCGGCGGGGTGCATCTGCGCCTGCTCACCGAAGGAAAGATCAAGTCTCGGCTGCTAACGGCCCTTGCCCAATGCGGGAGCGGTTGTTCTGTGCGGATGGTCATGTTCTATCTCTCCGACCGCGAGGTGATCGCAGGGCTTCTTGCTGCGGCAGCAAGAGGGGCCGAGGTGCGGTTGCTTCTTGATCCCAACAAGGATGCCTTTGGCCGCAAGAAAAACGGGATTCCCAACCGGCCGGTGGCCCAGGAACTTGTCGAGAAATCCCAGGGCAGGATTCAGATACGCTGGTATGGCACGCACGGCGAACAGTTTCACAGTAAGTTGACCATGATTTCCCTGCCCGTCCAGACGATGCTCATTGGCGGCTCGGCAAATCTGACCCGGCGAAACCTTGACGACCTGAATTTGGAGGCCGATTTTGAGGTGACA
The DNA here is from genome assembly GCA_026388735.1 of Deltaproteobacteria bacterium. Classification (GTDB taxonomy): domain Bacteria; phylum Desulfobacterota; class Desulfobulbia; order Desulfobulbales; family Desulfurivibrionaceae; genus Thiovibrio. The sequence continues at coordinate 14,304 of JAPLJG010000098.1, forward strand.
GCTCCGGCGGATTCACCGGTGGTGCGGGAGGCAAGCGGATATTTCGAGCGGGTCTGGCAGAATCAGGGTGGCATCTACTCCCTTGATTTTAAGGAGTTTGCCGAGAAGTCGCCCCTTAAGTACGTCCTGTACCGTTTTCAGGAGGCCAGCGGGATGGGGACATTTTAACCGCACGGCGGCGGGGGAAGATGTGCTACAATTAAAAAAAGTGTTGAGGCAAAGGCACATCCAGGGCTAAGAGGCGGGGGCGCTCGGCCACAGAGTTTTTGGGGACGACCATGCGTGAAAAGATTCTGGTAGTGGATAACCAGCCGCTGATGCTTCGGCTCATGAGCAATTTTCTCGGCAAGAAAGGCTATGAGGTGAAAACCGTGCCTGACAGCCTGACAGCCCTTGCCGCACTCGCCGACTTTGTCCCAGACGTCATGTTCGTGGATATGGTCATGCCCAATATCAGCGGCGATAAGCTGTGCCGGATCGTGCGTTCCATGCCGGAGTTGAAAGATGTCTGCATCATTATCCTTTCCGCCATCGCCGTAGAAGAAAAGATTGACTTCGCCGCATTCGGTGCCAATGCCTGCATTGCCAAGGGACCTTTTCGCGATATCGAACAGCATATCACCAAGGTGCTCGCCGCCCGTAAAAACAAAGAAGATATCGGCTCTTCCGGGGTATTTGGCATTGAAACCGTGTACCAGCGGGAAATCACCAAGGAGCTGTTGAGTTCGCGGAAACATTTTGAGGTCGTCCTTGGCAACATCAGCGAGGGGATTATCGAATGCACCAGTGAAGGGAAGGTCGTATATGTCAACGCCGCCGGAGCAGCTTTTTTCGGGGTACGTGAAGAAAAAATTCTCGCTGCGGATATTTTTGTTTTTTTTGAAGGAAACACCCGGCAGGCAGTGGAAAAGTCCTTTGCCGAACTCGGGGAGCGTCCCATTGCTCTTGGCGAGGAGGGCGTCTTGTTGCTCAAGGAGCGGCGGGTTGCTCTGATCTTGCTGCCCATTGTCGATGCCGGACAGCGCACGGCCATCATGATCATCCAGGACATCACCGAGCGCAAAGCTGCGGAAGAGAAACTTGCCGGGTATCGTGACCATCTGGAGAAGATGGTGGTGGAGCGCACGGCAGAGCTTTCCCAGAAGAATGAGCAGCTCAGCAAGGAAATCCATGAACGCCGTGTTGCCGAGGAACGGATGGGGGAGGCCCAGCGAGAGTGGGAGCGGACCTTTGATGCGGTGGATGACATTGTTACCCTACAGGATACCTCCCTGCGCCTGACCAGGGTAAACAAAGCAACCTGCCGCATCCTGCAAAAAACAGAGGAAGAGTTGGTTGGCCGCTATTGTTACGAAGTGTTACGGGGGATTTCGGAACCTTGTCCTGATTGTGCGGCGCGTCTTGCTTCCCATGAACCCAAGTCATACAGCCAGGAGATTTTTCATCCCGAGCTGCACAAGACCTTTTTGCTTACCGCCACCCCGGTCATGGATGATCAGGGCCAGGGCCTGGGCCAAGGAAAGGGTAAGATAAGCGGCATTGCCCATTTCGCCAAGGATATCAGTCAACAGAAGAAGCTGGAGTTTCAACTGCTCCAGGCCCAAAAGATGGAGGCCATCGGCACCCTGGCTGGCGGCATTGCCCATGATTTCAACAATATCCTTGCCGCGATCATGGGCTACACCGAGCTGGTCATGATGGATCTGCCCCAGGATATGCCTGCCCATGCCAAGCTGGCCGAAGTGATGAAGGCAGGCAAGCGGGCCAGGGATTTGGTGGCGCAGATTCTTACCTTTAGCAGGCAGAACGAGGCAAGGCGGGAACCCCTTGAAATGCGAAGCATAGTCAAGGAGGCCCTGAAGTTGCTCAGGGCCTCTTTGCCCAGCACCATTGAAATGAAGCAGGAAATAAGTGACCAGGCCTGTTGGGCCTTGGCTGATCCGGTGCAAATCCATCAGGTGCTGATGAATCTCTGCATCAATGCCTCCCAGGCCATGCGCGGCAAAGGGGGAGTTCTTTCGGTCACCCTTGCCCCCGAAGAGATTGACGAATCCAGCGCCGCCTTGAGCCAGGAATTGCGGCCAGGAGCCTATATCCATCTCGGGGTGCGGGACACCGGGCAGGGGATGGACCAGGATGTGACGGCGCGAATCTTTGAGCCGTTTTTCACCACTAAACAGGTCGGGGAAGGAACCGGAATGGGGCTTGCCGTGGTGCATGGGATTGTGAAAACCCACCAGGGCGCGATGGAGGTTGTGAGTGTTCCTGGCCAGGGAACGACCTTTGATCTCTATTTTCCCGGCATCACGGAGGTGGGGGAGCTTGGCGGTGTCCAGGGCGATCTGTCTGCGTCCGGGGGTACGGAACGCATTCTCTTTGTGGATGATGAATCGACTCTGGCTGAATTGGGGAAGCAGGTGCTGGAGGTCTTTGGCTATCAGGTGCAGGCCTATGGCGACAGTCGGGAGGCATGGCTGCGGTTTGTCTCCGCCCCGGAAGCCTTTGATCTGGTCATCACCGATCTCACCATGCCGGGCATGACCGGTGCCCAGCTTGCCGAAAAGATCCTGACCTTGCGGCCAGACATCCCGATTATCATGACCACAGGCTACAGCGATATTCTCACCGAAACAGAGGCCAGGGAGCTGGGGGTGCGTGAGTACCTGCTCAAGCCTTTGAGTACGGCAAGATTGACTGAGGTGGTGCGGCAGGTGCTTGATGCCGATGGGCAGACCAAGCAATAGAGGAATATTCTCCTGAGCGATGCGCAAAAGCATACTGAACATCCTGGTTTTTCTGGGAGGGGCGGTGCTGCTGGTCCTCATTTTCCCGGTGCAGGTGGGGCGTCCCGGCCCTGTTTTTTCTCTGCAAGCAAGTCTGCTGGTCCTGTTGGCTGGCTTGGGCGGGGTAGCGATTCGGTTGTGGCTTTTGCAACGGTGGAAGAGTCGGGAGCGGGAGGCCAATCTTGCCCTGATTGTGCGGACCGTGCGCCGGATCCATCTGTTGCTGGCCGAGCGAAAAGGCCGCGATGAGCTTCTTGAGGGGATCTGTCAGATCTTGGTGGATGACGGCCATTATTTCAGTGCCTGGCTTGCCCTGGTAAACAGGGAGGGGGCGCTGGATTGCTGTGCCGAAGTCGGCTTGGGCGCACAATTTTCCAGGGTGCGGCACGGCATGGAAAAGGGGATATTTCCGATCTGCGCGGAAAAAGCCTTGGTGAGGGATGGCTTGGTGGTGAGCGATTCGGCAAGCCGCTGTGCGGGCTGTATTCTGGCGCCGAACGATGTGGACAGGGTCTGTTTTACCGCCAGACTGAGCCACCACGGCCTGGCCTATGGCTTGCTCAGTGTTTCCTCCTCGGCGGCCCGCGAGCATAATCGTGAAGAGCAGAGGCTATTTGCCGAAATTGCCCAAGATGTGGGGCTGGCCCTCCATCTCATGGAGCTTGAGGCGCAGCGGGCCATTACGGAAAACAGGTTTCGGGAGCTGGTGGAAAACTCCCTGGCCGGGATTCTTCTGATCCAGGACGATGAGATCATCTATCGCAACCCCGAGCAGAAAAGACTGTTCGGGCCTCTTCCCTCCCATTTTCTACCGGACGTTTTTGTCGGGGTTCATTCCGATGATCTGAAAAAGGTGGAGGGTGCTTATGGCAGGGTCAGTCGCGGCGAGGCGGCCTCGGTGGATGTTGATTTTCGGTTTTATCCCCAGCAGAAGGACGGCAGGGACCGGGCTATGAAATGGGTGTTTTGCCGGGCCAGCCGTATTGAGTATCAGGGGCGGGAGACGGTGTTGGTCAGCATGATCGACATCACCAGAAACCGGGAACTGGAACAGATTGTCCGGGTCCAGGACAAGATGTCTTCCTTAGGGCGGGTGGCGGCGGGCATTGCCCATGAGATCCGCAATCCCTTGTCCGGCATCAACATCTATCTCAATACCCTGGCCAAGATCTATGGCCGAGGGGAAAATCTGGAGACGGTGGGCGAGATCATTACCCAGGCGCAGGCCGCCTCCGGGCAAATAGAATCGGTGATCCGGCGGGTCATAGATTTTGCAAAGCCGGGCCAGCCGCAGTTGCGGATGGTTGATGTCAATCAGCCGGTGGAAAACGCGCTTTCCTTGTGCGCGGCCGCCTTGCGTCGAGATGGGGTGGGACTGGATAAAGACCTGGCAGCTGATCTGCCCCGCTGTCGTCTTGACGCAAGTCTGATCGAGCAGGTTCTGCTCAACCTGTTGACCAATGCGGCAGAGGCCCTGCGCCCGGTCGAAGCAAAAAAAATCTCGGTGCGGACCGTTCTGGAAAAGGAGGCGGTGGTGATCCGGGTGGGCGATTCAGGGCCGGGAGTACCGGAAGGCCTACGGGACAAGGTTTTTGATCCGTTTTATACCACCAAGAGTGACGGGACCGGCATCGGTCTGAGTCTGTGCCAGCGGATCATCAGCGATCATCACGGCACATTGATCGTGGAGAAAAGCGCCTGGGGCGGCGCTGAATTTGTCATTGCCCTGGTAGCAGAACCCGAACAGGAGAGGTGAACTCTTCAAGGAGGGCGGTATGGACTTGTTTGTAAGATTGCAGGGGATGAAGGTGCTGCTGGTTGAGGATGATCAGTGGATCAGGGATTCTTTGCGGCGGTTCTTTGCCAATGAAAATTGTGCGCTCATGGCGGTGGAGACCGGGGAAGACGCCCTGGAGATCATCAAGGACAATGCCTGCGATATCATCATCACCGACTACCGTCTGCCCGGCATGGACGGCCTTGAATTTTTAAAAAGGGCGCAGGACATCAATGCCCAGGTCAAAAAAATTCTGCTCACGGCTTACATGACCGAAGCGGTCATTTCCGAGGCCTTCCGGCTTGGGGTGCATGAATTCATCGAAAAACCGTTTTCCACCGAGGATCTGGAGGAAGCCCTGTCCCGGATTCTGGAGAAAAAAATCATTGGTAACGGGCACGATTCGGTCAAAACGTTATAACGCCCAGGGGGGCTTAACTGAAGGAGGTGTGCCATGATGAACCTTATCCCAAGGAAACCGTTTTCAGAATTCAGTACCGTGCGCAACGAAATGGACCGGCTCTGGAACCATTTCCTCGATGATTGGCCATTGCCCACCGTGTTTACCAAGGGGTGGGCGCCGATGGCCGACATCTCGGAAACCAAGGACAAGCTCATCGTCAAGGCGGAGTTGCCCGGCCTTGAGCCGGAAGACATCAAACTGAGCCTCACCGGCAATCTGCTGACTATCCAGGGCGAAAAGAAAAAAGAAAAAGAGGAAAAAGATGAGCAGCATTACTCCCTGGAGCGCTACAGCGGTGCGTTTCAGAGATCCTTCCGTCTGCCGGTGGAGGTGCAGGAGGACAAGATTGAGGCCAAATTCGACAAGGGCGTGCTTACCATCACCATGCCCAAGAGCACCAAAACCCCCAAAAAGGAAATCAAGATCAACAAGGGGAAGTGAAAAAGTGCCCCCCAGGGCTTTATCTGTCTTGCTCGGATGTTGGTTGTGTCCGACCGAACTTGCCTATCGCAAATTTATTTTGAAAACCAACCGGTGCTCGCGGGTTCTTCCGGTTTGGCGCCGGTCTGTTTCAGTCCTGATGCGTCCCTGATATTTGTGCCCTTGAGATTGGCGTTGCTCAGGTCAGCCTTGTAGAAATCAGCCCCTTCCAGATTGGCATTCTCCAGATTGGCTCCGCTGAGATTCGCGCCCTTGAGGTTGGCCCCTTCCAGATTGGCGTCACGCAGGTTCGCCCCGGAGAGATTGCTGCGCTCGAGGGCAGCACCTTTGAGTTTTTTTCCGGAGAGGTCCTGGCCTGCAAGGTTGCACTCTACGCAGCGGTTCAGTTGCAGGAGTTTTTCCAGATCGCTAAGCTTGGGGGGGGCAGGTTCCGTCGTTTCTTCCGACTTTTTTGCCGGGGCGGGCTGGCTAGGCTGGATTGGTGCTGCAATGGACGGGGGCGGCACGGCTGTGCCTGTCGCAGCTGGCTTCGTCTCCGTTGGGGCTGGTTTTGCGGGAGGCGTTATGGCGGCCTGGACCACTGCCGGTGCGCTTGGCACCGGAGAAGCAACGGGCGTTTTTTGCATTGCCTGTGTCGCAGCTG
>JAPLJG010000098.1:20423-66498 GCA_026388735.1 Deltaproteobacteria bacterium
AGAGATTCTCCATCTGCGTCCGCTCTTTTTTCTGGGGATTTTTTCCCTTGGGGGCGGAGGCTTTTGTTTTGTCTCGGTACTGGGCGAGGAAGGCATCAATGTCCGCTTTGTTGCCCTTCTGGCGTTCTTTTTCCAGGATTGTGCCGATCAGGTAGGCACCTTCAAGATCAGCCCCCTCAAGGATTGCCCCGCTGAGATCGGCCTTGTAGAGGTCGGCTCCGGCCAGGTTGGCCCCGGTGAGATTGGCCCCGGTGAGATTGGCCGAGGCAAGGTCTGCGGCCTTGAGGTTCGCGCTGGCAAGATTGGCTCCGCTCAGGTTGGCTCCTGCCAGGTTTGCCCGATTCAGGTTGAGGCCGATAAGATTGGCTACGGTCAGGTTGCAGCCTGGGCAGGCGTTCTGGGCGATCAGGCGGTCCACCTCAGAGGCGGTTTCTGCAGGGATATCCGTGGGGGAAGTTATCGTTTTTTTGGTAACCTTCGCCGGTGCGGGCTGCGTCTGCACTGGTGGTGGGGCAGGCGTGATGGGGGCAGCCGCCTGGGTAACCGGCGGCGGCTCGGGCACTGTGACCACAGGGTGTGTTGGCCCGGCCTGCGCAATCTCCGCAGGGGGTGGGGCGGGGGCGGGCAACGATTCAGGGACAGGCTTTGGCGTTGGAGCTGGTTTCGGCTGGGCAGGCGCGGGAATTACGGGGGAAACGGAGGGAGGTGTCTGCGCTGGTTTCGTCGTATGCGGTAGCGCGACAGGCGTGGCTGGTTCGATTTTTTCCTGAAGCGGGGGGACGATAGCCGCCGGTTCAGGCAGAGGTTTTTTCGGCTCTTTCAGGGCGTTTTCCGGGGCGATGTATGTGCCGCCCTCAAGGATTGCCCGGTCACGGCTGCTGGGGGCCAGAGAGGCATCTTTGAGGTTGGCTCCCTTGAGAAAGGCGCCGGTGAGATCCGCCCTGTAGAGGTCAACCTCCCGCAGGTTGGCGTCGATGAGATTGGCCCCGGAAAGATCAACCGCCTTGAGGTTTGCCCCTTCCAGATTGGCCCCGGCCAGATTTGCCCGGGAGAGATTGGCTCGCTCCAAAAAGGCGCCGGCAAGCTTTGCCCGGCGCAGATCCGCGCCGGAGAGATCGCACTCCACACAACGATTGGTGGACAAGAGGGTTTCCATGTCTTTAGCGGTGTAGGCACCGGCCTGGCGGGGTGCGGCAGCCAGGCACAGCGAGCAGAACAGCAGGGCGGCCGCAGGTGTTTTTTTGTTTGAATGTGCCAATGTTTCGTGATCCCCCCGGCCATCTACCCGATGGCGCAATATTTCTAACCTTTACCAGAATCTGATTACAACCCTGGGTTGGACTTTGTCAAGTTAAGATGAGAGTCTGTGGTCCTCGGCTGGAGATATCTGACAGCGTATTTGCCGACAACCGCGTATTTTTTTCCCGATGAGCGTGAATTTTTCGAGCAATCGGTCGGCAAATTTGTTGAAATCGTAAAAAGACACGATTACAACAGTTATTGCTTGGTAACTCTTTGATTTTATGTTACGGACATGTGGCTTCTTTCCCTGTTTGGCGAGTTCGTCAAATAGGGTAGATAGGTGGTTTTTCTGATATTTGAAATATTTTCACCAAAACAACGGGTTAGAGAGACGATGCTGGTTAAAGACATTTTAGAGAACAACCGGATTTCCTTTAGTTTTGAATTCTTCCCGCCCAAGGATGAGCCGGGCTGGGAAAATCTTTTTGCCAACATCTCCGACCTGATGCCCCTGAAACCCGCCTATGTCAGCGTGACATACGGGGCAGGTGGCTCGACCCGGGACCGGACCCATAAGCTGATTGTTCGGATTCAGCAGGAGACCAACCTCACCGTGGTCTCCCATCTGACCTGCGTCGGCTCAAATCGGACGGAGACCGGGGAGATACTCCGCAACTATGCGGCAAGCGGGGTGAAGAACATTCTTGCCCTGCGCGGCGATCCTCCCAAGGGCCAGAAGGATTTCGTCCAGCCCGAGGATGGCTTTGCCTATGCTGCCGATCTGGTCGCCTTTATCAAAAAGAATTTTCCGCAGATGGGCGTAGGCGTGGCCGGTTTTCCGGAAGGGCATCCTGCCACCCCGAACCGACTGCTGGAGATGGACTATCTCAAGGCCAAGGTTGATGCCGGGGCGGACTATATCGTGACCCAGCTCTTCTTCGACAACCGCGATTTTTATGATTTTCGCGACCGGTGCGCCTTGGCTGGTATAACGGTGCCCATCATTGCCGGGCTCATGCCCATCACCTCTAAAAGCGGCATGGTGCGGATGGCGGAGCTTGCCGCCGGGGCAAGGATTCCGGCCCCGTTGTTACGCGGGCTTGATCGGGCCAGAAGCGAGGGACAGGTGGAAAAGGTTGGGGTGCACTGGGCCACCGAGCAGGTTCGCGACCTGATCGACAACGAGGTGCGGGGCATCCATTTTTACACTCTGAACCACTCCCGGCAGGCCCTGGATATTTACCAGACTCTCGGCGTGGAGGATTCCATCCAGTTGGGCGCGTGAGCCTTAGCTTCAGCCCTTTTCTTCCTGGGGCTGGCGGGGCCACCATTTGAAGATGCCGTAAACGGAGAGGACCAGATAGACAGAGAAGAGAAAGGCCTCTGCCATCATGCCTTTATGGGAAAAGCTGACAATCCAGCCAAGGTTGGCGATGGTCCAGATCACCCAACCGGCTGCGCGTTTTTGTAGGTTGTATAAGGTTCCCAGGATACTGAGCCCGGTGAGAATCCATTCGTACATGGGGCAAGTCCTTTGCTGTCGATGCTGCGCTGTTATTTGAAAAGGGGAAACACGGCCCCCAGCTTAAAGCCAAAGCAGGGCCTTAAGCAAGCCCATTCTTGAAAAAGCATGAACCCCTGTTGGGTTTTGCGATAACTACCTCAATTTTATTGAAATAAAATCCCGCCAGGGAGAAGACGAAAAGGAGCACGATATGTCACAGGCCAAAAAAGGAGATAGCGTCAAGATCCATTATACCGGCACGCTGAAGGATGGAACGGTTTTTGATTCCTCAGCCGGGCGTGACCCTCTGGTGTTTACCCTTGGCGGCGGCCAGGTAATCGTGGGGTTTGATGAAGCAGTTTTGGGAATGGCCATCGGCGACAAAAAAAAGGTCACCATCCCTGCGCACAAAGCCTATGGAAAAAAGGATGATGCGCTGGTTATCGAAGTGCCGCTCAGTCAGGTTCCTCCGGATCTCAAGCCAGAGGTTGACCAAAAGTTGCAGATGGGCGGCGCCAACGGGGAACTGGTTGTGGTTACGGTTCTGGCGGTAACGGAGGAGGTTGTCATCTTGGACGCCAATCCGCCTTTGGCAGGCAAGGATCTCACCTTTGATCTGGAGCTGGTGGCGATTTCCTGATTTGCTGCATAACGAGTCTGTTCTGATGCCCTGGTAATTTTTTACCGGGGCATTTTTTTTGCCCCCGGGTCCGGTTGCCTGTATCCGGGGCGCGAAAGGGTATGGTATACTCGCCATGAGAGGATTGGGGCGCGTCGCAAGCGTTTGTATAACAAGGATCAGGTTGGCCATGCAGAAGATCATTGACCACTGGCGGGTTTTTCTCCTGCGACATGGATGCCTCGTTGCGGTGCTGTTCGCGATCTCTTTTTTATCGCCGGGCTGCGCCTCTCTGGTGATCCCGCCCATGGTCGGGCCGGTGGTGAAAAATCTCAACCGCCAGGCAGACCTGGAACTGGTCTGTGACGGTGCGCCCTCCTATCTACTGCTCCTTGACAGCCTGCTGGTTTCAGAGCCCGACAATGCCCGGCTGCTGCTGCATGGCACCCAGGCCTATACGGCTTACGCCAGCCTCATGCCGGAGTGTGGCCGGCCGGAACGGGCCGCTGTGCTTGGGGAAAGGGCCAAGGCATACGGCCTGCGTCTGCTTGGCACACACAACGGACTTGCTGGCGCAGACCAGCTTCCGCTTGCCCAGTTCAGCGAGGCCTTGCAGTCCGTTGGCTCCGGGGAGGTGGACAAACTGTTCTGGGGCGGTTACGGCTGGGCCACCTGGATCGGTTTCAGCAAGGGTGCGCCTGCTGCGGTGGCCGATCTGCCCAAGGTCGAACAGCTGATGCTGCGGGTGTTGGCCTTGGATGAGCGTTTCTACCAGGGCGGCGCCCATCTCTTTCTCGGCATCTATAATGGCTCCCGCCCGGTGATGCTGGGCGGCAGGCCGGAAGTGAGTCGGGAACATTTTGAGAAAGCCCTCGCCTTGGGCAAGCGGCAGTTTCTCCCGGCCCTGGTGGCCTATGCCGAATATTACGCCCGGCAGAACTTTGACCGGGAGCTCTATGTCCGTCTCCTGGAGGAGGCCTTGGCCTTTGACCTTGCCTTAGCCCCGGACCTGACCCTGCCCAATGTTTTGGCCAAGAGGCGGGCTCAGAAATTGCTGGCCCAGGCTGATGAATTTTTTTAGGGGAATAACTGTATGAATCGTCTGTTGCGCACGGTCTGTTTCGGTATTGCCCTTCTGGCTCTCATGGTCCCTCCGGGTGCTGAGGCTGCGCCCCGTTATCTCTTTAAGATCGCCACTCTTGCTCCGGACGGCAGCGTCTGGGCCAGGCACTTTCAGGCGTTTCAGGAAGAGGTCACCGCCAAGAGCAATGGCGAGATCGGGTTCAAGCTCTACATGGGCGGGGTGATGGGCGACGATCGGGCTATGTACCGCAAGATGCGCATCGGCCAGCTTCAAGCTGGCGGCTTTACCATGACCGGGATCAGCGAGACCGTGCCGGATTTTCGGATCATGGCCATCCCTTTTCTCTTCAGGTCCTATGCCGAGGTGGACCGGGTTACGGAGGGGTTGTTCCCCCTTTTTCAAAAGGCCTTTCTGGAAAAGGACCTGGTGCTGCTGGCCATGACCGAGGTCGGCTTTGTCTACACCATGTCCGGTGAGCCGGTGACCACGGTGGCCCAGTTGCGGGCGAGCAAGTGCTGGGCGCCGGAGAATGATCCGCTCAGCCGTGGCTTTCTGGAGGATATGGGTGTCACCCCCATTCCCCTTTCCATCCCGGATGTGTTGTCCTCCTTGCAAACCGGCATGATCAATACGGTATTCAACGGGTTTTACGGGTCTATCGTTCTTCAGTGGTTTACCAAGACCAAATACATCACCGATACGCCCTTTGGCTACGCCTACGGCGGCCTGGTTTTTGCCAAAAGCGCCTTTGACAAGCTCCCGCCCCAGCATGCCGCCCTGATGGAGGCCGCGGCGAAAAAGCATTTCGCGGGCCTGTTGATCGACACCCGGCGCAGCAATGAAGAGGCCCTTGTCACCCTGAAAAAGAATGGCATCCAGATGGTGCCGGCGGACAAGGAAACCCTGCGGCAGCTGCTGGCGGTGCGCGACCAGAAAACCGTGCCCCGGCTGATCGGCACGGCCTTTTCCAAGGAGATATACGAGGCAGCGACCCGGTTGCTTACCGAGTGTCGGGCAAAACCAGCAGGCGGGGCTGTGGCAAAGTGAGCGCCCTCAGGGCCTGGTTTTCCGAGGGCATGCAACAGATTGGTCGACTGCTGGAGCGGCTTGAGGAGGCGGTTCTCCTGCTGCTTATTGCCGCCATGATCCTTCTGGCCTGCGCCCAGATCGTGCTGCGCGATGTCTGGGGGGGCGGGTTGTCCTGGGCCGATCCGCTCTTGCGGGTCATGGTGTTGTGGGCCGGGCTCCTTGGGGCTGTGGTGGCCACCAAGATGGACAAGCACATCTCCATCGATCTTGCCTCCCACCTGCTGCCCAAGGGTATTTTCCGCTGGCTGCGGGTGCTGCGCTATCTTTTTGCCACGGGCGTGTGTCTGGTGCTTACCTGGGTGGCTGCCGATTTTGTTCTTCAGGAGGCTGGGCAGGGCAACGGGCAGGAGATGGCCGGGCTTTCTTCCTGGCAGCTCAATCTGGTTTTCCCCATCGCCTTTGCCGGGATTGCCCTGCGTTTTCTGCTCAGCAGCGTACGCAGTGTTCGCGTCGCCCTGACCGGGAAAGCGGTCCGATCCTCCGATGAACCGGTGTAGGTCTTGATATGCAGCTCCTGCAACTGATAACCCTCGGGCTGGCCGTGCTGGGCATCCCGCTCTTTGTGGTGATGGCCGCCATGGCCCTGCTGTCATTCCATGGCACAGGCGTTGACCCCTCGGTGGTGATCATCGAGATGTCCCGGCTGGCCGACACCCCCATGCTCCTCTCCCTGCCCCTGTTTATCCTTGCCGGAACCGTGCTTTCCGAAAGCAAGGCCCCGGTGCGGCTGCTGGACCTGTCCAACGTGCTGCTGGGCTGGCTGCCCGGCGGGCTCGCGGTGATCGCCCTGGTGGTGTGTTCAATTTTTACTGCCTTTACCGGTGCCTCCGGGGTGACCATCTTTGCTTTGGGCGGCCTGTTATTTCCGGCCATGCTCAAGGACCGCTACCCGGAACAGTTTTCCCTGGGCCTGATCACCACCTCAGGCAGTCTGGGCCTGCTCTTCCCTCCCAGCCTCCCCCTTATCCTTTACGGGGTCATCGCCGAGACCCGGATTGACCATCTCTTCCTGGCCGGGATACTGCCCGGCCTGTTGATGCTGGTTCTGTTGGCCGCCTACAGCATCAGGAAGGGCGCGGCCACCCGTGCCCCCCGTTCGCCGGTGCCGGTAGGGGAAAGACGGCGAGCCTTGCGGGCTGCGGCCTGGGAGCTGCCCTTGCCGGTCATTGTGTTGGGGGGGATCTACGGCGGTTTTTTTGTCGTGGGCGAGGCGGCGGCGGTAACTGCTCTTTACGTGCTGATCGTGGAGATGTGTGTGCATCGGGATATCACCCCGGCGCAGCTGCCCTCCATCGTGGTGCGGAGCATGGCCCTGTTTGGGGGAATCTTCGTGGTGCTGGCTGCCTCCATGGCCTCCACCAGCTTTTTGATCGATCAGGAGATCCCGGCCAAGCTCTTTGCCCTAATCCGGGAGCATATCTCAAGCAAGTATACCTTTCTCCTGCTGCTGAACGTATTCTTGCTCATGGTCGGCTGCTTGCTGGATATCTTTTCCGCCCTGGTGCTGGTGGTGCCGCTCATCGTGCCCATTGCCCAAGGGTATGGGGTTGACCCCACCCACCTGGGCATCATCTTTCTGACCAACCTCCAGATCGGTTATTGCACCCCGCCGGTGGGCCTTGATCTTTTTCTGGCCAGCTACCGTTTTGACCGGCCCATTACCGAACTCTACACCGCCACCCTGCCATTTTTGGCGATACTGCTGGTCTGTCTGGGCCTCATTACCTATTTCCCGCTACTGAGTCTTTTTTTGGTGGGGCTGTTCGGGTAGTTTCAGCCCTGTTCTCCAGAAACCCTGACAGGCCAGACAAAAAACGATTCTCCTTTTTTGTGGCCGACCCCCAAGGCGCCTTTGTGAAGGTACAGAGCCCAGGCCCAGTCTGTTTCAAAAAAACTGGTGGTGGACGACCAGTGTTGGCCCCGTCAGGCTTGCCCCTGTCCGGTGAAGGGGACAAAGGCCACGGAGAGAATGCTCCGGCTGGTGATTTTGTCGCCAAATTTCTCCACCAGCAATAGGTCCTGCGGCAGAGGGGGCCGACCCACCGGAATGACCATTTTGCCGAAAGGCGTGAGCTGCTCGACCAGGGCTTTGGGTATCCGTGGCACCGCAGCGGTGACGATGATCCCGTCATAGGGGGCATGTTCCGGCAGGCCGAAAGAGCCGTCGGAGGCAATGACCTCCACGGTGTCGTAGCCCAGGTGCTGCAAGCGCAGGGCCGCCTGCTTGGCCAACTCGGGGATGATCTCAAGGCTGTACACCCGCTTGATCAATTGCGCTAAAACAGCGGTCTGATAGCCCGAGCCGGTGCCAATTTCCAGGATGGTGTCGTTCGGGTCTGGCTCCAGCAGATCGGTCATCAGCGCAACGATAAAGGGCTGGGAGATGGTCTGGCCGTTGCCGATGGGCAGGGGGTTGTTGTCGTAGGCGTAGGGCTTGAGCTCGTCCGGGACGAAATCCTCGCGCCGCACCGTGGCCATGGCGTCGAAGACCCGCTGGCGCAGGGTGAAGCGACCGGTGATGCCGCCGGTAAAGTGACATTCTTCTTCAATGGTGCGGAGCATGGCCTGGATCGATTCCGCGCTCATAATCACCTCCGAGAAAACAGGATGGGATTGACTGCACAAAAACAGCTCCTGCTTTCATGATTGCTCATCGGGCCAGCGCAAGTCAAAGATTTTGTTGGCCTGGGGGATTGTCGGGGGCCAGGAAAAACTTGTGTCACCCCCAAATACAGACTAGAAAAAAATAGAGAGCGGATGATATCTCCCATTCCCATGAGGCGGAGGCAGACAGTATGGATTTTTTCATGATACGGGTTGGCTTTCTTTTTGACTGGGTCGAGCTGCACCTGGAAAGCAAGCAGGGCCTGAAATTTTTTGCCACCGTGCTGGTGAGTTTCTTTGTCGCGGCCATTGTCGTTATCGAGTTGAACCGGCGGCAGCTGGTGCCCGAGCCGTTTGCCTCGCATTTTTCCCTGTCCCACCTTGCCGCCATTGAGCAGGCCTTCAACCTGCTGCTGGGCCTGGAGGTGGTGAGCCTTATTCTCAGTCTGTCCCATTCGGTGACCAAATCGGTGGGCAAACAGTTTGAGATCCTTTCCCTTATTCTTCTGCGGGATACCTTCAAGGAGTTTTCCCATTTCAGCGAACCGCTGGCCTGGGCTGAGATTGCTTCCTCCTTGGGAAGTATTGTCGCTTCCGCGGTGGGAGCCCTGCTTATCTTTGTGGTCCTGGGATTTTTTTATAAGGCCCAGCGTTCCCATCCCATTAGTGCCGATGAGAAAATCCGCAGCCATTTTATTCTGGCCAAAAAGATGATAGCAATCCTGCTGCTGATTTCTTTCGCGGGCATCTGCCTGGTGGATCTCTGGGGATATTTCGCCTTTGGCCTGCCGGAAAATGCTTTTGCCTCCTTTTATACCTTGCTTGTTTTCAGTGATGTGCTGGTGGTGCTCATCTCGCTTCGCTACAGCACGCAGTACCAGGTATCCTTCCGTAATTCTGGATATGCAGTGGCCACGGTCCTTATCCGGCTGGCTCTGCTTGCGCCGACCATTCTCGGCGCCGTGATCGGGGTGGGCACCACCCTGTTTGCCCTGGGAATCAGCCTGGCGTATAATGCCTTCGCACCCAAACCGGAAGAGCTTGGCTTGTAAAACCTGAAAAGCGGCGCAGAGACGGCAGGGTAACGGCGGTAGCAAATTTTACTGCGGGAAATTGCCGACTACTGTATATAACCAGGGAATATAATGTGATTTTTCCGGACTGGTCTGAAGTGGAAGGGGAGTGTCATGGGTATATGTCGTATAGTGCTGGCGGATGATCATGCCCTGATCCGGCATGGGGTCAAAAAAATGATCGAGGAGAACCCCACCCTCAAGGTGGTCGGCGAAGCGGCCGACGGCCTGGAACTCATCGAGCTTTTGAAAACCACCCCGGCGGATCTTGCCATTCTTGATATCTCCATGCCGAACCTGCGGGGGATTGAGGCAATCCGGGAGGTGCGCAAGATTTGTCCGCAGATCAAGGTGCTCATGCTGACCATGCACAAGGGCGAGCAGTATCTCTGCTCCTCCTTTGCTTCCGGGGCGGACGGCTATCTGCTCAAGGAAGATTCCGACACCGAGCTCTTGCCGGCCATCGCCCGAATTCGTCAGGGCGAGGTGTATATCTCCCCCAATCTGGCTGGAGAATTTCCCGAAGACGTCATCGCCTCCTGCACCAGCCGCAGCGATGGCTCTGGTGAGATCCTGACCCCGCGGGAAAGGCAGATCTTGCAACTGGTGGCCGAGGGGGTCACGAGCCGGGATATCGCCGAGAAGCTCGATATCAGCAAGCGGACCGTTGAGCACCATCGGGCCAACATGATGAAGAAGCTCAACATCAAACGCGTGGCCGACCTCATCAAGTATGCCATCGGCAGGGGGCTTTCCGACACGCCGCCCGAGTGAGTCCTTTAGCCTGTCGCCCTTCTTGTATTAAAGAAATCTCGTAGAACCTTCGCATCCGCCACAGGAGCAACACCATGAAAAAGATCGTTAGTCTTCTTTGCTTGTTTCTCGCCGTTTTTTCATGGGCGGGCGTGAGTCTGGCCTTGGATGCTCTTGAGGTGCAGGCCCTTCGCCCGAAGGCGAAACTGAGTTTCCAAGCCCTGGAAGAGGGCAAGGTGCTGGTCTCGGTTCAGGATAAGGTCGGAGAGGCCATCCTGGGCTTGAAGAAAGAAGATTTTTCCATCAAGCAAGGGCCAAAAACAGCCAAGATCATTTCGGTGGAAGATGTTCAGGAGCAACGCAACATCGGTCTCAATATCGTGCTGGTGGTGGACAATTCTTATTCCATGGAGCAGCGCAAGGCGGTGGAACCCCTGCTGGCCGCATTGAACAGCTTTCTCGCTCTGGTCCGGCCCATCGACAATGTCCATGTTGTCACCTTTGTCGATCCCGGTGCGAAACAGCCCCGGGTCTCCACCCGGACCTTTCAGGCCAACGAGGCGCAGGCCTTGAACCAATTTTTGCGGGGCAGTTTTTTCCCTGCCACCACCGACGGCACCTACCTCTATGACAGCATGCAGAAGGGGCTGGAGATCATCGGTCAGATGCCTGCGGACAGCCAGAAGTTCATGCTTGTTTTCTCAGACGGGGAAGACATCAACAGCAAGGTGAAGGGTGAGGAGGTGGCTTTGGCAGCCAAGGGGGTGAGCAACTTCTCCGCCTATGCCGTGGACTATATGGACAAGCCCGGCCTGGATACCTTTTTAAGTTCCTTTGCCCAGGGCCATAACGGCATGATCCGCAAGGCCAACTCGGCCAGCGATTTTCTGCCCATCCTTAAGAAATTCTCCACCACCATCTTCCACCGCTATGTGGTCACCTACCGTTTTCTTGCCCCACCCACAGGAACGTTGACCAGTGCGCCTTCCGCCGTGAACATCGAGGAAGTCACCATGGTGGACAGCTCGCCCTTGCTGAACCACATCTATTTTGACACGGGAAAAAGCAGCATCCCCAGCCGATACGTCGCCCTGGCCAGCCCGGCGGAAACCAGGGCCTTTGCCGAGGAAAAACTCACCGGCACCATGGAGAAGCACCACCATGTTTTGAACGTGATCGGCAAACGCCTGCTGGCCAACCCCGAGGCCCGGATAACCCTGGTGGGCTGCAACTCCAATACCGGCGTGGAAAAGGGCAAGATGGCCCTGGCAAAGAGCCGGGCCGAGGCGGTTGCTGCTTACCTCAAGGCCGTATGGGGCATTGATCCCTCCCGCATGGAAATCAAGGCCCGGAATCTTCCCGCAGTGCCCAGCTCCAGCCGGGTGCCGGAAGGGATCGTGGAAAATCAGCGGGTGGAAATCCTGGCCACGCATCCGGCTATTCTTGACACCATCAAGAGCATCTACCTGCTGGAACAAGCCGACACCAAGGAGATTCGGATCACTCCCTCCCTGCAAGCCGAGACCGAAATCGCGCACTGGCAGCTGAGATTGCTGGGCGCAGACAAGGTGCTGGCCACCAGGGAAGGCGCGGGGAATCCGCCGACGGAGGTGGCCTTTGCCCTGGAAACCTTGGGCCTGCGTAATCTTGCCGCCCTTGGCCAGCTCAGTGCTGATCTTGAAGTGAAAGACAAGGAAGGCAATGTGTTCAGCACCGCCAGCAGCCCCATCGCCATCAACTTTATCCGGCGGGAAGAGCGCATCGCCCAGAAAACCGGGAACAAGGTGGTGGAGAAATACGGTCTGATCCTCTTTGACTTTGACCGGACGGAACTCAAAGACCGCAATCAGGTTATCGTCAACCGGGTGCTGGCCAGGGTGGCGGAGCTTAAGTCCGTGGTCATGGATATCGCCGGACACACCGATAGCATCGGCACGGAAAAATACAATATCGATCTGTCCGCTCGTCGGGCAAAGGCGGTGTACGATACCACTCTTCAAGCCAAATCCGTCGCTGCCGCCAACATAACCCATACGGGCAACGGGCCCAATAATCCGCCCTATGACAACAGCCTGCCCGAGGGAAGATCGCTCAACAGGACAGTGATCATCACGCTTCAATATGTGGAGTAATTATTTTCGGCGATCCTGTGCGTGATCGTCCGGTTTTTCCATTTTGCAAGGAGGTAAGCTTGTGCGTTTCCCAGGATTAAGCAAGAAACAGGGTTTTTACGCGCTGTTAGAAAAACAGGCGCAGGCCGCGGTGGATGCGGCCAAGGAATTTCATGCCTTGGTCAATGACTTCGCCAATCTTGGCGTGCATGCGGCACGGATCAAGGAGATAGAGAGCGAGGCCGACCACATCACCCATGAGCTTGCCAACCGGATCGACGCCACCTTTGTCACCCCGATCGATAAGGAAGATCTGCACGCCCTGTCCAGTGCGCTGGATGATGTGACCGACTGCATCGAGGCCTGCACCGGCAGGATGGCGCTCTATGAGCTGAAGCAACTGCGCCCCGATCTGGAAGGGCTGGTGAAGCTGCTGGTGCAGATCACCGAAGCCACACAGGAGGCGGTCAAGACCCTGCGCACCAAGCCAAACCGGGATAATGTCCAGAGTCTCTTCATCCGCATCCACCAGATCGAGAATGAGCATGATGCGGCTTTCCGCAAGGCGCTCGCCGACCTGCTCAATGCCCCGGATGCTGACCCGATCAACGCGATCAAGTGGAAGGCGGTGTATGATCGGATAGAAGTGGCGGTGGACAAATGCGAAGATGTTGCCCATATCATCGAAAGTGTGGTTGTGAAATATGCTTAGTGTGTCGTTGCTGCTCATACTGGTTGTGGTCTGTGCCCTGGCCTTTGACTATATCAACGGCTTTCACGATACGGCCAACGCCATCGCGACGGTGGTCTCCACCCGGGTGCTTTCGCCGCGAAAAGCCATTATCATGGCGGCTTGTCTGAACTTTATCGGCGCCCTGGTCTCCACCCAGGTGGCGATCACCGTCGCCAGCGGGCTGGTTGACACGGCCCGGTTCCAGATGGTTGACATCCACCAGCCAGCAGCGTTTGCCGCTAAGCTGCAACATCGCGCTGATCCGGTTTCCCAATATCTGGCAACGCAACTTTCCCCGGAAACCCAGGGGCTGCTCGGGCAATACACGGTGGGCACCGCTGTCTCCCCGGAGTTGCAGACCGCCGTGGTCGCTGACCTGAACCGCGCCATCACCCAGACAGACCTTTACTCCGCCGCGCGGTTTCGCGGGATCGCACTCAAAGAGAAGACCGTGGCAAAGGCCGAGAATTCCAACAAGCTGAAACCGGAAGAACTGGCCAACACCAACCGGGCGCTGCTGGAAAAGGCCTATCCCCAGGAGCTTGATTCAAACCAGCAGGCCTTCCAGGTGGTTATCCTGGCCGCCATCCTCGGGGCAATCGTCTGGAACCTGATCACCTGGAAATTCGGCATCCCCAGCAGCTCCTCCCATGCCCTGATCGGCGGCTTGTGCGGTGCGGCCATCATCCACGGCGGGCTGCCCTCGGTTCTCTGGGGCGGCATTGTCCACAAGGTGCTTATTCCGCTCGTAGGTTCTCCTGCCATGGGCTTTCTCATCGGCTTTCTGCTGATGGGCGGGATTTTTAAAACCCTTGCCAATGTGCACCCCGGCCGCGTGAGCGCAAGCTTTCGCAGTCTGCAGATTGTTTCCGCCGCAGCCATGGCTTTTACCCACGGCCTCAACGACGCCCAGAAGAGCATGGGTATCATCACCATGGCCCTGGTCAGCGCCCGGCTGATCCCCGAGCCTGTGGTTCCCACCTGGGTGGTGTTGTCCTGCGCCATCGCCATGGCCCTGGGCACCTCCGTTGGCGGCTGGCGGATCATCAAGACCATGGGGCATAAGATCATCCGCCTGGAGCCGGTGCACGGTTTTGCCGCCGAGACCTCGTCTGCCATCGTCCTCTTCGTGACCAGCCATTTCGGTATGCCCGTAAGCACCACCCACGTCATCTCCGGCAGCATTTTCGGGGTCGGCGCCAGCAAGCGGCTGTCTGCTGTCCGCTGGGGTGTCGCCCAGAGCATGGTCATGGCCTGGGTCTTGACCCTTCCCGCTGCCGGGTTGGTGGCCGCGCTTTCTTATGAGCTGTTGATGCTTGTGGGGCTTGGTAAGTAGTAAGGTGAATGGCCCTCGCGTTTGGGGCGAACACTGGCGTGGTTTTTTCTGCCTATCATGATTTTTGGCATGACAGCCAGATTCGTAGAATAACTTGTTAGGCATGATTATTACTACAAAAGTAGGTAGTTAGAAATGGAACATAGTAATGCTGACATAGACAAATTATGGCAAGAAAACACCGACACATTGCGACAATTTCTCGATAATTCAACGGATTATGCACATTTGTGTGAAGAAGTAGCATACATTTTACAAAAAAAAATCAACCAATTTAATATCGAATATTCAGCTATAACTTTTAGAGCTAAATCCCTAAACAGTTTTTGTGGGAAAATTACTCGCAAACAATATAAAGAGCCTTTAGCCCAAATAACTGATTTAGCTGGCGTTAGAATTGTTTACCTTTATAAAAACGATCTCAATGCTATTGAAAACATAATTGAAAGTGAATTCAAAGTTATTGAAAAGGTAGACAAGCTAGAAGATTCTGGGGATGATAGATTTGGATATGGGGCAACACATTATATTGTTAAATTAGGTAAAGCATCTTCTGGTGCAAGATATGATGATTTAAAGAAATTACTTTGCGAAATTCAAGTTAGAACAGTACTCCAGGATTCGTGGGCAATAATAGCACATCATCTAAGTTATAAACAAGAATCAGATGTTCCAAGAGAGTTAAAAAGAAAATTAAATTCGCTATCTGGCCTTTTTGAAACAGCGGACGATCAGTTTGATAGATTAAAAGAAGAAAGGCAACAATACATAAATAAAATCAAAGAGAATGTTACAAAAAAGGATATTTTTCTTCAGCAAGATATTAACCTTGATACTTTAAATGAGTATATGAGTTCGAGAATACCTGGCTATCAAAATACAAGGTCTGAAGACACCTCTAAACTAGTAGAAAGCTTGACAAGCCATGGATACAAAAAAATATCTCAACTCGAACATGTTTTTTCTAAGGGATTTAAAGCTTATCAATTATTCGAGAAAGAATGCTATCCAGATGGAAAGCCTTCTCCCATTGGAGTTATAAGACATCTTATAAGAATAGTTGATGTTGATTTTGATCCTATAAATATTAGTGAATCAACGTCTCCTATAACAGTACAATGGGCAGAAGCATATAAAAAATATAGGGTCAATGTAAAATAAGAACATGAAGGTAACAGACTGCAATAAAGGCAAAGTGTATAACCATTGCATTCACCAGACGGCACGAATCGCGGCGGCGCTGACGCGGCAAGTTTGGGCGGGCCGCTGGTGATGCAGGTTGTTCTGCTGCAATAATTCCGGCGGTTCACATCGGTCGGAATTATTGTCTTGTCTCTGTCTGAAGTTCCTGTCGAAAAAAGGAAGAATGATAAACCTGATTGAAAAGAGCAATTCGGTGATTGGCCTTGACGAATTCGGAGCCGATATCCCCCTTGCCCCACAAGAAATCTTCGTCCTCGGCGTGTATGCTTCTTTGGATGAAGCAATTGCCTGCGAGTTGGATCGGTTGCGTCGTGAAGAGGGCATCGTGCCAAGTTGCAAACCGGGCTGTTGCCACTGTTGCCGGTATCATATCCTTACCAACAGCGCCGAGGCCCACACCTTGGCGCAATACATCAGGCGGGAATTCTCCGCAGACCAGATACGCGGTCTCCGTCTGCGCACCCAACAATGGCATGAGTGGGACGATTCCAAGCCGGGCAGGCATCCGTCATCTAGTATCGACGAGCTGGCAGACCTTTCCTGCTACGACCATTCCTGCCCGCTGGATGTCAATGGCGTCTGCGGCGCATATCCCGTAAGGCCGGTGGTGTGTCGCACGCATTTCGTTTCTTCGCCGCCCCAATCCTGCCAGGTAGCCAACGATCCGGAATCTAGCGAAGATGCGCCGCTGATGCTCCGATCCGTTGTTGCGGCGGCCAGTCCGTTTGCAACGGCGTTACAGGATCATATCGAAAGCTCGGGCTTGGATTTCTCTCGGTCACGAATGCTGCTTCCGCAATGGTTGGCGATTGAAATGGGGTGGGATTTTACCATCTCGCGCTGATTTTTTGCCGAGGTTCGGCAGAGAGACAATCCACCCCATATTCAATCGGGCAAGAGAACCCTCAGCTGAATTTCGCCAAGGCTTTCTTGGCTGAATCGCGCAGGCCTTTCCAGGCCTTATCGACCCCCTGCTTGGTAATCTCCCAGGCATCTTCGCTTGCCGTGGCAAGCCCCTGGGCATTTTTCTTGAGGTCTTCAATCTTTTTTTCGAGCTTGTGGATCTCGGCCAGGGCCTCTGTCTTGCCTGCCCCCATGGTTTTTTGCGATTTCTTTTTAAGATCGGTAAGCGTGTCCGTGAGGGTTTCCAGCTCGGCCTTTATTTTTTTGAGGTAGAGGGTTTTGGTCTGTTCGTATTTCTTCTCCATTTCCTTGGTTGGCAAGCAGGCCTTTCGCCAGGCGCAGGTCAGTTGGTTGCAGTAATCCTTTGCCGTTTCAAAGCAGGGGAAATTGCCCTCCTTGCTCTGGATGGCTCGAATCAAGTCCACCTTCTTCATCTTGCCGACCTGGATGCCAAGCTGTTTTGCTTTTTCTTTGACCAGTGTCATGTCCATTGCAGGTCCCTCCCCAAAAAAAGTTTATCTGTCATGTAATGATGATGGGCCATTGGTAAACGGAATGTCAAGGGGATATTCCTGCGGAAAAAAGGGGAGATACCTCTATTGGTCGGCGCCACAAGGCAGGGAAGGGGGCACGCAAATAAAACTTATTTGGAGCTTGTGTTCTACCCGGTAGCTGGATGTATAATTTAAACATGGGAAATGTGATTCAACAAAAATAGAGGGAGGGACCATTTAGCGAAACGGGCATGGCCAGTCTGCCCTTGCAGGAAGTGATGCTGCCTGAAGGTGAACAGCAAAAGACAAGGAGAGAAACAATATGGACAAAGGCCAATATGGGAGAAGGGATCGGCTGATTCAGGAAAAGCGGCATGACACCTATCATGAACGGCGGAAGTTGCCCGAGCCCACGGTATGCAGCGTATGCGGGGCCGTGTTCCTGGAGGGCCGGTGGGCCTGGTGGGAGGCGGCGGTCAATGCCCATGCCATCGTCTGCCCAGCCTGCCAGCGCATCAAGGATAATTTTCCGGCCGGTTACCTGGAGATTCTGGGGGGATTTTACGGGACCCATCGCGAGGAGATCACCAACCTGATCCACAACCTGGAGGCCCAGGAGAAAAAAGCGCATCCCATGGAGCGGCTCATGGCCATTGCCGAGGAAGAGGGCCGCACCCTTGTGACCACCACGGGCATCCACCTGGCCCGGCGGATTGGCGAGGCCTTGAACAACGCCTACCAGGGAGAGCTTGATTTTACCTACGGTGATGGCGAAAAAATCATCCGACTTACTTGGGTTCGGGAATAACCGGACGATCAGTCGACGCCGCCCTGCCGAAGGGATAAGGGCGGCGTTGTTGTGGGTTCAGGAGGGTGCCTGTCTGATTTTTGCGATCAGGGCAGTCAGAAATCCCATTGGCACGCAGCCGAGCACCGGAGAGGCTGCCGAAAAGGGGATTTGCACTGTTTGAGCGCAGCGAGTTTGCAAAGCCCCGGCAGCATCGAGGAGCACAGGGCATCCCGCCTTCGGCGGGACCAGCGACACAGGGGGCCCTTTCTTTGGTTCGTTTCTTTGGGCAAGCAAAGAAATGAACAGAAGGATAAAGCGTATTCCTCTCGCTACTGAGATTGCTTGGTAATCAGAAATAGTTTTCTTTATTGCCGAAAGGGAGAGCCAGCATGGCCAGAAAAACCTTTCCTCTGTCCAAGGTCTATGGCTTGCTCGAACCGGGGCCGGTTGTTCTGCTCACCACCGCCCTCGGCGGGCGTCCAAACATCATGACCATGTCCTGGCACACCATGCTGGAATTTGAGCCGCCTCTGGTGGGTTGCGTCATCAGCAGCAACCATACCTTCGGCCTGCTACAGGCAACCAACGAGTGCGTCATCAACATTCCCACCGTAGAGATAGCGGAAAAGGTTGTGGGGTGCGGCAATACCTCGGGGGCGAACACAGACAAGTTTGAGCGGTTTGGCTTCACGGCTAAGCCTGCCACGCGAGTCGCTGCACCGCTCATCGAGGAGTGCTTTGCCAATCTCGAGTGCCGGGTGGTCGATACAGAGATGGTGGCCAAGTATTGCTTGTTTGTCCTTGAAGTGGTCAAGGCCTGGATCGACCCCGCCATGAAAACCCCACGGACAATCCATCATCTTGGCCGCGGCAACTTCATGGTTGCCGGGGAAAAGATCAAGCTACGGTCAAAGATGAAGTAGCGCTAAACACCGTACCGCCCCATAAATACCCATCTACCCCTTGGCTCCAAACTCCGCTTCGTACCTCACCGTAAACTGGCTGGCGGTGTTATTGCGCAGGCTCAGGAAATGGGCATTGTTTTTGTCAAAGGGGCAAACCGGCATGGTGCAGGGCGCAAAGCCAAATTTTTGATAAAAGCGGGGATCGCCCAAAACAAAGATGGTGCTTTCTTTGATGGCTTCCTGCCGTAGGGCAAAGCGCAGCAACTCGGAGCCGATCCCCTGCCGTTGAAACTCCGGCTTCACCGCCAACGGCGCTAAGTGCAAGCCGCATACCGCAGTACCGTTGTAAGCCGTGGTAAAAGCGATATAGGCGATGACCGCATTGATGTGGATGCATACCCACTCATGCATCGGTTTGCCATTCTTGTGGAGATTTTCCACCAGCTGCACCTCATGGGTGCTGCGGGGGAATACCTGCCGCAACAGGGCGGAAGCCTTGGGGTAATTTTCCGGGGTGAGTGTGCGTATTTTCATCTTTTTCGGGTCATCCCGGCTTGCGTCACCGGATAATTCAGTTTAGGGTGTGGCGCCCATGGTACAGTGAGGGTCGGGGCCGTCAGCAGATTGTGTCCTTTGTAACAGACCAAAGTACAGACCGCGAGAAAATCGTTCGATGAAAAAAGTTATTATTGCCGAGAAACCCTCCGTGGCGCGCGACATTGCCGAGGTCCTCGATATCAAATCCAAGAAAAAGGGCTATATCGAGGGGCGGGGCTGCGCGATTACCTGGGCCTTCGGGCATTTGGTCACCCTCCAGGAGCCGGGCGAATATGATCCCGCCCTCAAGCGCTGGTCGTTGGAAACCCTTCCCTTTGTGCCGGAAAAATTCAAGCTCACCCTGATTCAAAATCGCGGGGTGGACGAGCAGTTTAAGGTTATCGAGACCCTGTGCCAGCAAGCCGATGAGATCATCTGCGCCACAGATGCCGGGCGGGAAGGGGAGCTGATTTTTCGCTACATCCTGGCGCTGTGCAACTGCGAGGACAAGCCGATCCGTCGCCTCTGGCTCAACTCGCTCACCCCAGATGCCATTTCAGAGGCGTTCAAGGATCTCAAGGACGGCCACGACTACGACGCTCTCTATGCCGCAGCCCGTTGCCGCAGCGAGTCCGACTGGATTGTCGGCCTTAATGCCACCCGCTACTATACGGTCCGCCACGGTCGGATCGGCGGCGGCAACGATCGGGTGCTCTGGAGTATCGGGAGGGTGCAGACTCCGGTCCTGGCCATGATCGTGGAGCGCGACGACACCATCCTCCAGTTTCGCCCCCAGCTGTTTTGGGAGCTTACCAGCAAGTACCGCGAGGTGGTGTTCAAATATACGGGCAAGCGGTTTGAAAAGCCGGAAAAGGCTCAGGTGCTGCTGGAAAAAATCACCGACCACCCCTTTGCCATCACCGGGATTGTGGCGAAAGAGAAAAAAGAGCAGCCGCCCCAGCTCTTCGATCTCACCACCCTGCAGCGGGAGATCAACAAAGCACACGGGCTCTCGGCGGCCGATACCCTGGCCGCCACCCAGAACCTCTACGAAAAAAAGTTCGTCACCTATCCGCGTACTGATTCCCGCTACCTGAGCAAGGATCTGCAGCCGCGGATTCCCAAGATCTTCGAGCAGCTTAAGGCCATCCGTCCGGAAGAGATCGCGCCCCTGAACCTGGCGAAACTCCCTTTCAGCAAGCGGATCATCGACGACACCAAAGTGAGCGATCATCATGCCATCATCCCCACCGGGGTCAAACCGCATAGTCTGGGCACCAACGAACAACTGGTGTATGAGGCGATCACCACCCAGTTCATCGCGGCCTTCTATCCGGTCTGCGTCAAGAATCTCACCACGGTGGAGGGAGAGAGCAACGGGGTGAAGTTTGAGGCCAAGGGGACCCAGATCGTCAAGCCCGGCTGGACCGTGCTCTTTGCCAACAGGAAACAGTCCCAGGAGGCGGCGGAAGAGCAGACCCTGCCCCTTTTCAGCGAGGGAGAATCCGGCCCGCACGAGCCATCCCTGCGCGAAGGCAAGACCATCCCGCCCAAGCACTTCAGCGAAAACTCTCTGCTCGGAGCCATGGAGGCGGCGGGAAAATTCGTCGAGGACGATAGCTTACGCGAAGCGCTCAAGGAGCGCGGCATCGGCACCCCTGCCACCCGGGCGGCCATCATCGAAACCCTGCTCAGCCGTGGGTATATCCAGCGCGATAAAAAACATCTGCGTTGCACCGACATGGGCCGCTGCCTCATCGCCCTGATTCGAGATCCGCTTCTCAAGTCGCCGGAGATGACCGGGGATTGGGAGGAAAAGCTCAAAAAAATCGAGCGCAGTCAACTGGACCCAGACGAATTTATGGGTGGCATCTCCGGCTACATCCGCACCCTGATTACGAGCAGCTCCGCCGCCCGGCTGGACACCGCGCGCTGGGGCAGCTGCCCGCTCTGCGGCAAGGAGGTGGTCAAGGGCAACAGAGCCTACGGCTGCTCGGGCTGGAAGGAAGGGTGTGAATTTGTCCTCGAACCCGAATGCAAAGGGGTAGCCCTTACCGCCAAACAGGTTCAAGTCCTGCTTCAGCAGCGCATCCTGGAGCAGCCGGTGCGGATAGAAGACGAGTCGAGGATGCTCATCCTCTCCACCCAGGGCATGGTCATGGATTTGCGCCTTCCCTCGGCCGAGCGGCAGAAAAAAGTGGAAAAAACGGATCGCCCCTGACCGCATGCCTAAATCAATCCCGCAAGATATCAAGGAAGACCTGGAGAAGGCAGCCACCCTGCACCAGCGTGCCTCGTCCGATTACGAAAAATGCGTGCAATTCAACAAGCTGATGTCCGATATTTTGGGACGGCTGGAAGACGCCGGTTGCAATAAAACAGCCGACAAGGTGATGACCATACTCCTCGACTGCAACCCCAAACAAGGTTCTCAGTGCGAAAAAGCGAGCCGGATCGGGGACAAGATGAAAAAGTTTGAAAAGGGATAAGGGGATTATATAGGTTTGTCCCGGTTTTTTCTGCAACCCGTCATACCTGCCTGAGCGAGCATAAAGGGTTGCAGAGCTGAAATAGAAAAATCTGGTTAATTATTGCGTCCCCGGCCTCGTTCCTCATCTCTATTCTGTCTTTGCCCATGGCCCCGATTGGGCTCCTGTTCATCCTCCCTATCCTGGGCTTTTTGTTCCTGGTCATGCGACCTTGGGGCCGTCTGCTCCCGTTGTGCAGCATCTGGTTGCTGCCTCTGGTCATAGCTTGTCGGCTCTCGCTGTTGCGGAGGGTTTTGGCTTGGGGCTGATCTCTGGGAATTTTCATCCCCCCGGTGCTGTGGCTGCGAGCGTGTGCCTTCTGGACTGCCCTGTTGGGTTTCCTGCTGCCTTGGGTTTGTCCTTCGAGGCTCGTCCTGTCTTTCCCGCTGATCAGGCGCGGGTGCTCTGTGCTCTAACTGCTGCTGAAAGTGCTCGCGGATTACCGTCTCCCGCGGCTGGTAACGGTATTTCTGGCTGTGGAGCGCGGGCTGTTGTTCCACCTGGGGATATCTCTCTCCCGAATACTTTCGCTGGTAGACAGGTAGCGGCGCACGCGCTGGAGCAGAGCTGCGCTGCCACCGGTCCCATCCTCTTCGCTGTTGCTCCCATTCTGGGCCCCAGTGATTAGCCCAGCGGGGCGGCGTATTCGAACGCCAGCCGCGAAAGTACATCGGCGGCTGCCGGTAGTAGCCTACGGGGATACGCAGGATGAACAGCGGCACATAATATGGCTCCACATATCCCCATGGGCCGTTGTACCAGGAACTTGCGTACCAGTTATCGTCCTCATAGACCCAGTACATGCCGTCGTAAAAGAAATAGTTGGCATGCAGCCGTGGAGCGTAGTAGACCGGGTAGCCCGGCACCGGGACAAGTTCCGGGTACATCGGCAGGTTGATCCCAATGCTCACGTGGGGAAACCCGATACCGATGCTCACCTCGGCTGCGGCAGAAGTCGCTAAGCACAACAGCATCGTCAGCACAATGAATCCGTAGCGTATTCTCTGCATTTTGTTCTCCTGTTAGATAAGCAGGGGCCTGAGCATTGCTTGTCAAGCGAAAATGACCCCGGCCCAACTCTCTGCGTGTTTCCCTATCTCAATCAGTACACCCGTTGGGTGTCAAACGTGAGGCGCTCCGGTTAGGCTTGTTGAGGCTCCGCCACGCTGGCCATGCATCCCCGAAATTATGGATCATTATACTTGCTTATCCAGATGGTAGCAAAGTATCCCCCCTGCGACCCGCAGACCCATGGTAGGCCTGGGTCTGCGGGTGCCCTTTACCGACCGGCAGCAAAAAAAAGTGGGGAAAAGGATTGTTTTTGAGTGAAAAGTTGATTTTTCAAGGCCCGTCCCCACTCTTTTTTTTAAAGACCCGAATTTCCACATCCACATCCAGCTGCAGCCGGTCGAGGGCCGCCACCTTGGCCTTGGTCTCTCGATCGATGTTCCAGTAATAGGGGGTCATGGCCAGCAGGTCCATGATCTCCTGATTGGATACAAGCGCAAGCGGGTAGGTGATCCGGGCCACCGTGGCAGGAGCAAAAAGCGCTTCGGCTTTTTCGGTGATCGCAGGGGCGGCATGTTCTCGGGTGACGGGGTAGATGATCTCCCGCAACCCGTTGAGGTGTCTCGGGCCGGGGCTTATGAAGATGAGGCTGCCGCTCTGCTTGAGAATCCTGGCAAATTCCAAAATGTTTGCCGGGGAAAAGACACTGAGCACGATATCCAGGGAACCATCCAAAAATGGCAGATCGTTGATGCTCGCCACGAACCAAGCCATGGTCCGGTCACGCTGGGTGGCCTGGCGCACCGCAAACTTGGACACATCGACGCCGTGGTACTCAATGGGGAGGTGCGCCGCGCTGCCATGGGCCAGAGCCTCCTTGAGGCGTTGGAGGTAAAAACCTTCTCCGCAACCGGCATCAAGAATGCTGCAATTGGTGTGGGGCACCAAACTCGAGAGCGCGGTGGCGATGGTCCTGTTGATCCCGTCGGACACTTTGAGGTAATATCCCAGGTCCAGAAACCGTCTCCGGCTTTGGATCATATCCGGGTCGTCCCCCGGCTCTTTGGAATGTTTGTTGTGGGCAAGCACCAGATTGACATAGCCCTGGCGGGCGGCATCGAAGCTGTGGTTCGTGGCGCATTGGTAGCCGGTTGCTGTCGGCAGCAGCGGTTCTCGGCACACCGGGCACTGGAGGATGGAGGTCATGTGCGCATCCTTAAGCTTGGGGCCTGATCCCATCTGCGCAGGATGGGTCGGGTTTCAGGGAGGTGGGTGGGGCAACCGGGTGCGCAACAACGCCCAAACGCTCTTTGATTGCCACCGGATTTCAGGGACCATCTTACTTGATTGTGAGAAATAAATCTGTTCCGGATTCGGCTATGGGTTATAATTTACCTTTGTATTTGTCCGGCTTGCGGGCGGGAAGGATCACGCATCAAGAAACGCGACTCTCCCGCCAGCTCGCCATGCTCGCGTATCTGCCGGAACCTTGAATGGTTTGACGGGTGTCTGAATCTTGGCTACGAAAAAAATATTTCCGAAGAAGAAGGGCAGCAGGGGGCAGAGCTGGACCTTGTTCAAGATCGCGGGGGCGCTGACGCTTCTGCTCGTGCTTGCCCTCGGCTTGTACGTCCTCTATCTCGACAAGGTGATCCGCCAGAAGTTTGACGGTAAGCGCTGGGCCTTACCCGCCGTGGTGTACGCGCGTCCCCTGGAGTTGTACCCCGAGCTGCCTTTTACTCCGGCCATGCTTGCGGAGGAGTTGCAGCTTGGCGGGTATCGGCGGGACAAGGCAGCGAAAGATCCGGGCGGCTATGACCAAGCAGGCAATGTCATGCATCTGGTGACCAGGGATTTTGCCTTTCCCGACGGGCTGGAAAAATCGGCCCGGCTCACGGTGGAGTTTTCTGGCGCCGCGATCAAAAAGATATCCAGTACAGAGAGCGGGGCAGAGGTTCCCCTGGCCCGCATCGATCCGGCCCGGATCGGCAATTTTCATCCCCTGGAAAATGAAGACCGGCTTGTTTGCAGCCGCAAGGAGCTTCCCGAGCTGCTGGCCAAGACCCTGATCGCGGTGGAGGACCGACATTTCTACACCCATTCCGGGGTTGATCCGCTGGGAATCCTGCGGGCCATGTTCGCCAATATCCGCGCTGGCAAAACGGTGCAGGGCGGCAGCACCCTGACCCAGCAGCTGGTGAAGAACTTTTTCCTCAATAACGAGCGTACCCTGCAGCGCAAGGTCAATGAGGCGATCATGGCCCTGCTGCTGGAGGTGCATTACAGCAAGGACGAGATCCTCACCGCCTATGCCAATGAGATTTTTCTCGGCCAGGATCGGGGCAGGTCGGTGCATGGTTTCGGGTTGGCGAGCCAGTTCTATTTCCGGCGCGAATTACAGGATCTTTCCAATGGTCAGATTGCCATGCTGGTGGGGATGATCAAGGGCCCTTCCTATTATGATCCGCGCCAGGACCCCAAGCGCGCCCTGCTGCGGCAGCAGGTGGTCCTCGAGGTGATGCGTGCCGAAGGCGTGATCACGGAGAAGGCATACCGCATCGCCATGGCTTCCGGCTTGGAGGAGAGCGGCTCGGTGCAGAGCGGGTTCAACCGCTATCCTGATTTTCTCGAACTGGTGCGCCGCCAGCTGACCCAGGAGTATCGCGAGGAAGATCTCACTTCCAATGGCTTGAAGATCCTCACCACCCTTGATCCCCAGGTGCAGAAGCAGGTGGAAAAGAATCTCCGGGAAACCCTCCCGGCCCTGGAAAAACGGAGAGGGACCAGCAAACTTGAGGGAGCGGTGATTGTCAGCAGCCGGGAGGGCGGGGAGATCCTGGCCCTGGCTGGAAGCCGCGACGCCATGCAGGCCGGGTTCAACCGGGCCCTTGATGCCCAGCGCCCCATCGGCTCGCTCATCAAGCCGCTGGTCTATCTGACGGCCCTGGGCAACGGCTACACCCTGGCAACCCCGGTGCAGGATACCTCCTTCAGCCTGACCACTCCCGGGGCCAAGGCGTGGCGGCCGGATAATTATGATAAGAAAGAACATGGGTCGGTGCCCTTCTACGAGGCGTTGGCCCATTCCTATAATCTGGCCACGGTCAAGATCGGCATGGATGTCGGGGTGGAAAAGGTGGTGGCCAATCTCAAGCAGGTCGGGATCAACCGGGATTTCAAACCCTATCCTTCCTTCCTGCTGGGCACCGCGGAGCTGTCGCCCCTGGAGGTGGCCCAACTCTATCAGCTCTTTGCCACGGGCGGTTTCTATCAGCCGCAACGGTGCATCAGCAGCGTGCTGACCGTGGAGAGCAAGGTGGTCCAGCGTTACGGCCTCACCGTGGAGCAGCGTTTTGCGCCCCAGGAGATCTTTCTGCTCAATACCGCCTTAAAGCGGGTGGTGACTGAGGGCACCGCACGGTCGCTGGCCCAGTATCTCCCTGCCTCGGTGGGGGCAGCCGGCAAGACAGGAACCACGGATGAGCTGCGGGACAGCTGGTTTGCCGGCTTTACCGGAAATCGACTGGCCGTGGTCTGGATCGGCCGTGACGATAACAAACCGACTGGGCTTACCGGGGCCAGCGGCGCCATGGTGGTGTGGGGCAGGATCATGCAGTCGCTCCATCCCCAGCCCCTGGAGCTGATCGAGCCGGAGGGGATTGAGTGGGCCAGGCTGGATGCGGGAAGCTATTCCTCCTCCGCAGATGTCAGCCGGGACAATGTGGTCCTCCCCTTTGCCTCAGGGACAATGCCCGGTGGGGCAACCCCGGCTTCCGGCCCGTCTGATCCCGGTCAGGAGAAGAAGAGCAGTCCGGGGATATTGGATACGATCCGCGGCTGGTTTCATTAAACACAGCGGAAGAACCGGGAAGAACGAGTTTCTCCGCGCCGCTGCGGGGAGGGGATGGTGTTGGGATGCTTGCCTGGGCGGGAAAACACGAAACAAGGGAAAACGGGATGAAGCGGAAAGCACGGAACCATGTATGGCAGATGGGCTGGAAGGTCGGGTTGCTCTTGGCTTTGACTCTGGTTATGCACGGCTGTGCAGGGAAAACACTTGTAGATCAGCCCACCGCACCTGCGCCGGTCTCCCGGTCCGGCCAAACTCCTGCGCCGAGTGAAGCTCCTGCTCCCAGCCCCGGCAATGAGTCGGTGCCGGTGCCGAAAGAAGGGAAGGCTGCCGCGACCTTGCTTGCCAGTGCCCGCCAGAATATCCAGGCCGGGCAATTCAGCCAAGCCGAAATGGTGCTGGAGCGCGCCCTCCGGCTGGAACCCCGCAACGCCAGACTCTGGCACGAGATGGCCCAGGTGAAGTACGGGGAGAAGGATTATAAGCAGGTGGTCCAGTTCTGTATCAAGTCGAAAAGCCTGGCCGGAAAGGATCATGATTTGATCCGGCAGAACTGGCTCTTGATGGAAAAGGCGTATCTGCAACTGGGGGAACCGGAGAAGGCGAGGCAGGCGAGAAGCAAAGCCGGATGATGGTGTTTCTTCTTATCCATTTCCCCACAATTTTTGCTATCGTTTCAGCTGCCTATAGACGTCATCATCATTACGCTTGCCGATGAGCGCCACTTTCAGGATATCATCTTCCACCCGGTAAACGATCCGATATTCCCCAATGTCGGCACG
The DNA here is from genome assembly GCA_026388735.1 of Deltaproteobacteria bacterium. Lineage (GTDB taxonomy): Bacteria > Desulfobacterota > Desulfobulbia > Desulfobulbales > Desulfurivibrionaceae > Thiovibrio. Next base: position 47,572 of record JAPLJG010000098.1, read on the forward strand.
GCGAAAGGGGTAACCAATCAGCGCTTTTGAGTCGTTTGGTTCAGGGTTTTCCATCAAGCCGAACACCTTGTTTGCCACCTGCCGGAACTGCTTCGGCGGCAACTGTTCGAGAAAACCCAAGGCTTTTTTGGTCAGATCGAGTTTAAGCATGCTGCTCTTTCAGAGAGGCCAAACTCTTTTCCGTCCCGACATACCCTTCCTGTTCTGCCCCGAGAGCCTTCTGTGCCCAGTAGGCGTCTTCCATTTCCGTGAGGCGTTTGTATTCCTCATAAGAAAGTAAGACCGCAGTCTTTCTCCCGGTTTTGTCAACAATCACCGGCTCAACCCTGGAGATATCAAGGTATTTTCCGAACCTGTTTTTTAATTCCGTGGCTGTAATTTCCATAAGACCACCTCCTGATAAAGCTAAAGTAATCAATTTAGCTAAACTAGTCAATCAGGTTTACTGATCTCCCTTCTCTACACCCCGTCTTCCCCGTCTATTTGCACCTCTTCCTTGGGTTTTTTGGTGCGACGACCCGGTTTGGCCAGAATTTCCAGATAAAAGGATTCGAGCTGTTTCGCTTCGGCCTCATCAATGGATTTGTTGATGGCGGACACATGAATCACCTCAGCGCTTGCCTCATCAGCCCCGTACCGGCAGTCAAAATCCCAAAAATCGACCGTAGCGGGAAGCGGCTTATTCCGTTCTCTTTTTAAATATTTTCGCACTTCAAATTTGATGGCTTCAACCAGCCTTGGAACTTTGATCTTTGGGTGGGTCAACTTAAAGTTTTTTTTCATTGTGGTTCCAAGATGAAGGTAGGGATAATTCCCTGATTCTTTGATTTGGTAGAGGAAACTAGGGGAGTGTCCCTACTTTTCCCGTCTTCGCCCCAGACGCGGGCGAGGGTTTTTCAGAAAGAGGAGGAGTGGCGAGGCGAGAAAATTTAGCTTCGGTAGACTTCCCGGCGGTGGCCGACCTTGACCACCCAAACGGTCAGTTGCGTGTCTTGTATCGAATAGATGATGCGGTAATTTCCCTGGCGAAGGCGGTATTTTTCCTGGCCGGAGAGTTTTTCGCAACCAAGGGGCCGGGGATTTGCGGCAAGGCTTTCTATTCGCTCGATGATCCGTCGCAGGTCGTTTTTTGGGATGGAATCCAGATCCTTCCTGACCGAATCCTTGAAAAAGAGGTTATAAACGGCCATTGGCCTTGAGCTCTTTCAGGACGGTTTCGTAGGAAACCAGCGGCTCGTTGAGCCGCTCTTCAAAGGCGGCCAAGTCTTCAGCGTCCTCGGCCAGTTCATGGTGGATCGCTTCGTTGACGATATCGGAAAGGGATCGGGATGTCGCCAGAGCCTTGTGCTGAAGCGCCCGGTGCATGGCGGGGTCAAAATATACAGTTGCTCTTTTGGTGAGTGTGCCCATCGTTTGTTCCTCCTGTGGGCAATTTAACGTCATAACGTTATGGCGTCAAGTGGTTTGGTGTGTCCCTTAATTAAGTATTATGTCCCCATAATTCTGATTCTTTGATTTGGGAGGCGGAAGTAGGGGAGCGGCCATACTATTTTACGCCACCATGCCCCGCACAAACACTTCCACAAATTGCTTCATCTTCTCCAAAATCCGCTCACCGATCGACCTTGCCTGTAGCACACTGGGGCGGTTGTCCAAACAATTAAAGATGTCTTCACGCAACGGTTCCTGCTCGCTGAAAATGTAGGCGTCAATCAGGGACTGGAACTGCTTGCGGTCCAGATGCTCTTCCTCGCAGAGCTGCCCCAGAGCCAACACCTTCTGCTCCTGCCAGTATTTTTCAAACTCATCGGTGATGGCGTCGGCATCGTCGATTTTTGGTAATTGCTCTTCGATAAATCTTTCAATAAGCTCCCGCTTGCTGCGCAGGTCGATCTGTCCGCCCAACAGATCCAAGATAGCCTTCTTCTGCCGCCCTTTCTCTTTATGCTCTGCCTGTTTCAGCTTGGCGAGCAGCTTGAGGATATAGGCCACATTGATCACGTCGCGGTGGATCAGTTCTAGCTCAAAATCCACATCCTCCAGGATGGAGCTTTTCTCCTTCTTCCGCTCGCTTTTGACCTTATCGTACAGATCGAGATACTTGCTCTTGTAATCCTCGAAACTCTGCTGGGTCATGGGCAGGTCGGCCCAGTTGAAATCGGCGAACGAGGTGAGCACATTGCGGATACGCATCAACTCGCGGAAGGCCTGGATAAATGACAGCTCCTGCTCTTCGCTTGCCAGGTCGTCAACGCTTTTCACCGTGGGCGCAATTTTTAGCAGCTCGGCAAAAGCAAGGCTAAACTTCCGGACAATTTCCTCATAGGGCGGCAGCAGTATCACCTCCCTGGCCTCCTTATTGGAAAACAGGGCGATGGCGTCATCGGTATCTTTTTTCAGGTTGCGGAAGCAGAGGATATTGCCGTGGGATTTCTGTTCGTTCAGGATGCGGTTGGTGCGGGAAAAGGCCTGAATCAAACCATGATGTCGGAGCTTTTTGTCTACATAAAGGGTATTGACTTTCTTGGCGTCAAACCCGGTGAGGAACATGCTCACCACCAGCAGGATATCGAGCCTTTCCTTATCCGGGGAGCCTTCCTTCTCCCGTTCCTTGAGGCGCTTGCTGATATCCTTGAAATAGTTCTCGAACTGCTGCCCATCCTTGGTGGAAAAGGCGGTCCTGTACATCCCGTTGTAATCGGTAATGAATTGATCCAGCTTCTCCCGACTGTGGCTGGTCGTGTAAGTTGCCTGTGATTCAGCCGCCATCAAATAATCGTCTCCCGGCAACAGGCCGGTGGCGTCCTGATCTTCTTCGTTGGCGGTGTAGGTAAAGATGGTGGCAACTCGCAGGTCATGCTCACCCGTTTCTTTTTTTGCCTGAAACAGCTCGTAATACTTGATCAGGTTTTCGATGCTGCTCACTGCGAAGATGGCTGAATACTCCCGCCGGTGAGTCTTCTGGTCGTGGTAACGGATGATGTAATCGACGATCTTTTCAAGCCGGATCGGCGAGTCGAGCACCTCCCTGGCGTCGATGTCCTCCACCTCGATATCGACAAAGGTGTTGGACTTGTTTTTATACCGGCCGATATATTCCACAGCAAAGCGCAGCACATTCTCGTCACGGATGGCGTCGGTGATCACATACCTGTGCAGACATTCGCCAAACAAATCCCTGGTGGTGCGCTTGCCAAGGTCGTTTTTTAGGGCGTTGTCGGCAAAGATGGGGGTGCCAGTAAAGCCGAAAAGCTGGCTGTTGGTAAAAAAGCCGGTGATCTTCTTGTGGGTGTCGCCAAACTGGCTGCGATGGCATTCGTCAAAGATAAACACCAGTCGCTTGTCGCTCAGGTGTTCCATGCTTGGCCGGTACCGGTTGTTGGAGATGGCGTTGTTCAGCTTTTGGATGGTGGTGACGATCAATTTGGTATCATCGCCAAACTGGCGGACCAGCGATTTGGTGTTGCTGGTCGCATCTACGCTTTCTTTCTTGAAACTGTTGAACTCCTTCATGGTCTGATAGTCCAGATCCTTGCGGTCCACCACAAAAACAACCTTCTCCACCTCGGGCAGGTCCATGATGATCTGGCTGGCCTTGAATGAGGTCAGGGTCTTGCCCGAGCCGGTGGTGTGCCAAATATAGCCGTTGTCGCGGCTCTTGTGCACCTGGTCGATAATCGCCTCAGTGGCATAATACTGATAGGGCCGCAGCACCATCAGAATCTTGTGGGTTTCGTTCTGCACCACATAATGGGCCAGCATCTTGCCCAGATGATCGCGGTTCAGGAAGGCAGCGCTGAAATCGGTAAGCCCGGTGATGTTTCGATTATTAACATCGGCCCAGCAAAAGGTCTGCTTGAAGGACTGGCGTCGGTTGTTGGCGTAATACTTGGTGTTGACCCCGTTACTGATCACGAAGATCTGCACGTACTGGAACAGGCCGCTGTTGGCCCAGAAAGTATGGCGCTGGTAGCGGTTGATCTGATTAAATGCCTCTTTCAGCTCCAGCCCCCGCCTTTTCAGTTCGATCTGAACCAGGGGCAACCCGTTGACTAGCAGGGTGACATCGTAACGGTTTTTATACGTCCCCTGCACGGAGACCTGATTGGTGACCTGGAAAAGATTCCTCCCCCAATCCTCGGAGTCGAAGAACAGCACATAGAAGCTCTCGCCATCATCCCGGCTGAGCTGCAAGCGGTCCCGCATGGTCTTAGACTTGGCAAAGACATTGCCCTTGGCCAGATGGTTGAGGATAACCCCGAACTCCCGCTCGGAAAACTCGACACTGTTAAAGGCCTCAAGCTGTGCCTTTAGATTGGCCAGCAGGCTCTCCTCATCATGGATGGAGGCATGGGCATAGCCAAGGCCAATAAGCTGGCTGATCAGATCGTTTTCCAATATGGCTTCGGGTTGAGTACTCATGCGAACATTTGGTGGAGCAACCCTTTCTTGAAGGCCTGGTTTTGGATGAGTTGAGCTTTTGCTGACTCAATTTTCTTTGTCAATGTCTCTAAGAATCGGCAGATTTTATCTTTTTCTTCCCTGCATGGGTAAGGAACTGGCATTTTATAAAAATCCGCATTTGTGATATTCATACGATCGTGCCTTGCTCCGAAGTTGGCAATACTATGCATGTATTTGTGCCATCCCCTGGTTTCAAAGAAATATTCAAAGTAGTCCGCGTCCTCTATTCCAAAGCGGAAAATAGAATATAGAGGTGACATAACCCCCTTTCCTAATTTATTCCTTTTAATAGGTCCAACTGGCGCCGAGCTTGAAATCCTCGGGTTGTATACAAAATCGTCTTTAGCAACGACATAATATCCTTCAAGGTTGTTCTGATTGGCAATATCCTTGTTAAAATAATCTTGTTGGCTGATAATTCCTTTTGTTGCCGAGTTTGTTAGCACAAAAGTAAAAACACTCTTTTGATTTTTCGTTGTTATTTTTGTAGCCAAAGTCCCCAACCGCTTCTCCTGCCAAGCCGGATACTCCTGGCCCTTTTCATCCTTGAAGCGGATCTGTTGGGAGAAGATCTTTTGCATCACCCCTTTCTTGTATTGCTCAAGCAGCTCCTTTTTGCGGCTGAGCTGCTGAATCTTCTTGTTCACGGCTGAAAGGAACGAGGCGATTTTTTGTTGTTCGGGGAGGCTGGGGTGAAAAACTTTGAGTTCATCGAATGTTTTTTGACCTAATGTTTTATTCCGCCCCGCTCCCCCAGGAGACGCCAATTCGAGAAGGTTTTTTCCTTTGCGCGTCAAAAAGAAACTCAAAAAATAGGAAGGATCAGCCAGGTTTATTTTTGCTTTGAACATCGGGAATCTATGCGAGGCTATCATCCCAATTTCTGCGTTACTAGTTTTTGCGACAGCTTGTTCCCAAGCAAAAACGATATTCAAAATCAGGGCATTATTCTTAACCCAAAAAACTCGTTTATCCCCAAGTGTCTCCCCTAAAACAGGAGTTTTATGAAACAAGCCTTTGCCGTGGGACCTGATACCAATCTCTTGATAAAACCGACCGTCTTCAACATCAACGCCATCCGCAACTCTGTCAAACAACTCTTTAGTTCTATGATGAGACCACTCCCCATCAAACTCGGAGAAACGCAGCGGAGGCACTCTTTGCATATTCTTTTTCATGTCCTGCTCACCTTCCCTAAAACGGCGTCTCGATACCCAGCTGCTTACAAAAATCACTGATCAATGCATCAGTCTCCCGCATCGCGCTGTCCAGACTTTTTAACTCCTGTGACACCGCCTGTAGGTCCACGGGCTCCTCTTCCTCAAAGGTTTCCACATAGCGGGGGATGTTGAGATTGTAGTCGTTTTCCCGTACCTCGGAAAGATCGGCCACGTAGCTGTATTTGTCCTCGCTTTTGCGTTCCCGAAAGGTGGTGACGATCCGCTCGATATCCTCGGGACGCAGGATGTTTTGATTCGTGGCCTTTTCAAAGCTTTGGCTACCATCGATAAAGAGGATGTTGTCGCCATGTTTCCGCCGTTTCTTCAGCACTAGAATGCAGGTGGGGATTCCAGTTCCATAGAAGATATTGGCAGGCAGACCGATCACCGCGTCCAAACAATTGCGCTCCTCGATTAGATACTGGCGGATATGACCTTCGGCCGCGCCCCGGAACAACACACCGTGGGGCAGAACCACGGCCATGGCGCCGTTGTCGTCCAACTGGTGGACCATGTGCTGGACAAAGGCAAAGTCTGCCTTGCCGGCCGGGGCTAGCTTGCCGTAGGGCGCAAACCGGTCATCGCTCATAAACAGGGGGCTGGCGCTCCACTGGGCCGAAAAGGGCGGATTAGCAACAATGGCCTCAAAGCGCAGGTCGATGTGCTGGGGGTACTCCAAGGTATCTTCGTTCTTGATGTCGAATTTACGGTAATGGACATTGTGCATGATCATGTTCATGCGACAGAGGTTGTAGGTGGTGGGGTTGGACTCCTGGCCATAAAACTTGCCTACATCGGCAACCTCTTTCGCCACCCGCAACAGCAATGAGCCGGAACCGCAGGTGGGGTCGTAGACACTTTTGAGTCGCTTCTTTCCGGTGGTGACGAGTTTAGCCAGAATCATGCTCACCGCTTGCGGGGTGTAGAATTCGCCGGCCTTCTTGCCCGCACCACTGGCAAACTTGCCGATCAAGTATTCGTAGGCATCGCCCAGCACATCGTTTTCCGTATCTTCCAACCGAAAGTCGATGGCGTCCAAGTGGGTCAGGACCTTGACAACCAGCTCGTTCTTGGCGTTTTCCGTTTTGCCCAGCTTGGAGCTGGTCAAGTCCAGATCCTCAAAGAGGTGATCAAAATCTTCCTCGCTGTCAGTCCCCATGGTGGACTGGGCAATGTTGTTCAGTACTTTGGTCAGGTCGTTAAGAATAAACTTGTGCTTGCCGTCGCCTTTGCCCCGCCTAGCCATCTCACAAAACAGCTCTGAGGGTTTGAGGAAATAGCCAAGAGTCTCCAATGCCTCGCCCCGGATAGCCGCCAGATATTTTTTACCCTTGGGTTTCGACTCATCAAGCTCCGAATAAAGGAGACCATCCGGTTTCAAAGCCATGTCACCATAGGCATGCATCTTCTCGCTGAGATACTTGTAGAAAATAAATCCCAGGATATAGTCGCGGAACTCATCGGCCCCCATCTTGCCCCGCAGGGTATTGGCGATATTCCAGAGCTGTTGTTCGAGTTTTTGTTTTGCGGTCATGTTTCTATATTGAGTAAAGTCATTGATTATTAAAGGTTCCCTTTCCAGAGCGGCCGCGCTTGCCAATCATCCGGAAAGCCCATAGTCTGCGCCCGCACCTGCGGATGCTTGACAAAAAGGTTGGCCAACCGCTGTTTCCAGGTATTTTGGTTAATGCTGTCCATGAGATATGCCAGCATAACCAAGGTATTGTAAAGACGTTTCCCGTCTGTGTGGTTGAAATTTGCCTGTAGATCAGCAGGTTTTTTCCGGGGCAGTTTCCAGGCAAAGGGAAATAAACGATTCCGATTCCAGAGCCGGGCATGATGGGCGCAATGGTTACGGACTATACTGAGATGATGGAGAAATGAGGTGAGATTTATCTCATCTAAATCATAGGCGTGGGCAATGGCATTGCGATCGCTGCCATGTCTTAGGTTTGCATACCACTTTGAAAGTTGCCCCAGGGTCATGACCTCGCAGACAACCCACAGGGGAGGGAGTTCTTCATCGTATTTGCTGAAGTGCTTGATGAAAATCTCGGAACTTCTGCTTACCGTTTCCTTGAGCGCGCTGATGTTTTCTGCGTGGGGCCAGTTTGCCTTGAATAGATCTTCTTGCAGATGGGCGTGCGGTCCATAGGTATGAGCAAGGTGATAGGCCCAGCGGGTGCGGAGGGAAACTTCCACTCGCTCGATTGCATCCATGACCAACAGGCGCAACTCCCGGTCAAATATGTAGTGCTCCAAGATCAGATTGAAGTCGGTGCCTGGCTTGAACTGATGGGTGGGATGATCTTGCTCGTAGGGGAGCCAATAAGCAGCTAGGCGATAGTAATTGAGGTGGCCGAGATAGCGTTTGGCCCGGTCACGGTCTGTGATTACCATTCCGCGTTCGATGAGCAGGTCAATCTGTTCATCAAAAGATTTAGGGGGCTTGGTAAATTGCATTACCAGCCCCCATAAAAAGAAACCCCCAATGGTGCGCAGATCTTACGAGATGCGTTGGGGGTGTTGTTCAAATTTAAGTAATAATTTCGCATAAAATATCGAACCTGAGCAAAGGACGCAAGCTTTTTCTTGTTCTCGCTGATCATGACCGCAAAAACCTAACGGGATATTGCCCGAGTATTTGACCATATTCACCAAGAAATTCATAGGGATATGTCATTTTGTTTTTTGAATTTTAGGTGATATCCTCGGGCGACCGAAAAGATCGAATCCCAAGAACATAGGCGCCAACCTCAAGTTCCAGATGGCGGTGCGACTGCGCTTGAGGTGCGGCTCCCAGCTGGCGCGGTTGCGTCGGTAACGGTCTTCAATGGCCAGCTGTTCACGGAGAAAACCCATCCGCCGGAGATGGCGGGGGCAGGGAGTGAAAAGGCTTTCCAGCCACAGGGTGATCATGGACATAATGCAGCAGGGGAAGATCGGGAAGGCATGCGTAACCTCGTAGAATCGTGTGTAGTATGGCCTTGTCTTTGGTATAGTAAAATCATGCGTACGAAAAGCCTGAAACAAGCCAAGCCCATGCGCATCAAGGAGTTCGGGCCGGGAAAGGGTTGGTGGGAGAACCGCGAAGAGAATGAACACGCCTGGAAGGTGGAGATCGAGCAGCTCAAGGCCTCCGGCCACAATCTCGATATCAAGAACCCCCATGTCGGCGAACTGGAAAGCCACGACCCTCGAAGAGCCGCTGGGGACCGTCCCCTCATGGCCGAGGTGAGCGGAACCGGGGAGGCGCTGAAAAAGGAGATCATGGGTTGTCTGGGGAGGAATAAATGAAGAAAGAAGAATTGAGAATGCAGAATTCAGGGCAGCCTGAACATGGCGAGGTCATCATCTATCAGTCCAGCGATGGGCAGGCCCTACTGGATGTGCATCTGGCCGCGGAGACGGTCTGGTTGACCCAGGCCCAGATGGCAGAACTGTTCGACCGGAATAAACGCACGATTTCCGAGCATCTTCGTAATGTGTTCAAGGAAAGTGAGCTGGAAGAAGAGGTGGTTGTCCGGAAATTCCGGACAACCACTCGGCATGGCGCTTTGGCAGGAAAAACTCAATCGAAAGAAGTTCAATATTACAACCTGGATGGGAAAATCAGGGACACTCCCCAATTTTTTCAATTTCACTTAATATCCCCAGGCGACCGATAAGTCCGATGCTCAAGAACATAGGCGCCAACCTCAAGTTCAAGATGGTGGCGCCTATCCCATTCCGGGGCTGGGGCAAATCTCCAAACCCAACTATCACAAGGGGACTCCATATCTCCCTCCCCCAGAATCACCTCCCGCTCCACCTCGCTTTCATCCAATCCTCGTACCACCAGGGCACGGTCTCCAATGAGGAGTCGTATTCCGGGCAGAGCCTGCAGCCATTCGAGGTGTCGAAGCGCCGTAGCCCGGCGGAGCCGGAGAGAAAACTTCTCGTCTCGGGGACGCCTTTTCTCTAACCACTTGGCCGGTAGGTAGCCGAGCTGGGAGGCAAGATTCAAGGAGACGGTGAGGTCGCAGCCCGAGGCGAGGTCGGCGGGCAAAGCGGGGGAGGCCTGGCGGAAGAGGTCTATCGCCGCCTCATCGTCCAGTCCATTGCCTGCCTGGTACAGTTTTTTCACCGCCCCGGTGCAATCGAAATCAAGGCAGGTGATGTTGGGGGCCACGGCTTCGGCCTTGCGACGGTTGCGGGGCAGGTGCAGGATATCGGCCAGGACCACCTGTTGGAAACGGGCGGCCAGCTCGGCCAGGGGGACATCGTTGATCAGGCCACCCCCTAAGATCAGGACGGTGCGGTGCTGTGGGCAGGAATCGGCCGCAGCGAGGATGGCGGTGCGGCTGCGTGCAAGGTGCGGCTCCCAGCTGGCGCGGTTGCGTTGGTAACGGGCTTCAATGGCCAGCTGTTCATGGAGAAAACCCATCCGCCTGAGATGACGGGGGCAGGGAGTGAGCAGGCTTTCCAGCCACAGAGTGATCAGGGACATAATGGTGCGGGGAAAAATAGGGACGTCACATGTAACCTCTTATCCCTTCTTCTTGGGGCGCGGCTTGGCGGGCGGTAAAAAATTTTCTCCGGAGACCACCGGTTTGCCGGTCTTGGCCTCCAGCGCCTTGCGCGCCTGCTTGGCTATCGCCCCGCCTTTCTTTGCCGCCCCCTTGTTTTCCGTCATCCCGGTTGCTTCATCCGTCTCGGCAATCTGTCGTGTCGATAACTCCGCCAGGGCGGTGAAAATCAGTTCCGCCTCGCTCATGTGGTCACGCAGGTTCTGATCCAGCAATCCCTTCATCGCCTTGTGCGTTTTCACGCTCACCCCCGACCATTCCTGATGAATGATGTTGGTGAGCAAGGCAAATTCCTCGTTCTTGGCGATCTCGTGGCTTGCCCAGTAATCGGTCAGCTTGTTGCGCGTCTCCTGGCCGGTCATGCGTTGCTGAATCCACTTTTCGCTGCGCCCATGCTTCTGCCAGGTTTCGCGGGCGCGGGCCAATGATAGCGCCGGATCGGCCATTTCCTGCATACGTTCGTGGCCGACCTTGGCCAACCACAGCTTGATCGGCTCCGCCTTCGGGCTGGGAACGGATTGTACCAGACGCAGCAGGGTCTCGGCGGTGGCCACGTCGGTGAGACGTTGCTTGCCATCCTCGGCGGTCATTTTCAACTGGTAACAATTTGTTGCCAGTTGACTGCCCTCTTTACCCAAACGGCCTTTTAGCACTTTCCAATATTTTCTGGCCGTTTGATAATCGGACGGTTGGGTCAGCACCTGAATGATATCGACGACCGAGAACCACCATATCCCGGTTTCCTCGTCATAAACCCGACGGATGGCATGGGTTTCGAAAAAAGCGGATTGAATTTGCATGACTCGTCTCCTAACGATGACATTATAGCATCTTTTCCATCAACGGGCTCAACTCCGGCAAGTACTTCCTGGCCACTTTCAATGAAGGCCAAGGAATCTGCCAAGAGGCCTCATCACACACTAGGCGTTTGGTTGTAAAGTGGATCAGCCGCGATTCAGCGGTTGACAACAATGTTCGCTGTTTGCGAATTCAGCTCAAAAACGATCTTAATCTTCCGGCTTCGCAGTTGCTGCATGACCTGATTGACCTTCTCCTCCAGCGTACCGCCGGCCTCCCCCCAATCCGCCCCGTCTCTTGTCACAAACTCCTCGATCACATTCCGCAACGTCTCCGGGTCGAGCCGCTCGTACGGGACATCGACTCCTTTTTCGCACAGACCGATAATTTTCTTCTCTGACACGACTCACCTCACCGTTACAGTACACAAAATGGGGACGGAACCCGATATTTTGATTTTTTCATCAACCATTTTCTACTTTGTCACGGCACAAGGGCGGTTCACGCGCCCTGCCGGGTCCTGGCGATAGTAGGCGGTGAGGACATTGTAGAGGTCTGGGGCGTGCTTCTGGAGGGAGAGAGGCCGGTCGAAAAATGTTTCCGTGGCCACGGCGAAGAACTCGGCCTCGTTTGTCGCACCGTAGGCATTGAGGAAAGTTTTGTGGCCTTTCTCGGCCATGCGGCGCAGCCGCAGGAATTCGCGGGAGCAGACGGTCACCCATTGGGCCAGCTGGTCGCGGTCGACGAGCGGCGGGGTGCCGTTGGCGGATCCGGAGAGCATGTCGAGCTTGTGGGCAAACTCATGGTAGACGACGTTATGACCCTGCTCGGGGTGGCGCGCATCGTGAAGAACGGTATCCCAAACAAGGATCACCGGCCCCTGATGGTTGAAGGCCTGACCCAAAAGAGGCATTGAGGGTTCCTCTGGGGTGTCCAGCCGCTCGAAGAAACCGGGTTGGCGCGGGGGAGGCACAACGGTGGAGGGGTAGACGAGAATCGACTCCACGTTGCGATAGTAATCGTGGGGAAGTCCCAGTTGCAGGAGACATGCCTGGGCCGCAATGGTGAGACGAATCTCATCAGTGAGGTCGAGGCCGCCGCATCCTTCCCAGTTTTTCTCTTCCAGAAATACCTGGATCATCGCGCGCAACTCAACGCGCTCGGCGTCATCGAGCACGCAGTAATGGGCCACGTTCGCGCGCATAAAGACTTCCCACTCGGGAGGGAACAGGCGCTTTCGCGCCTCGGCACGGCGATGATCGCGAAACCAGTGAAACATGGGCAACCCTCTCCTTTTTTCCCGTTTCTTTCCGCAAATCCCAACGTAGCCCTGTGGCAGCAACGTTCGGTTGTTGATGGCGGCGGAATGTACTATAGTAGAACAAAATATCAGGGCGATTAGCTCAGCGGGAGAGCACTGCCTTCACACGGCAGGGGTCACTGGTTCGATCCCAGTATCGCCCACCATTGAATACAACGGGAGCATTCGCTCACGTTTCTCTCTAAGGCATATTTCGAGGATGCCTTACTCACCAGGCCGGTTGTCGCTGGATTGCGTATACCAACCGTTGTTATTTACCGAGTAGACGAACAAATTCCTCCGGCATCCCGAGCTCAAAGCGCATTTGCTCACCGCTATATGGGTGGATAAAGGATATTGATCGCGCATGGAGAGCGAGCCGCTTGCAGGCCAGTGGGGTGTTGCCGTATTTTTTGTCCCCTGCGACGGGATGGCCTTTTTCCGCGAAATGCACCCGGATCTGGTGCTTGCGGCCGGTGAGGAGATGGATTTCCACCAGGCTGAGCCCTCTGTTCTCTTGCAACACCTTGTATGCCGTATGGGAAAGCTTGCCCTTGGCATGGTCCGGGGTTGAGTAAACCTTTTGCGCCGCATTCTCGGCCAGGTAGGAGGTGAGCGTTCCTTCTCTGGGGGTTAACCGTCCGTGGACGATGGCCAGATAATGCTTGTCCGTATCCTCCCAATGCTCTTGCAGGTATTTTTTGGCCTCTTCGCTTTTGGCAAAAATCAGGATGCCGGAGGTGTCCTTGTCCAGGCGATGGACCACATACACCCTGTTGCGCGATTTCGGATCGCCCTTGCGGACATAATCGTTGAGCAGATAATGGGCGGTTCTCGACTTTTCCCGCTCGGTGCCGATGGTCAGCAGCCCGGCCGGTTTTGCGACCACGAGAATATCCTTGTCTTCATGGAGGATGGGCAACCCGCGCGGTTGACGCTTCTTGGTCGGTTTGGGGCCTGGGTGCGGTTGAGCCGTTGCCGTGGTACCTTCCCCAGTGCGCGGCTGCCACTTATGATTTTTCATGGAAAACCACCACTGCTTCCTTGTCCCGGCTTGCTATCTGGTGGGCCACCTTGGCCGGGACCACCTCGTAGTTGGTGCCGAGCTTGACAATGGCCAACTGGCCGCGGCTGAGCTGGTCACCCATCTCTTCGGAGACAAAGATTCTCTTGATCTTGTTCTGTTCGGCAAAGTGGTACGGCTCGCCCCTCCCATCCTGGGCTAAGCGATTGGTCTCGATGAGCTGTTTTATCTGGGCCTTCTGCTCCCGCAGCCTGGTCTCCTCAAGGCGTTCCCGGTTGAGCTCCCGGTTGCGCAAATTCTTGGCCGCCTGCTCTTCCCGCGCGGTGTTGCTGGCCACGGCTGGGGGATTGCCGTCGTGCTGCTTGCGGCTGATCCGTTTCTCGTGCTCGGCCTTTTTGGCCTGTTTTTTACTGGCCAGACCGGCCTTGAGCAGCTGCTCCTGTAACGGGTTTGCCATGTGTGTTTCCTTAACTAAATGATTCAGCTGCCACTGACAGCATGGCGCTTATTCTCTGCCTATGTCCGAGCGAATTGCGTCCGGTATTTGACCATATTCGGTAGGGGATGCAAAGTGATATGATGGGGGGATGGGCAAGACACCCTTGTCGAAAAACAGCCAATGCAACGCGCAAACAAAAAACAATTGGCGTTGCCGGCGAAATATGAATACAAAAGCAACCATGAATCAACATCAGGAAATCATAGCCCAAGAGCTGAAGATCAAACCCGGCCAGGTGGCGGCCGTGGCCACCCTGTTGGCTGACGGGGGCACGGTCCCCTTTATCGCCCGCTACCGGAAAGAGGCCACCGGCTTGCTGGATGAAATCCAGATCGCTGCGGTTCGGGATCGGCTGTTGCAACTGGCGGAACTGGACAAGCGGCGGCAGGCGATCATTGCTTCTTTAAGCGAACGGGAGCTGCTGGAACCCAAGCTGCACCAGGCCCTGCTTGGCGCCGCCAACCTGACCGTCCTGGAAGATCTCTACCTGCCGCACCGGCCCAAGCGCAGGACGAGAAGCATCATCGCCATGGAAAAGGGGCTGGAACCCCTGGCCCGCGACATCTTTCGCCAGAACAACAGTCCGCTCAATCCGGAACGATTCATCGACCCGGCCAAAGGGGTGGCCACGGCGGATGAGGCCCTGGCCGGGGGGCGCGATATCATCGCGGAGTGGATCAATGAGGATTCCGCCGCCCGCTCCGCGCTGCGGCACCTCTTTACCACCAAGGGTGTGATCATCTCTAAGGTGGTGAAAAAGAACCAGGAGGCGGGGACTAAGTTTCGCGACTATTTCGACTGGCAGGAACCGGCCCTCAAGGTGCCGGGCCATCGGCTGCTCGCCATGCTGCGCGGGGAAAACGAAAAGGTGCTGACCCTGGCAATGCGCCCGCCGGAAGAGGCTGCCATCGAGCTGTTGCGGAAAAGATTTGTCAAGGGCAGCGGGGTGGCGGCAGAGCAGGTCGAGCTTGCTGCCCAAGACAGCTACAGACGGCTCCTTGGTCCGTCGCTGGAAAACGAATTGCGTACCCAGCTCAAAGAGCGGGCGGACCAGGAGGCGATCCAGGTTTTTGTCGACAACCTGCGCGAGCTGCTTCTCGCCTCGCCCTTGGGCCGCAAACGGGTCATGGCCCTGGACCCCGGCTTTCGCACCGGGGCTAAGCTGGTCTGCCTGGACGAACAGGGCAAACTCCTGCATAATACCACCATCTACCCGACCCTCTCTGAGGGACAGAGCCGGGAAGCCGGCAAGATCGTGGCGGAACTCTGCAAGCAATACCGGATCGAGGCCATTGCCATCGGCAACGGCACCGCAGGCAGGGAGACCGAGGCCTTTGTGCGGGGTTTGCGATTGCCTGCCGAGATGATCATCACCATGGTGGATGAAAGCGGGGCCTCGATCTACTCCGCCTCGGAAACCGCCCGGCTGGAATTCCCCGACCACGACCTGACGGTGCGCGGCTCGGTGTCCATCGGCCGGAGGTTGCAGGACCCCCTGGCTGAGTTGGTGAAGCTGGACCCCAAGGTCATCGGCGTGGGCCAATACCAGCACGACGTCAACCAGGCGGCCCTGAAAAAGAGCCTGGACGATACCGTGGCCAGCTGTGTCAACCGGGTGGGGGTGGAGCTGAACTCTGCCAGCGCCGAGCTGCTGGCCCATGTTTCCGGTTTGGGTCCGGTGCTGGCCCAAAATATCATCAAGTACCGCAACGAAAACGGCCCCTTTACCCGCCGGGCTGAGCTGATGAAGGTTCCGCGTCTGGGGGGCAAGGCGTTTGAGCAATGCGCCGGATTTTTACGGATCCGGGGCGCGGCCAATCCCCTGGACTCAAGCGGGGTTCACCCCGAACAGTACCGAATTGTCGAACAGATGGCCAAGGATTGCGGCTGTAAGGTGGCGGATCTTATCGAGCGGCCGGAGAGTAGGGAAAAGATCGAGCTTGGTCGCTATGTCAGCGAGACGGTGGGGCTGCCGACCTTGAGCGATATCCTGGCTGAGCTGGCCAAGTCAGGGCGCGACCCGCGCTCGACCTTTAGCGCCTTTGCCTTTAGCGACGGGGTTAACAGTATCGATGATCTCAAACCGGGTATGCGGCTGCCGGGGCTGGTCACCAATGTGACCAAGTTCGGGGCCTTTGTCGATATCGGCGTGCACCAGGACGGACTGATCCACATCAGCCAACTGGCCGACCGCTATGTGAAAGAGCCGGGGGAGGTGGTCAAGGTGCGGCAGCAGGTGATGGTCCGGGTGCTGGAGGTTGATCCCCAGCGGAAGAGGATTGCGCTTTCGTTGAAGGAAGGGTGAAGGGTAGAAGAATGTTCTTCTGCTGCCGAGATTGCTTGGGAATCAGATGGTTTCTTATATAATGGGGCATGACGATGACTGAGATGACTGAGACGGAAACCGGGCCTAAAAAGATACACAGCCAAAGCGGGCTTTTTTTCAGCCTGCTGGAAGATTGTCTGGCCGGGAACACCTTTGTTAAGCTCGTTTTGGGGAAATACCATGGGATGGAACCTGGGCTGGACCGCGTCTTTGTCCGCCGCCTTACCCTGAAGGAGGGGGAGTGCCTCTCCTTTCTCTATCGCTACCATACCAAGGACGTTACCAAGAATCTGCCCCTGGCTGCGGGTATTGCCTTTATCCGCGATGTGTTTGGTACCGCCTTTAATAATGTGCATCTGCAAACGGTGACCGAGGATATCCAGCTCTCGGTGAACAAGAAGGGTAAGCGCACTCTGCAACGGGGCAAGGCGGTAGGACGGAGCATCACCCCTCATGAGCACGACCGGGAGAAGGAACGGTTTCTCGATCTTGCCACCCCGTTTCTCAGGGAGCTGGGGGTCACCAGCCAGCAGTATCAGTTGATCCCCTCCATGTCGCGGAAGTGGAAGCAGATCAACAAGTTCATCGAGGTTCTGGACCACGCCATTGTCGCTTCGAAGTTGAAAGAGCAGGAGTTGCTGCGGGTGGTTGATTTCGGCTCGGGCAAGGGATACCTCACCTTTGCCATGGAGGAGTATCTGCGCGCCAGCCTGGGACTGAGCCCCAAGGTGACCGGGGTTGAGTTGCGGGAGGATCTCGTCACTCTGTGTACCAAGGCGGCCCAGCGGCTGAAGCTTGACGGGCTTTCTTTTGCCCAGGGCGATATCCGCAGCTTCCCGCCCGAATCCATCGATATCATGATAGCCCTGCACGCCTGCGACATGGCCACAGATTACGCCATCCATCTCGGGATCCGCTCGGGGGCAGCGATCATCATGTGCGCACCCTGCTGCCACAAGCAGATCCGGCCCCAGATGATAAGCCCTGCGCTGCTCAAGCCCATGCTCAAACATGGTATTCATATGGGCCAGGAGGCGGAGATGGTCACCGATAGCCTGCGCGCCCTGCTTCTGGAGGCCTCCGGTTACGAGACCCAGATCTTCGAGTTTGTTTCCCTGGAACACACGAGCAAGAACAAGATGATCCTGGGGGTGAAGGGGGGTGGCTTAAGTAAACAGGCAGAGCTGTTGGCCCAGATCCGGGAGATTAAGGCGTTTTACGGGATCCGGGAGCATTGCCTGGAGACCTTGCTCCTGGCGGACGGGTTGGGCCAGGGCGGCTGAAGATAACTACCAAGTGGTCGTGACTCCGGGTGGCGTTTTTCGGAGCGGACCTGCAAGGAGGAAGCAGTGGAAAAAACAGATTCGCTTACCAATCTGCTCAAAGAGAATAAGGTCGAGATCTCCACGGTCAAGGCAAACAAAATTCTGGTATCCCTTGGCTTGCTTGCAGAGAAAGAGCGGCCCAGCTCGAAATATGCCGGCAAGATGAAAAAGTACAAGGCCCTTACCGAACAAGGGCTTGCGTACGGGGTAAATGTTGAAAACCCAAGCAGCCCGGGTCAGACCACCCCCCATTACTTCAGCGACACCTTTGCAGGGTTGCTGGCGCTGATCCAACGGGAAATCAAGTGAGCAGCATGGATGGCATGAATCGCAGCGAGATTAAGCCCGGATTGCGGGTGTATATTGTGCTCAAAGAGGACCAGCGCACAGGCAAACTCACCGAGGGCATAGTGAAAAATATCCTGACCAAATCCCCCACCCATCCCCATGGCATCAAGGTGCGGTTGGAAAGCGGGGAAGTGGGGCGGGTCAAAAAGATGGGAGCATTGTAAATGGCGCAACCGTGGCGGGTAGTGGACAGTATCGATACCGACGAAGGGCTGCTTGATCTGCGGCAGCGGGGCGAGACGGATTTTTTGATCACCATCGATAGCCGGGTGCTGATGAATTCCTCGGCCAATATGTCCGAGATCGTTTTGTCGGAGCTGGCCTGCGCGGGTCTGAAGGAGAGCAAGAAGCCCAGGGTGTTGGTGGGCGGCTTGGGCATGGCGTTCACCCTCAAGGCGGCCTTGGATCATCTCCCAGGTGATGCCGAGGTGGTGGTGGCGGAGCTCAACCCGATTATGGTCACCTGGTGTCAGGGGCCCATTGCCCAGCTTACCAACGGGGCGGTGGATGACCCCAGGGTCACGGTGGTGATTAACGATGTGGCCAAGATTATTGCTGAGGCGGCGAAGAAGGGCAAGGAGCAGCTGTTTGACGCCATTATCCTCGACCTGTACGAAGGCCCCTACGAGGGGGACCAGGGCAGGGGGGATTATCTCTACGGCAAGAAGGCGTTGGCCTCAAGCCGGGCTGCCCTGAAACCGGGCGGGGTGTTTGCCGTGTGGTCCGAAGACCCGGACCAAGCCTTTGAAAAAAGGCTACAGGCGGCCGGGTTCATTGTGAACCGGCAACGTCCTGGCCGGGGCGGGCGCCGCCATGTGGTGTATATCGCCAGGAAGACGGAGAAGTGATGCAAAAGATATCCGGCATCATTGTTGACCCGGTGGCCCGCAGGCAATTTCCCGGCACCCTGGTGATCGACCAAGGGCGGATCGTTGAGATCCTGCCTGATCCTGCGGCCAGGGGCCCCTTTATCCTGCCGGGGCTGATCGATTCCCATATCCACATCGAAAGCTCCATGCTCACCCCCGCCGCCTTTGGAGCAAAGGCGGCGGGCC
>JAPLJG010000027.1 GCA_026388735.1 Deltaproteobacteria bacterium
AAGTATATTACCATTCATCTCTTAGAAGCCGGTCAAGAGGAACGACTTGCAGAAGTATTGGTGGATCCTGCATATTTTGTCACGATGTGGAAGAAGGATGAATATGCATTAAAAGCGAACTGGGTTCAAATCGAGAAGAAATCGCATCTTCAGATCATCAAAGTGTATGATCCGGTTCTGAAAAATCCTGATAATACCGGTAATGATGAGTTTATTTTTTGTCTCTCAGAATTTTTAGATGATACTGATCACAGAATGGAGGCAATTTCCCTTTTTGAGTATCTCATGAATATTTATATCGAAAAGGATGATAAACGCAAACTCCTGTATGTGTTGAGTTCAACTGCATGGTCCCTGTACCTGCAAAATAAGCAACATAACGCTCTTCAGCTATTAAAGTTGTCCGAGTATTTCTCAACGATCCTTGATGACAGCGATGGTCTTCAACGAGCCTATTTCTATAGTGCCTCTATCGAAGAACAAACCCCTCAAAAAAATATGATCCTATTCCGTTTGCAGCAAAAGATCTGCGAGGACTTGGACGATGAATGGGCTCGTGCATATTGGCTTCAGTTGTCATATGGTAATGAGGGGATACTATTTTCCATTATAGGCGATGCTGAAGAATCTATGAGATTGTATAAATTAAAAGAAACAATATGTCAGGAAAGGGGTATAAAGCAAGGGTTGCAGTGGGCCTATGGCTACCAGGCAACTCAACTTATAGAACAGGAAAATTATTCAAAAGCTCGTGAATTACTCGTTGAACAGGAACGAATTGCAGAATCAATTGGGCGGCCCTCTTTTTGACCGGCGGGGGCGCGCCTTGCTGATCAATGACCGCGGCCGCTATCTTCTACCGTTTGCCAAGGAAATTCTTTGCCAGATCAACAATATCGAGACCCTGATGACCGAGAAAAAAGACAAGGTTGTCGGCGCCCTCAAAATCGTGGCCAGTTCCACCGTTGGCAATTATGTCCTTCCCTACCTGATCGGCGCCTTTAAGCAGATGCATCCCTCTGTCTCCATCGATATGGAAGTCTGCAACACCAGCCATGCAGAGGAACTCGTCGTGGGCGGCAGCATGGATCTTGGTTTTGTGGAGGGCGAGGTCAGCAATGATCAAATATCAACAATCCCCTGGCTCCAAGACGAGCTGATGGTGATCGCCAGTCCGGCCAGCGAAATAGGCGCTCAAAAAACCTTCCGGGTACCGGAGGATCTGGAAAGATGCGAGTGGGTCATGCGGGAAAAGGGCTCGGGCACGGCCCAAATCTTCAAAAAAAAGCTGGGCCGTCACGTAACCGGGCTCAAGGTGGTCATGGAACTGGGCCACACCGAAGCCATCAAAAAAGCGGTGGAATCGGGGGCAGGGGTCGCCTGCCTCTCAAAACTTGCGGTCTGCCGGGAGGTGGAACAGGGATGGCTGGCGGGGCTGCCCGTGGAGGGCATCGACATGAAGCGGACCTTGCAGATCATTCAGTACAAGAAAAAAGCCACCACCAACCTGATGGAGGAGTTCATCAACTTCTGCGCCGTGCTCAACGAGTGCAGTCAGGGCTGCGTCTGTCTGTCCTCGCCCTGGAAGCTACAGGACCTGCTGTCCAAATCCTGCCAGCAACCGGGAGCATGAGGTGTCTTACGGGCTTTTGCGATACAGACACACATCTTGACAGGGCGGGGTTGCCCCTGTAAACACAGTTGCATGCAGCATTTTGACAACATATAAAGGACTTCTCGGCCATGATCGTTGATCGTTTATCGCATTACAAATCGTACCCCTTTGGCAAGGCATGGCAATTGGCCTTTGATTTTCTCCTCTCGTTGCCTCACGACGCGGAAGAAAAAAAATACCCCCTGCTTGGTGATGACCTTTTCGCCATTGTCATGAGCTATGAAACATGCGGACCGGAAACAGCCGAGATTGAAGCGCACCGGAAGTATCTGGATATTCAAATGGTTATTACGGGAGAAGAGACGATTGGCTGGTGCCAGGCCGACGAACTGGAGATTGACACACCCTATGACGCTTCGAAGGATGCGGAACTATACAAGCGCCCCGAGCAAGGATTGCTGCGGGTGGACCTGTTCCCAGGAAATTTCATGGCCCTGTTCCCCCACGATGCCCATATGCCATCGCTCATGACCCAACAGGTTTCGGTCTTTACCAAAAAGGTGGTGGTGAAGGTGGCCACGCATCTCTTGTGAGAATCTCCCCTCGCCAGAAAAACCCTTAATCCTTTCCCGCAGCTGCTTCACAAAACCGCTGAATCTCGCCAAGAAAATCCGCCCCATAGCGTTCAAGCTTGTGGGCGCCGACGCCGTGAATCCGCAAGAAACCCTCGTTGTCGGTGGGCAGATGGGCAGCCATCTCAGCCAGGGCGACATCGCTGAAAATGACAAAGGGCGGGACTCCGGCCGCATCGGCCAGCCCCTTGCGCACCGTGCGCAGCTTGGCAAACAGCTCCTGATTGTACTCAAGATCCCCGACCTTACGCCGGACCGCCTTGGGCAGGGGAGCGACCTTGGCCCTGGGTTTGGCCATGCTCAGAGTTTGCTCCCCACGCAACAGGGGCCGGGCTGACTCGCTCAATCTGAGCACCGAGTAGTTGGACACGTCCTGCTCCAGATACCCCTGCTGCACCAGATGGCGGAGGATACTGCCCCAGTACTCCTGGCTTTTGTCCGCGCCGATGCCGTAGGTGGAAAGTCGGTCGTGCCCCAGTTGCAGAAGCCGCTCTTTTTTGGAGCCGCGCAACACCTCGATCACATACCCAACCCCAAACCGCTGATCCACCCGAAAAACGCAAGACAACGCCTTGCGGGCGTCTTCCGTCACATCGACCAGCTCCGGGGGGTTGAGACAGATATCGCAATTCCCGCAGTCTTGCGCCAACCGATCGCCGAAATAGCCGAGCAGCACCTGCCGCCTGCAGCTCATGGCCTCGGCAAATCCCACCATGGTGTTGAGCTTGTGGAGTTCGATGCGCTTCTGTTCGGCATTGTCACTGTTTTCTATCAAGCCGCGGGCCAGGGCGATATCGCCGTACCCGAACAGCAACAGGGCTTCAGCCGCCAGCCCGTCGCGGCCGGCGCGGCCGGTTTCCTGATAATAACTTTCGAGGTTCTTGGGGATGTCGTAATGCACCACATAGCGGATATTGGATTTGTCGATGCCCATGCCAAAGGCCACCGTGGCCACGATGATCTGGACATCGTCCCGCAGGAAATCCTCCTGCACCCGTTGGCGCTGCATGGCCGGCAGACCAGCGTGGTAGGAGGCTGCGGAAAACCCGGCCTCGCGCAACTGCTCCGTCACCTTCTCCACCCGCTTCCGACTCAGGCAGTAAACAATCCCGGCCTCCTCCCGCCGCCCCTGCAAAAAATGGGAGAGCTGAGCAAAGGGTTTGTGTTTTTCCAGCACGGTGTAGCGGATATTGGGCCGGTCAAAGCCGGAGACATAACACTGGTTTGCGCGCAGACCCAGACGCTCAAGGATGTCCTTGCGGGTGTGGGGCTCGGCCGTGGCAGTGAGGGCGATCAGGGGGATGTCGGGGAAGAGCTTGCGCAGTTGGCCAAGCTTGCTGTATTCGGGACGGAAGTCGTGCCCCCACTGGGAGATGCAATGCGCTTCGTCAATGGCGAACAGGGCGATGGGGATCTCGCGAAGCCGCTCGACAAACCCGTCGCTCATCAACCGCTCCGGCGCGACATAGAGCAGGTCCAGCTCTTCCCGATGCAGCTGGGCAAGAACCTGGCGGGCCTCTTCGCTTTTGAGAGAAGAATTGTAAAAAGCCGCCCGGACTCCGCAGGCCAACAGGGCATCCACCTGATCCTTCATCAGAGAAATCAGAGGGGAAATCACGATCCCCACGCCTTTACGGTGCAGGGCCGGAATCTGGTAGCACAGCGACTTGCCGCCGCCGGTGGGCATCAGAACAAAGGCGTCTTCGCCCCGGATGAGTCCTTCAATGATCTCCTGCTGCGGGGGCCGAAAGGTGGTGTAGCCGAATATCTTCTTGAGGCTTTCCAGGGGGGTGCCATGCATGCGATTCGAAAATCCTCTTTCTTATTTTTAACGATTTTCGATTGTACTCACCACGGCAACACTCCCGCTACCCTTTATCACCCATCCTGAAAAAATTATCCGCTCGTCGACATATAACTTCTAAATATACCCCTGCATTATCTGCCGCAACCCCTCACGAGAGACCTCCTGCCGGGCGAGCGGTCCGTTTTTGAGGACAGCAAACTGATCCTCAAAGATCGGCCCTTCTTTTTTATAAATAACGCCCAGCGGGATGCGCTCCCCGAATTCCATAGCCGTGCGAAGGGCCAAAACATGGTCGGCAGGATCATGGTCCTCGGCAAGTTCATAACAATGTTTTTTGTACCATTGATAGGTGTTGACCTTGTTGAACGAGACGCAGGGTTGCAGGATATCCACCAGGGCCGTGCCCCGATGCTTGATGGCCTGGACGATGAGTCCGGCGAGATGCTCCGGCATGCCCGCATAGCTGCGGGCCACAAACGAGGCGCCCATGGTCACCGCCACGGCCACCGGGTTGAAGGGCGCGGCAAAAGCGCCGTGGGGCTGGGTCTTGGTCACGAAGCCCTGTTCCGAAGTGGGGCTGGCCTGCCCCTTGGTGAGACCGTACACCCGGTTGTCGTGCGCCAGGATGGTAAGGTTGAGATTGCGACGCAAGGCTGCGAGAAAATGGTTGCCCCCCTCCCCGTACATGCAGCCATCGCCGCTTTCGGCGATCACGGTGAGTTCCGGGTTGGCAAGTTTTGCCCCGATCGCCACGGGCAGGCTGCGGCCGTGCAGGCCGTTAAAAACATTGGCCTTCAAATAATGCGGGGTTTTGGCCGCTTGCCCGATGCCGGAAACCAGCAGCACCTGATGGGGCTCAAGTTCACAGGCAACAAGGGCCTGCTTCAGGGACTTGAGAATCCCAAAATTGCCGCAGCCTGGGCACCAGGCGGTCTCGTATTTGCCGTACTCTTCAATGGATGTCATGCTTTTCCCTCCACGGCTGCAAGGCGGTTCAGGATGTAGCGGGCGGTAAAGGGCAGACCGTCATAACGCGCTATCCGGCTTGGCATGGCAAAGCCGGTCTCCCGTTGGATGAGCCGGGCAAACTGGCCGGTGGCGTTGCCCTCCACGCAGACGACATTCCCGGAAGCCTGAAGAATGTCGACAAATTGAGCTGGGACCAGCGGCCACACCTGGGAAAAATGCAGGCTGGCGACATTCCTCCCCTGCCCGCGCAGATCAGCGACAGCCTCCAGCACAGGGCCCTGGCTGGAGCCCCAGCAGACGAGCAGGAGGTCCGCGCCTTTTTCTCCTGCAAGCTCGGGGGCGATGGCCTCCTGCTTGAGGATCTCCATTTTGCGAAGCCGCTTATCCACCATGGCGATGCGCACCCCGTGGTCTTCGCTGATATGGCCGTCTTCGTCATGTTCGTCGCTGTCCGCCACCACCAGATGCGTTGACATGCCCGGCAAAAGGCGGGGCGAAAGACCGTTTGCCGTGAGACGATAGCGTTGGTAGGGGGTTGGCACCGCACTTGGCTCAACCCCCGCCACAACCGGGACGATGGCCGCCGCATCAAACGGTACAACAGGCCGGGACGAATCTGCCAGAAACTGGTCGGTCAGGAGAAAAACCGGCGATTGGGCTTGCTCGGCCATGGCCAAGGCCTTCTGGGTGAGGTGGTAGCACTCTTCGATGCTTCCCGGAGCAAAAATTGCCCGGGGAAATTCACCATGGCCGGCATGGAGGACAAATTCCAGATCCCCCTGCTCGGTGCGGGTGGGCATGCCGGTGGCAGGTCCTGGCCGCTGGGCTACTGCAACGAGCACCGGCGTTTCGGTCATGGCCGCCAGGCTCACCCCTTCGGCCATCAGGGCAAAGCCGCCGCCCGAGGTGGCCACCATGCTCGGCGCTCCTGCATAGGCAGCGCCGATGGCCATATTGATGGCAGCAATCTCATCCTCCGCCTGCTCAAACACGCAACCCATCACCTCGGCATGGGCGATCAGCTCAAGAACTATGGAAGTCGCCGGAGTCATGGGATAAAAGGCACAAAATTTGAGTCCGCCAGCCAGAGCGCCCAAGGCAATGGCCTGGTTGCCGTTCAACAAAAGACGGTCCGTTGCGGGAGCACCGCCAGCCAGGGTGAAGCCATGCTTTGGCACATGGGCCGCAGCCCAAACCCGGCTTTTCTCCATGATTTCGCTGTTTTCAACAAGGGTTTCCGGGTGTTTTTTGCCAAGCATCGCCTCCAATGCCTGGTGGAGCGAAGCAGAGGGAAGGTCCAGAATCCTGCCCAGCAGGCCAAGGGCTACGGTGTTCCAGAGGTGCTCCGGGCCAAGCTCGGCAAAAGGCACCGAAATTGTCCCCGGCAAGTCTGGGGCAAAGTCAGAATCGGCAATAAGCAACGCCTGGTCGGTCAGCTGGCCGCGGTGCAACTCCACGGTTTCGGCATTGAGCGCCACCAGGATATCAATGGACTCGCGGGGCGCAAAAAATGGCCCCCCGCCCAACCGGATGGAAAAGGTGTTATGCCCGCCGCGAATCCTGGAATGGTAGCTCTGGCTGACAAAAATCTCATACCCCGCCCGGACCAGGGCCTTACTGAGCAACTGGCCTATGGTCACCAGGCCCTGGCCGGCTTCACCGCCAATAAGCAGATGGATGTCCAATGGCATGATCTTTGGCTCCCTTCGCTATTTTTTGACTGCTTTGTAACGGGCGTACAGATCGTGGATACGGTGGCGCAGAGCGCTGATTTTTTTGGAATCTTCCTTGGCGAGCCAGCGCGGTTCGCTGATCGCAAAAACAACCTTGGCCAATTCATCGAGCACGCTCTCGGTGGCAAGGCACCACTCATCGGTACAGATATGCGTCATCTCCTTGGCCTCATCAATATCCTGCGCCACGAGATTGAGAGATTTTTCGAGATGCGCCAAAAACTCCCGGTGCGCACGCAACATGGTTTCTTCCATTTCAATCTGACGTTTCATGATGCTCCTCCTTGTTGGATGGTTCATGATCGACGGGCGGGGGAAATCCCATATCGCCCGTTGCCTGTTCACAGCTCCAGCAGACGGTGGTTGATCTCGATGCCCACCATGGCTCCCTGACCAGCGGCAATAATGGCCTGGGCCTTGCCCGCCTTGAGGGCTCCCAGGGCAAACAAGTTTTTAACAGACGTTTCGCAACCAGGGTCGGTTGAAAGCTGAGTTCCATTGCCATCCCGTGCAAGATCAAGCCCGACAAGGCAGGAATCGTTGAGAGTATAATCATAACTAAGCATGACCACCTCGCAGGCAATCTCTTGCCCGTCTGCCAATTTCACCCCGGTCAACACCGTGTCGCCAAGAAATTCCTGCGGATTGCCGACCCAAAAAGCAATGCCGTCCTCGGCCAGCAGTTCGGCGTGGTCATCCGGCATAAGACCAGCCGGGAGGATGAGCGTAATATCCGGGGTGAACATCTGCCGCATGGCAAAGGCAAGGCGCATGGCGTCGAGGGAATCGCCGAGGATAGCGAGTTTCTTGCCGGTGGTGCGGTAGCCGTCGCAGTCCACACAGGTAAAGACCGTGCGGCTGAAAAATCTGTTCATCCCCTTAATTTTCGGCGGATGCTCAACAGCCCCGACGGAAACGATGACATAGGGCGCTTGGTACTGGCTCTTTTCCGTGATCACGGTAAACCCATTCTCAGCCCGCACCGAGGCAACATGCTCACGTCTGAATTCGGCGCCGAAGGATTTGATCTGTCTGATGCCGGTATCAACAAGTTCTTTGCCGGAGGTGAGTTCAAGACCGAGATAGTTTTCGATGTGCAGGGCATGGCGGGTCCGACCGCCCCCGTGATCGATAAGGAGAACCTTCCGGTTATAGCGGGCAAGATGGATGGCAGCCTGCAACCCGCCAGGCCCTGCCCCGATGATGACACAGTCGTAACGGTTTTCTTGCATAGACTTTTCCTGGTCCTCCCCCCGGCGGCAGGAAATCTTTTACAGAGCGGGACAACGGAAAAGCCTGAAGCCGAGGCGGCCCAGACTTTTCCGCTCACAAGGGCTCACAGGAGCCGATAGGGATAGGCGCGCTTGGTCCATTCGCTGTCGGGAAAAGTAGCGCTCAGCTTTTCATAGGCAGCCTTCAGTGGCTTGGGATCGTGCGACCGCTTGTAGCGGCAGACGCCACACAAAAAGATGGCCTCTGGAGCACTGCCGCTTTGGCCGTATCCATCGACCAGTTGCTCAAGGCGGGCCAAGGCCTCGTCAAAACGGTCATTTTCAAAATGATATTTGCCCAGCCCCAGCAGGAGCGAGGGAATCAACTCTTCGGGTCCGAGAAACCCCACGGTCCGGTGATGCTCTTGGGCTTCCGGGCTCAAGGTTATCAGGGTGGGCGTCCACTTGACGTTGTACTTCTCCGAGTGGGGCTTGCTGTCGAACAGGAGCCGCAGCGGGATAAAATTTTCTTCAATGAACCGGACAACCTTGCTTTCGGGATACGTAACTGTATCCATCTGTTGGCAGCCAATTCAGTTGGGGTTGAAAAAATCGAGCAGAATCGGTTTGCCCGCCTTTTGCCCCAGACACAGGGCATCGTCCATTTCCGTACGCCATTGGACTTTTTCTGTCATGATTGTTCCTCCTCGTGGGTTATTTGAGCAAATCGTCCACTTCTTCCTTGCCCTTGGCAAGTTCGTGCTGCTGCTCCTTGTCCTTTTTCAGGAGCAAGGCCTGAAACTCGCCAACGTGGGTTTTTTCCTCCCGGGCAACATCGAGAAAAATTATTTTCAGATCCTTGCCCGTTGCAAGGTTCGCCATTTGCTCATACAGATTGATCGCATCCAGTTCGGCAATAATGGCTGCCCTCAGAAGCTCTTTGTCAACATCGGCCTTTGAAATTTTTTCCAGATTAAAAGGAATAGTCGCCAGCATCTTTTCCCTCCCGCAACAATGAAATAGGGCAGGTTCCCGTCAGATCGTTTTCCATTACAGGGCGGGTCATTCAAGCGAACGGCTACAAGCCTAAAAAAATACGCCCCGGATTAGGGAAGAATCCCTACAATCCGGGGCAGTTTTCCTACTTGGGGCAACACGATTCCGTGAGAACAAAGGTCTTACGCTCACCAATCTCGCCACACTTCGGACATTTCAATTTATCGGCCGACTTTATTTTTTCGTATATTTCTCTGCCACAGCTTCCACAGATAAGATGATCCCCTTGGGCGACAAGATCATTGGGCAGAATTTCGCGGCGGCACTCGGGACATAGCAATGAAGGCATGGTGTTTCCTCCTTTCGAGGTTTTGCCAATGAATCACCGCAGTTAACCAATCTGCTCCCCCAAAAACAGGAGCGTCAACCGCCGACCTCATAATCAAAAAACTCGCGTGCCGCCTCCTCGTACTTGTTGCCCAGATCCGCCATCTTCCCTTTGATTTCTTTCCGCGCCGGACTCCACTCCGTTGGACATGCAGTTCGCAACTGATCAAGCCGGTCATCAAGCTCGGTCATGACGATATGCAGGCCATTGACCTTTTCATACATCCGCTGCTTGTCGCCTGTCGGCAATTTATCCATCTGGCGCATGACATTATACAGTTTTGCTTTCCACGCCGTGAGTTCCGTATCCACATTCCTGCAATAATCCTTAACATCCATGGCTCCACCTCTCTGTTTGAAGTTATCAGATTGTGACTGGCCTTGTGTCATTGACTATCCAATGTGTTTTCGGGACCCACCTCCTTTTTTGGCCTCTAGAAAATAAGGGATGAGCATCCGGTTTGTTTTTTTTGTTTCAGCCTCTTTAAGCAAGGTTGACCTCCTACAATTGCTCGATATTCTTCCTGAGCTGACCGATCTGCAGCCCCAGCGACACGCATTGTTTTCCGTCCATGCACTGTTGCGCCTCGGAGTCCTTCAGAAAGGTCTTGAGCTCATATTTGTTCTTCTTGAGGTCAACGACCCAGGCCTTGTTGTTCTTGTCGTAATCAACCATGAGGTCGATACCGCAGGCGCCGATCTCCGGAGAAAACCGCCTTGACCTTCTCACACAGTTTTTCTTTGGTGTGCATGGCATATCCTCCTGTTGCTCGGTTATTCTGGCTTATATTATTTTTAAGGCATCCAGGAATCTGGATGCCTTAAGAGAATTTACATAAAAAAAGGTGCCCGGACTAGAAGAATGATCTGCGTAACCGAGCAACTTTCGTTTCCCCCGACAACACTCGCACACAATCAAACACCAAGGTTGATAACCATGCGATGATTCACGCTATCACCTGCTTCGCCATCAAAGCGCCGCAATACGAAGACACTGCTGAAAAGCTCTCGGTCATCAATGCCGAACAGTTGCGGAAGCGCCCTGCGCGGGCACTGGTTGGCTCGCGGTCTGCAGTCGCGCGTGCTCCTCGACGTCATACGACGAGAAGACTTCGCGTGCCGATTTAGTTTCCGGCAGCACATAGACGATGCCATTCGTCCCGGTAAAAGCCGGGCGCACTACCTTCTCGAAGAACTCCGCCGGAACATTAATGCAGCCATAGGAAATACGATTGTCGAGCGGTGTCGGAGTGGCCAAGCGCTGTAGGCGACGCTCCTTTGGGTTAGTCGTAATCACCGGATGTATGGAGACGGCACCGTCGTAATCCACCCAGAGAATTTCCTTGCCGCGCAAATTGTAGCCCAGCGAGGCGACGAAACGACCCGCCGGCGTCGTCCGCTCCTCGGGCCGGATGCTCGCTAATTCCCGGTCTCCGATGCCGGGGGGGGCATCATCACCCCGCGCCAAACCAAGCAGCGCGGGAGCTGCGCTGCGGATCCGCCCGTCTGCGGCGAACACAAAGACTTTGGCGTCCGTCTTGTCGACAATCACGAACGGCATCTTGCGATTGTCGCCCGAATCGACGACCCAATCTGCCACATGCCGGGCCTCATGCGACGCGCTCTCCCGTTCGAAGTCCGCCCGCTTGGGACGATGCGCCACCACGGATTGCATCTCCATAACGGATGGGGCGGCTGCTCCTTCATGCGCAGACAATGGTTGGCTCAGGCTGGACAATTTCGTAGCCTCGTCCGCTGCAGCTGCTTGGTTAGGGGTAAAACTGACAACCAGCAGGCCAAAGCAAAGTCCTTTGCCTATGATCAATGCGACCGAGCACACACTCCCTGAGCGCTGGTGGTGCATAGCAGCCAAGCGGCGCAGTCCGATCATTTTTCTATTTGTTGTCATAATCTGATTGTCTGGACCGAAAAAAATCAAGCGTGCCGATCCGCATCAGTAGGCTTCGCTCATCTAACAAAACCCCAAATAACCCCGGCACACATCTTTTTTATAACAGCGGACCAGACGGTTCTTACTTAATTGCGATCTGGCTTGCGCGGACGATGGGGCACCACGTAGACCTTCTGTGGCGTCTCAGACGGAACTATAACCGCCGGCACCTCGGATCGCCCTGGGTCCATTACTGGTAGGAGGGCTAAAATGGTGGACGGCATTGCAACGCCAAAATCTATCACTTCGAGATTCAAACCAGCCAGTTGGGCGGAGAAAATATCACCCGGACGCGTTACCATCGTGTCGGCCATCGCCGTCGAAGTCTGCTCTTCAATAGGTACTGTTTGCATCAGCGGCATCACTGTCAGTGCGCCATCGATATAGCTGATCGTGTAGTTGTTGGCGTTGAATGTGCCCCCGGTAGCATTGCTTGGTGTAACTGCATACAGACTATCCGCCGCGCCGAACGCCGCGCTCTTAGAGCTCATCATGGTGACGCTGCCGACGGTTTCACCGTTCATCAGGCCCACCGTAGTGAACGCGGACAAGATAGAATCCTGGCCGTAGATTTTCGTGGCATTGGACGCCGTCACTTTAAGGCTAACAGGTATCACTGTCAGCACGCCGTTGATATAGTGAAGAGTATAGTTGGATGGAGTGAAAGTACCGCCGGTCGCGTTGCTTGGCGTAATCGCATACGGGCTGCCTGCCACTGCGGCGGTCGGCGCTGCTCCCGCACTCGCCAGGCTCACGCTGCCAACCGTTTCGCTGTTTTTCAGCCCGGTGATGCTGAATTCGCTATCGGTGAAATTCACCGTGCTGCCGTAGGTCTTGCTGATGTTGTTCGCCACAATGCCAAGCGGCGCTGGGATCACGTTCAAAACACCATTGGCATAGCTGATGGTGTAGTTAGACGAACTCTGTCCAGATGGAATGATGGTGTAATTACCTGCGTTGACCGCGCCCTGCGAGCTGCCACCATAGACCAGCGTTCCGGTCAAGGAAGCGGCGGTGTCTGAACCCTGGAAGCCGGTGTAAGTCACGCCGTTGCCCCCGCTGTAGGCCAGACCGTCATAGGTCTTGACCGCCGGGTTGGCCGCAATGGCCAGTCCGCCTGCGATCACACCCAGCGAGCCGTTAACATAGCTGATGGTATAGTTGTTGGGGTTGAAGGTACCGCCGGTAGCGGCACTGGCCGTGATAGCGTAGGGGCTGCCTGCCACACCGGCGGTCGAGACCGCACCCGGACTCGCCAAGCTCACGCTCCCGACCGTCTCGCTGTGTTTCAGCCCGGTGCTGGTGAACTCGCTGCCGGTAAAACTCACTGTATCGCCAAAGATTTTGCTGCTGCTGTTTGCCGCGATGCCAAGCGCAGCCCGGGCAACAGCCAGGGTGCCGTCAACATAGCTGATGTTGTAGTTTGTCGAGCTCTGGCCGGACGGGGTAATGTTGTAACTGCCCGCGTTGACCGCCCCCTGCGAATTGCCGCCGTAGGCCAGCGCTCCGCTCAGGGAAGCGGCAGTATCCGAGCCCTGGAAGCCGCTGTAGGTTACCCCATTACCCCCGCTGAAGGCCAGACCGTCGTAGACCTTGGCCGCTGCGTTTGCCGCAACGCCCAGCGCTGCGGGAGTGATACCCAGGGTGCCGTTGGCGTAATTGATGATATAGCCCTGCTGGTTGGAGTTCAGACCGCTTGGCGTAATGGCGTAACTGCCAACCGAGGTGCCACCGCCGCTAGTACTCACCGAGCCGAACAGGTAGGCGAGGTTGTAAGTGCTTGGGGAATAGGTCACCCCGCTCCCACCGGTTTGTGCGGCGCCGTTATAAGTCGTGGTGGCGCTGTTCGCCGTCACTGTCAGCGGCGTCATGAACGGCCGCAGGAGCGGGTAGGTTATTCCGTTATACATCACCCAGGTGTTGGTGAAATCCCAATTCGGATTGACGCTGCCGTTGGGCCCAGTGGCGGATGTAAAATTGGCCTGCTGCTTCATGTCGCTGGTGACCATGCTCAGGCCACCGCCCGCTGACCCCGCCTGGCCCGTGGTCGTTAAGTCCCAGAAACTATTGGTGGCTGTTCCGGCGACCCCTACCAGACCGCCTTTGGTGCCGCCACCGCCAACGATGCCCGCCGCATAGCTGGTAGTGACTGGGCCCCCGCTGGTCCCAATCAGGCCGCCGGTCCCGCCACCGGTACCACTGACGTTGCCTGTGGCGTAAGTGTCGCTGACAACGCTAGCTCCGGTGACACCCAACAAGCCACCGGTGTCGGCGCCTCCGCCAGTTACGTTCCCCGAGGCGTAGCTCTTGCTGATGGTCCCTGTTGTGTTGCTCCCCACCAGTCCACCGGTGCTGGCTCCGGCACCGATCACGTTGCCTCGAGCGTAGCTGTTGGTGATCGCGCCTGTTGTGTTGACTCCAACCAACCCACCGGTGCCGGCATTACTCCCGTTCACGGTGCCCGTGGTAAAGCTGTTGGTGATCGTGCCTGTTCCGTTAACTCCCACCAACCCGCCGGTGCCGGAAGCGCCGCTCACGGTGCCCGTGTTGTAGCTGTTGGTGACCGTGCTGCCATCGCCGTTGTTTCCGATCAGCCCGCCGGTGCCGGCAGCGCCGGTCACGGTGCCGCCGACCAGCCCAACGTTGTTGAACGTCGAGGTGGTACCGGTAGACCCAAACAGGCCGGCGTTATCTGCTCCTGAATTGACTTTGAGACCGGTAATGGTGTGACCCAAGCCGTCAAACGTGCCGTTGAATTCGGTGCCTGTAACCCCGATCGGCACAAAGCCAATTCCAGCCCATGTGGTGCTGGTCGCGCTTGCATCGATATTGCTGCCAAGCGCGTAATTTCCGGCCAGTTTGAGGGCGCTGCCTCTCATGCCCTGCAAATCGGTGCCGGTGGTGCTGCCTTCCGCACCCAGGCTAGTGATGACGGTGTAGGGAAGAGTGTTGATGGTGAGGAAGCCCGCGCCGGAACGGGGTGTCACCCCGTTCGCCTGGAAGAAGTCCACCCGCCCGATAAAGCCGTCCGCATTCATGCCCACCTTGACGGCACCGGCGGTGGAGGTCATAACCAATAACGACGCGTCGGAGGCGGTCATCACGGCATTGATGTTGATGTCGCGTGCGGCAGTCAGCGTAAGCGTATTGGCGCTCCAATGCACTGCATCGTTGACATTGATGTCGCCGGGACCCGCAGTAGAACCCTGGGTGGATAAAATAGTGACGGAACTGCTGCCTAGCGCCGTTGATAGTGTACTTCCCGAGACATCTCCTGAAGGAGATGCAGGAGGCCCACCGGCGATGGTGCCCGCGGCGCCAGCGCCAATAGTGAAGTCCACTGGGTCGATCAGCCAGTTGCCGCTGCTGCCTTGTGCAGACTGAGTGGTTACGATGGTGTTGTCGGCGACTTTGACGTGCGCCGCCGAGGTTTCAATGAAGCCGCCATCGCCGCCATGCGGCGCCGAGGCATCCAGGGTGCCGCCGACGTTCACAGTGCCGCTTTGCATGTCGCCCATCAGCTTGATGGTGCCGTTATGGTTCTCGATGGTCTGCGCCTGGATCACGCCGGTGTTGTTCACCGCGCTCTGCAGGAGATTTCCCGCCGCCTGCGCGGTCAACACGACTTGTCCGCCGTCGGCCAAGATCAGGCCGCCGTTCTGTGCCAGCGCGTTCACCGCGCCCTGGTTCACCATGACATTGAGCAGACCGTCGCCGGCCACGTCGAGGGTGACTACGTTACCTGCGGCAAGCGCCACCGTACCGAGTCTAGCCGAGATCACACCTTCATTGTTGACGTTGGCGCCCAGCAGGGCCACATAGCCGCCGTCGGCATTGATCGAGCCCTGGTTGAGGACCGTGCCGGTGCCTGCGCCGACAAAATTGTATCTGCCCGCCATAAAGTCGCCATCGGTGATGTCAAGGGTGGAAGCTACCAGCCCACCCACGTTCACTTGCGCCCCTTGGCCGAACAGGATGCCGTTGGGATTCAGCAGGAACACTTTGCCGTTGGCCGACATACTGCCCAAGATGCTTGAAGGATCTGGACCCAACACCCGGTTGAGTGTTGTCGAGTTGCTGTTGGGTTGCACAAACCGGACCGCTTCTGCTTGTCCGATATTGAAGCCCTGCCAGTTGATCGCCGCGTTCGGCGTCGACTGGGTGATGGTTGTAATGCCCGCACCACTGCTGATACCGACGCTACCTGCCGTTACGACCCCACCCGCTGGCAGGGCATAGGCATTCGAACCAAACGCCAGCATCAGCGAAACCGCCAACCCTTTCAGGACGAAGCCCCCCCCTCCCACCATCGTTTCGCCAGAGGATTTCTTCCCGCTTTTGACTATTTCGGAAACGGGGACAAAAATGCCAGTCTTTTCACTCCAGATCAATCGGTATATGCGGTTCATTTTGTCACCCCATTATTCATTAAGATACTTGTGAGATAATTGTTCGTTTCCGCTCACCACAATCAAAAATATTTCACGAGCTGTATCCAGAATTGGCCAGATGCGTCCGGGGCTGCCGTCGCATCTTCATTGCCCAGTTTGAAAGCGTAAGACATATTCACAAGGAAATTATTGTAGTCCGCCCAGGTAAACCCAATCCCCGCTCCGCTCAGAGTTCTGTGGTTATCATCGTTCGTCCAGGGATCTTTGTTGATGGTCCCCCTGCCGGTATCAGCAAAGCCAATCAAATGGATCTGCCCCAGCTGGCGCTCCGAAAACTTCGACAGTAGCAATCTTGCCTCAAGAGTCGCCACATAGCCCTCGTCTGAATAACCTTCGCCTACTGGATAAGCCCGCACAGCGTCCGGGCCGCCCAACGCCATCTTCTCCGCAACGTCCAGGTTCTGCGAGGCGAACTGGCCGTTAATCACTGCATAAAGCGAGATCCTTTCGCTGACACTCTGCAACCGCGCAACATTATACTGCAGCTTCTGGAAGCTCCCGTTCGTTTGCGCCGTCCGCTCATCCATGACCAACACCTCAGGGGTGTTGATGTCAACGTCGCCGACGCTTCCGGTAAGCGAATAACTGGTCAGCCCGCCACCGCCGAAATTGTCACGATGGTTGCCGGCAACTCCCCCCATCCCAACCCGGACCTTTTTGTCGGTGACCGTCGAGGTTGCATCCACTTTGTCCCGGAAAGTCTTGTCATCATATTGGCCCAAGACATAAAGATTGGTGTTGCGCGAACGGATCAGCGGATATTTAGTGAAGATGCTGGCGATCAGAGCTGTGCCGTGGGCATCTAAACTCTCAAACTCCTCGCCCAGCTCGTATTTCATGGCGGCATAAGCGGCCCCCACCGTCGCCTTACCTAACTGTATCTGGTAGGATGCACGGCCATAATTCATCCCAGAACCCGAAGTCAGCGCTCGTAGGCTCAATGCATCCCCGTGGCCCGTCGGATTATTGAGGCTCACCGTCGCCCCTACACGGTACCGGCCGGTGTAGTAGTTGCCTGCGTTGTCGGCCTCGACGCTCCCCGTCACGCGCTGCCCCGGAATCACGTCGACGAGCAGGTCGGAAGTGCCCACCGAAGCACCGGGTGTCAGGGTGGATTTCACGTTCACGCCGGGAATGTCCGAGAGCAGCAGGAGACGGCTCTCAAGCGGAGCGATGGCGACCGTGTCCCCGCTGTTCAGGCCTTCAAGCAATCCGTTCGCCAGCCCATCCGAAAGATTTGTCTGGTTACGTAGAGTAACGCTGCCGTAGTGGCCCTCAAGCACGACGATCGTCACGGCCCCTTCCTTGATCTCCTGCATGGGCAGATAGGTTTGCGCCACAAAATACCCATTTCGGTGGTAATGACCCGCAATCTTTGAGGCCATGACGCGCAGCTCGGATAGCGTCAATTCGCCATCTGGGACGAACCCCGTAATCGCGACCAGTTCGGCTTCTGAATACAGGGTCTGGCCAGTCACATGTAGCGACTTGACCAAAAATTTTACATTATCAGAATCCGAGACGATTGGCGCATTGCCTTGCTCGATCTGGATTTCTGGAGATGTCCTTTGCGGAATGGGCGCGGGTGGAATCTGCTGAATCTGACCACCCGCGCCCGGCAGAAGCAGATCAGCGGCAAAGGCACTTTGGCTCAAGGCCAATAAGGCAACGGTAACTAACTTTATTTTCGACATAACGTGTCCTCTCGTTGAATAATATGACAAACTTCGCCGCATCATTGGATTTCTGCCGCCATAGTTGTTTATCATCATCTTGCGGTTAGTGGTTAACGGAAAACACCCTTTTTCACCAGACTGCATCAAGAGGCGTGGCGCTTGCTGCAATTGTTCGATATTCTTCCTGAGTTGACTGATCTGCACTCCAGCGACACGCATTTTTGTCGTCCTTCCAGACACTGCTACGCCCCGAAGTCCTCCACAAAGGAGGCCTTGGACTCGTGTTTGTCCTTCTTGAAGTCAACAACCCAGACCTTGTTTTGCTCGTCGTAATCAACTCTGAGATTGATCTTCTCGCACAGCTCCTCTTTGGTGGGTATATTTTTCCGCCTGTTGCATTGTGTCTCTTTGCAGAATTTGCGCCACGAGTGTTGTTGCCAGGGAACAAACTCCCATCATACTGAAATGACTTTAATTTAAAAAATATACTGCGATGGAGAATAACTGCTCCCTTGAAGGAGTCGCCTGACATATCAGGAATTTCCCGATATGTCAGGCGACAACAATCTGACACTAACTATGAAAGAGATCATATGCTCACCCAAGAACTTATCCGTAAATAAAACGTATAAGCGCAAAGCCGGTGGTGGCAAAAAGCATATGGAACACCGACAGGTTTTTGAGGCTATTTTGTATGTTCTGCGTACTGGCTGCCAATGGAAGGCACTGCCGAAGGAACGGTTCGGCAGTCCAAGTGCGATTCACACTCATTTTATGAGATGGATGAAGTCTGGCTTTTTTCTTTCTCTTTGGAGAGCCGGCCTTGCCGAATACGATGAAATGGAAGGCATTGCTTGGCGATGGCAAAGTATAGATGGTTCCATGACCAAAGCCCCTCTGGTCAAGAATCCGTAGGTCGCAATCCGACCGATGGGGGAAAAAAACGGGAGCAAACGTCATATTCTGGTGGAGGAACGTGGAGTCCCCTTGTCGATAGTCGTAACCGGGGCAAACAGGCACGACGTGAGGCAGCGCGGGGAAGAAATCCGGGAGAAGAAAGCCAATCCCTCATAACAGCGCCAGAAGGAGGGTGGTTAAAGTCACACAGTCCTGGTTCAACAGATTCAGAAAATTGCTGGTGAGATATGAAAAACTCACCGCGACCTACAAGGCTCTGCTACACATTGTGGCAGGATCAACTTGCGACGTATATTTGCGACCGACTTCAGTGACCGAACGGAGGAAAAAATCCTGTCAGCCAGGTCCTTGTCTTACTGAAGAGCCTGGGCAATCTCCTGCTGCATGGCGTCAATAACCGCGAGGGGATCTGCGGCTTTGGAGATAGGGCGGCCCACAACCACCTGATCGGCGCCGCTTGTGATAGCGCGTCCAGCGGTCATGATCCGGGTTTGGTCGTCGGCGTGATCGAGCACATTGGCCCCAGGCCTGATCCCTGGCGTGACCAACAACAGCTTATCACCAAGCCCGCCGCGCAACCGAGTCGCCTCAAGACCGGAAGAGACCACCCCGTCGCAGCCCAGATCCAGCGCCCGTTTGGCCCGAAAATAGACCAGATCTTCAATGGACTGGGTCATGCCCATGGCCCGCAGATCTTCTTCGCCGAAACTGGTGAGCACGGTCACGGCCAATAGTTTAATATCGCCTTTTTCCTCCAGGGCCGCCCGGATAATCGGGTCATTGCCGTGGACGGTGGCCAGGCTCACCCCGTGTTTTCTCAGTTGGGCCACGGCCAGCTTGACGGTTTCCGGAATATCGAAAAACTTGAGGTCAAGCATCACCTTATGGCCCCGATCGACCAGCCAGTCAACGGTCTGGAACCAGTCGGCCATGAAAAGCTGGAGCCCAACCTTATAAAAGCCCAGGTGGGACTCGGTTTTTTTCACCAACTCCCTGGCCTGTTCCGGTGTTTCCACATCAAGGGCCAGGATGATCCGTTCTTTCAAGGGAATATCTTTCACGCGCTGCCTTTTCCTTATACCCGTCCTACTTGATATCGACCTTCACCCGACCGCTGACATCGTAGGAATCCTTCTGCATGTCATAGGCCATGCCCTTGCCGTGAATGTCCATGCCCTTGCCGGTGACCTGCACCGGGGACGTGGTCGTGATCTTTCGGGCCTGATCATCATAGCTGAGACTGTCGGACTGAATCAGCATGCCATTCTCGGCCTGCACGTTGACACTGTTGCGCATAACGAGGATTTTTGTCTTGCTGTTGTATTCGCCTTCCTGGCCGGTGATGACAAATCTGCGCTCGGCATTTTTAAAAACCTGCGCCTCCACCGTTTCCATCTGCATTCTGTCC
This sequence comes from Deltaproteobacteria bacterium, assembly GCA_026388735.1. Lineage (GTDB taxonomy): Bacteria > Desulfobacterota > Desulfobulbia > Desulfobulbales > Desulfurivibrionaceae > Thiovibrio. The sequence continues at coordinate 19,755 of JAPLJG010000027.1, forward strand.
TGATCTTCTCCGGCAAAAAGCCGCTTGGCCTGGATCTGCCAGTCTCGCACCCCGTTTTTCAACTGAGAAAACAAGACCCCATCCATACTGAAACCTGCGCCGGTGCTCGTTGCCTGGGGCACGGCAAGATTAGCAGCCAGACCGCCGCGCGGCAGCAGAACACTGGTGAATGCCCCGCCCCAGATCGGCCAGGACAGCACAAGGCTCACAGGCAACAGCCAGAGAATATTACGGTAGCCGGTCATCATCGCAGATACCTCGCCAGCAGCTCTTCCCGTTGCCCCTTGGCCTCGATGATCAGTTCGCACAACTCGCGCACCGCACCCCGGCCTCCCGCCTGTTTGGTTACATAATGGGCAACCGCCTTGACCTCGGCCACACCATCGGCCACCGTTGCCGCCAGACCCACCCGACTGAGCAGGGGCAGATCAAGCCAATCATCCCCCATGTAGGCGACCTGCTGGGGGGAGAGCTTTTGTTCGGCAAGAATCTTTTCAAACGCCTCGATCTTGTTGCCCACCCCCTGATAGAGGTGGGCCAGTTTCAGGTCCTGGGCTCTGCGTTCCACCGCCTCGGAACGGCGGGCGGTGATGATGCCCACCTCCACCCCGACCTCCCGCAGAAGACGGATGCCGAAGCCATCTTTGATGTTAAAGGCCTTGAGCTCCGTACCGGAATTGCCGTAAACGATGGAGCCATCGGTGAGCACCCCGTCCACATCCAGAAGCAATAACCGGATTTCCTTGGCCAGCGGCAGACAATTACGCCAGACATAGCCGCGCTCGTCCTGCCCGGTGCGGGCCAAGGCCCGCTTCCGCAACCCCTCCAAAACCTCACAGTCGGAAGGATATTGCCCGCCCGGAATACCGCAGGAACCGGGGTCGGTCATAGCCCGACCTCCCCGGCCTGACGCTGAATAAGGGTATGAATCTCCAGAAGATGGGCGAGCAGCGGCTCCACCCCATTAAGCGGCATGGAGTTGGGTCCATCGCACAGGGCCTTGGCCGGGTCGGGATGGATCTCCATGAACAACCCATCGATCCCGGCCGCCACGGCAGCCCGGGCCAGAGTCGGGATAAATTCGCGCTGCCCGCCGGAGCTGCCCCCTGCCCCGCCGGGCAGCTGGACGCTATGGGTCGCATCGTAGATAACCGGGCAGCCGAAAGAACGCATCACCGGCAGGGAGCGCATATCAACGACCAGATTATTGTAACCAAAGGTTGTGCCCCGCTCCATGAGCATCAGCCGATTTTTAGCCACCGCATTGATCTTGTTCACCGCATTCCGCATATCCCAGGGCGAGACAAACTGGCCTTTCTTCAGGCTCACCACCTTGCCGCTTTTGGCCGCCGCCACCAACAGATCGGTCTGACGGCAGAGAAAAGCGGGAATCTGCAAGACATCCAACACCTCGGCAGCCGGCCCCACCTGGGCCACCTCATGCACATCGGAAACCACCGGCACGCCAAAATCCTGGCGGATATCGGCCAAAATCCGCAGACCCTCGGCCAGGCCGGGGCCACGGAAGGAATCAAGCGAGGTCCGGTTGGCCTTGTCAAAAGAGGCCTTGAACATGTAAGAGATGCCCAGCCGACCGCAAATCTCTTTAAGCCCAACGGCAACTTCGCGGCACAGCTCGGCCGATTCGATGACGCATGGCCCGCCGATCAATAAAAAAGGCCGGTTGGGACCGACCTCAAAAAAATCTGGGATACGAACAGACTCCACGCTTTTTCTCCTTAGTTTGACAACAAAGAGCCAGGAACCGCTTTACAGGCCAGCGTTTTCCAGGGCAGCCTTGATAAAATTCGTAAACAAGGGATGCGGCTTCATGGGGCCGGATTTAAATTCCGGATGGAACTGACATCCCAAAAACCACGGGTGGTCGGGCAACTCAACAATCTCCACCAGCTTCTCATCCGGCGAGGTACCGCTGATGATGAGCCCATGTTTCACCAACTCGTCTTTAAAGATGTTGTTGAATTCATAGCGGTGCCGATGCCGTTCTTGTATCTCATCTGTGCCATAGGCCTTGTGGGCAAAGGTTCCTGGCACCATCTTGCAGGGGTAAGCGCCCAACCGCAGGGTTCCGCCCAAAGCGGTAGACTCGTCACGGATCTGGATCTTGCCGGTGCGGTAATCAAACCACTCCTTAATGAAGTAGATCACCGGATGCTTGGTGAGCTGGTTGAACTCGGTGCTGTCGGCGTCCTTCATCTTGGCGATATGGCGGGCGAACTCGATCACCGCCAACTGCATGCCAAGACAGATGCCGAAATAGGGGATTTTTTTCTCCCTGGCAAAGGTCACGGCCTGAATCTTCCCAGCCACCCCACGGCTGCCGAAACCGCCCGGCACCAACACCCCGTGGCACCCGGCCAACAAACCATCGGCGCCCTTGTCTTCAATCTCCTCGGCGCTCACATAACGGAGCCGCACCTTGGCCTCATTGGCCACGGCCCCATGCACCAAGGCTTCGTGCAGACTTTTGTACGACTCGGTCAGATCAACGTATTTGCCGATGATGCCGATCTCCACCTCGCGTTTCGGATGCTTGACCTTCTCGACCAGCTCCTGCCAGGCGTCCAGACGCGGCGCCCCGGTCCAGATATTGAGCTTGTTGAGGATAATGTCGTCGAGCCCCTCGGCGTGGAAACAGAGCGGCACCTCGTAGATATTCTCCACATCGCGGGCCGTGATCACCGCCTCTTTCTCCACGTTACAGAACAGGGAGATCTTGGCCTTCAGCTCATTGGAAAGCAGACTCTCCGTACGGCAGAGCAGAATATCCGGTTGGATGCCGATGGCCCGCAGTTCCTTCACACTGTGCTGGGTGGGCTTGGTTTTCACCTCGCCTGCGGTCTTGATGTAGGGGACCCAGGTAACATGGATATACAGGGAGTTTTCCCGGCCCACATCGGTGCGGAACTGCCGGATCGCTTCCAGAAAGGGCAGCCCTTCGATATCGCCGATGGTCCCGCCGATCTCGATGATAGCCACGTCCACCTCGCCTTCAAACTGCAGGATGGCTGTCTTGATCTCGTCGGTGATATGCGGGATCACCTGCACGGTGCCGCCCAGGTACTCGCCGCGCCGCTCCTTGCTGATCACCGAATGATAGATGCGGCCCGAGGTGTAGTTATTGCGCTGCCCCAGAACCACGGAGGTATACCGCTCGTAATGGCCAAGATCAAGGTCAGTTTCCGCCCCGTCATCGGTAACATACACCTCACCGTGCTGGAAGGGATTCATGGTGCCAGGATCTACATTGATGTACGGGTCCAACTTCTGAAAGGTGATGGACAACCCGCGGCTCTCAAGCAGGGCGCCGATGGAAGCGGCTGCCAGCCCTTTCCCCAGGGAAGAGAGAACGCCTCCGGTGATGAAAATGAACTTGGTCCGATGGGTCTGATTGGTAGTTTTCATAAAATGGCGCCGGTCTCGTAGAATAGGAAAAAAACACGGTGGATGACTTTCAGCGTGAACAACGCGACCCAGAGGGAAACGAGGCATACGCCGGGACTCCACCAAGCAATCGACAAACAGCAGGGGGACAAGGACGACAGCCCAACATAATCGAGCCGCATTACATTTTCATCAAAATACCGCATCCCGCTCTCATTTGTCCAAGGGAAAATGCTTTTTTTGCCCGGCCTATTTCCTGTGTTTGCCGGAGGTTACAATATTGTCACCTCTGCCAGTACAATGGATTTATTTGAATGGTGCAAAAGCGTCAAGCTTGACCCGGGACGGACCTGACCCGAGAAAACTCACTTTTCAAGACGGTATCTGACCCCATAGTCCATAGTCTTCTGCATAGTCTTCTTGGCTACGGGCTATTGCATTGATCCTCGTCTTTACACGTATCTCCAAGAAGGCATGCACTCCACCAACAAAAAACTCCTTTAGGCGATACTGGAAGCATCCGCTGGCTCTGCTTGTCGAGTTGCCATACTTGATTAATACGACGAGTGAAGTGTGAACAATCACTATTTCCTGTTTCTGGGAGGGCTAGTGCAAAAATGATGGGGTTCGCATCAAGTGACTTTTTTTTATCGCAATCCGAAAAAGCAACTGACCGTAGGAGATTCGCCTGTATCTTCTTATCGTCCCATTGAAGTCGCCTCCTTACGTCTGAGGGAAAACGCAACGATTTCGACTTGATAGCGAGCACATCTACAACTATTGAATAAGCAGGAGAAGCCGACGACACATGGCGCATTGTCACAAGAGCTGCGGACCCATCACGGCGATAACATGGATCAACAACGAATTCTCCAGAGCGTGTCCCTCCCAAGCAGACCCACCCACTTACAACATCACCGATAGAGCCAGGCCGCCAGCCAGGACCGTGATAATGAATCTCATCAGGAATTTTCATTCCTGCCAAAGGTTGCCTCTCCGTTGGGGATATATCACGGGACATTGTCAGCCCGGACATAACAACCAAAAGGGATGGCACCACAAAACTACAGAAAAAAACCCCAAGAACACACGGGGACGGAGCCCGATATTTTTGATTTTTCTCATCACAAAAACCGGACTCCGCCCCTATTTCTTCATCACCTTGTTCCATCAACGATCCTCCCTTCCCCGGCATACATGATCATTATACTGCCGCACGTCGAACACGCGCACCTAACCCAAAGAAGCACTGTGAAAGATGTAAAGAAATCCACTCCGATTGTCAAAGTCTTTCGGCTACACCTGTGTTTGGTTTAACGTTTGGATATTTTCCCAACACTCATCACTGTCACAAGACCAAGGTCTTCTTTTTTTGCGCAATTGCGGCTTGTTGCCTTTGCCGCAAATAAGGTAGTATGGCGGAAACATTCATCAAGCTCGAGGATACACGCTCCGCCATGCCGTTTCGCCTCAATATAAAAAACCGCGCCACCCTGCTGCTTCTCTGCCTGCTTGCCCTGGCCTTTTCCGGGTGCAAGCAGGGCAAGACTCCAGATAGGGCAGCTGCTCAGGAAACTCCGGCCCGCCAACCCGCTTGCTTAGGCTGTCACGCGGAAGTCCGGCTCGACCCCAACCACAATCTCGCCTGCACCGACTGCCACAGGGGAAGCCCGGAGGGTACAACACAGGAGCAGGCCCACGCCGAGCTCATCAGCCAGCCAGCGCACCCCGACCAGATGCAGAAGGCCTGCGGCACATGCCACGCCAAGCAAGTAGCCCAGGCCGCCCTCACGAGACAATCGCCTCTCCCCTCGACCTTGCCGACGACCTGCTGCGCCGCCGCTGCCTGCGCTGCCATGTGTACGGCTCCGGCGACGGCTACCCTGAAACAACGCGCGGCACGGGCTGCGCCGCCTGTCATCTCGCGTACACCAACGGCAAAATGACCAACCATGCCTTCAGTAAATCCCCGGCGGACAGCCAGTGCCTGCACTGCCATTACGGCAACTTCGTTGGGGCCGACTATTATGGCCGCTTTGAGCACGACTTCAACCAGGAGTACCGCACCCCCTACCGCACCGATGGCAGCGAAACCCGGCCCTATGGGGTCGAGTTCCACCAGCTGACCCCGGACATCCACCAGCAGAAAGGGTTGGCCTGCATCGATTGCCACAGCGGGGCAGAACTCATGGGCGGACACGGCGCAGCCAAGGGCACAACCCCGGCCATCACCTGTCTTGCCTGCCACGATTGGCGCAAAGGATTGCCACTACCCCTCAGCAACCTCCAGGTTGAGGCGGACCGGCTGGTGCTCTTCACCCGGCTCACCAGCAAGAAATTGGTGGTGCCCCAGCTCGTCCACCCGGCCCACAAACTTTACGAGAAAAAAGCCCATTGCACCGTGTGCCACAGCCAGTGGAGCTTCAACGACCAGGGCACCCACCTGCTCCGCACCGATACTCCGGACCATCCCGCCTGGGCCAGACTCAGTGTGCAAGGCAGCCGCGAGGTGGAGGAACAGCTGGACAACCCCACCCCCCAAGGACCTTCCCTACGGGACAAAATCACCGGAGCGCCAAGCCCAAGCCTATGGCTCAAGGGCTACGAGTTGCGCCGCTGGGAAAGCCCCTTGATCGGCATTGGGCCGGACGGCAGGCTCCAGATCTTCCGGCCCATCCTGGACCTGCACCTGTCCATGACTGACACGGGCAAAAAGGTTATTTTCGACAATGTGGGGGTGAAGCCTAAGCAGCAGCGCTATCTCCCCTATACCCCACACACCGCTGGCAAGGCCGGAGCGTTTTTCAACGAACGGCTCAAGCCCAACCTCCCTACCGAGACAAAACCATGAGCTTCGCCAAACATACCCGAAAAGTTTTCCTCCCGGCCCTCCTGCTCCTCTGCGCCACCACCTTTTCCGGCTGCGCAACAGTGCTCACCAGCACCCCGCCGCCACAGACTGCTCCACCAGCCAAGCCTGCAGCCACCAAAACGGGCCGCATCCCCGCCACGCAAAAGCCCTACCAGATTGAGGGCAAGACCTACTATCCGCTGCCCTCGGCCGAAGGGTACGTCGAAACCGGCACTGCCTCCTGGTATGGCAATCCATTCCATGGCCGCAAGACCTCCAACGGCGAAATCTACAACATGTACGACTGGACCGCAGCCCACAAAACCCTGCCCATGAACACCCGGCTCTTGGTAGAAAACCTCGGCAACGGCAAGTCCACCACGGTGCGGATCAATGACCGCGGCCCCTTCGTGGGTACCCGAATCATCGATCTCTCCTACAATGTGGCCAGGGATCTGGAAATCATGAAGGAAGGCACCGGCAAGGTCCGGATTACCGCCCTAGGCGAGGCGGAAACCGTGCAACTCGCCGACAACAAGACCACAGCCCGTTTCCTGCCCCACGAGGATTTCCAAAAGGGTGATTTTTATGTCCAGATCGGCTCCTTCACCGTTAAGGAGAATGCAGACCGGCTGACGGACAAAATGATCAAGGGGGGCAGAGAAACAGAGACCGTCCGCTATGAGCGAGGCGATCAAGTTTTCTACCGCGTCCAGGTAAAGGCAGGATCAACCCTGACCGCAGCCAAGAAAATGGAGCAGACCATGACCAGTTCCGGCTTCGCAGGCGCTTTTGTGGTGGCGCGATAAAATCCCTCGACACAATTTCTTGACAGCCAAAGGCCAATCGTTATATCCCATAAACATGGGCTGTTTTTCATAACGAAAAGCGTGCCATTCCCCACTCTCTGCCGAGGAGGGCTGTCATGATCTTCAAGGTCTTCAAAAAACAGGAGCTCGCCCGACTGTATGAGCTGCTGGCCGTCAACGTCATTGTCGGCCCCGTGGCCAAAGGCAACGACCGCAACGGCAAGCCCCTGTATGATTTCGATGTGGTCTACGATTTTGATGAACTTGCCCTTGACTACACCCAAACGGTGCATTCGCCCAAACGTTTTGTCCTGCCCTACCAGGAAACCTTGTCCACGTTTGCCATAACCCGTGAGGGTTGGGAAAAGCATGTCGACATCAATGTCTACCGGCCCCTGGTCTTCTTCGGCATGCACGCCTGCGACATCAATGCTCTGAACAAGCTGGATCTGGTTTTGGCGCAAAGCACCTACCCAAACCCATACTACATGGGCAAACGGAAAAATCTCTTCATCATCGGGATCGACTGCAACCCCGAGCCCCAATGTTTCTGCCGCTCCATGGGCACAGACTCCGCCATCCACGGCTTTGACCTGTTTCTCACCGATCTGGGGGGCAAATATTTTGCGGAGATTCTTTCTGCCACAGCCTTTGACCTGCTGAGCCAAATCAAATGCACGGACCCGAGCGCCAAAGAACTTGCCCTCTACAAACACACCACCAAAGAGAAAAGCACACGCTACACCGCCACGGTGGATACCTCGGATCTCACCAAGATCCTCGACCTTGAATTTGAATCAACTGCTTGGGATGCCTGGGGCGAAAAATGCCTTTCCTGCGGCACCTGCGCCAACGTCTGCCCCACCTGTTACTGCTATGGCGTTGAAGAGCATGTCGATCTCGACCTGCAACACGCCAACAAAACCAAATCTCTGCACTCCTGCAACCTCATCGACTTTGCCAAGGTGGCTGGCGGGCACAACTTCCGGCCCACAAGCGCCAGCCGCCTAAAATACAGGTACTACCACAAACATCGCGGCTTCGTGGAGGCCTTTGAAGAGTCCCTCTGTGTTGGCTGCGGTCGCTGCGGGGCAGCCTGTCTTGCCGACATCACCCCCCCGGCAGTCATCGCCAGCGTCCGGGGCAAGGAGTAAGCCATGCAGAACAAACTCGCTTTTCTCGACATCCTCGGTCAGACCGCAGGCTCGCACCGCAAGCAAGACCCGGACAGTTTCGAGTACACCCTGCCGGCCGAGATCACCAGCATCTACCCGCTCACCGCCACGGAAAAACTCTACCAGATCCAGATCATCGACCCCGACCAGCGAAACCGCTTCTCCTTTAAGCCCGGCCAATTCGTGATGCTGGAGCTGCCGGGAATCGGCGAAGCGCCCTTTTCCATCTCCTCTTCCCCGGTGCGGCACGGCGATCTTGAGCTGTGCATCCGGGCGGTGGGCAATTTCACCAATTTCCTGGACCGGGTGGAGCGGGGCACCAGGATAGGGATAAGCGGCCCGTTCGGCACCTCTTTCCCTCTGGAAAAGATGCAGGGGCAGGACATCCTGCTCATCGGCGGGGGCCTGGGCATCGTGCCCCTGCGCTCACCCCTGCTGGCCGTGCTGGAAAACCGGAGCCGATACGGGCGGGTGGACATCATGTACGGCGCCAAGACCCCGGCGGAGCTGCTCTTCACCTACCAATACGAGGAATGGAAACGCTTCGACATCAACCTCGGCATCACGGTGGACCGGGCGGACAAAAACTGGGAGGGCCGCACCGGTCTGATCACCGAACTTTTGCAGGAACGCATCGCCCAGACAGCAAGCCTGCGCGAGAACACCTACGCCATCGTCTGCGGCCCGCCGGTGATGTTCCATTTCGTGTGCAAGATGCTGACCGAGGCTGGACTGCCCATGCAGAAGATGTTCGTTTCCCTGGAACGCCGCATGCACTGCGGCCGAGGCAAATGCTGCCGTTGCAACATCGGCTCGACCTACACCTGTCTGGACGGCCCGGTCTTTGACTACTGGTCAGTGATGAACCTCAAGGAGGCGATCTGAGATGAGCCCACAACTCTCCTACCTTGGCGTCCCCCTTGCCCGGCCAAAGGTCGGGTTCTTCGAGCTCAGCTCCTGCGAAGGCTGCCAGCTACAGCTTTTGAACAACGAGGCCACCCTGCTCGATTTTCTCAACCTGGTGGAGATCGTCAACTTTCGCGAAGGCATGAGCGAACGCGCCGACACCTACGACATCGCCTTTGTCGAGGGCAGCGTCACCCGCAAGGATGAAATCGCCCGCCTCACCGCGATCCGCAAGAACGCCAAGATCCTGGTCGCCCTTGGCTCCTGCGCCTGCTTTGGCGGGGTCAACCAACTGAAAAACCGCTTCCGCGATCTGGACTGGGTCAAGAAAGAGGTGTACGGCGACTTCCCCATTGAGACCATGGAGGTACATCCTCTCAAGGATTTTGTTCAGGTGGACCTCGAGATCTTCGGCTGCCCCATCAAAAAGGAAGAGGTCGAGAGAATCGTCACCGATCTTGTGGTGGGCAAGGCGGTGCACCACCCGGAATACCCGGTGTGCATGGAGTGCAAGGCCAATGAGAACATCTGCCTGTTCGAACTCGGCGAGCCCTGCCTCGGCCCAATCACCCGGGCCGGCTGCGATTCCTGGTGCACCAGTAACCGCAGGGGCTGCTGGGGTTGCCGTGGTCCGGCGGAAGGGGCCAACTTCAAACAATTGGAAGAGATCATGCATACCTACGGCTTTAGCAGCGAGACCATCCTCGACCGCCTGGAATGTTTTGGCGGCTTTGCCTCTTTCGCTGACGCAGTCCGCTCCCCAAACAAAAAGACCCCGGCCAGGAGGAAAAAATCATGAAGCTCTCCTGCGAAGTCGATGTCCACCACCTGACCAGGGTGGAAGGCCACGGCAACATCAACATCAGCATCAAGAACGGGGTGGTCAAAAAGGCGCAATGGGAGGTCATCGAGACCCCGCGTTTTTTTGAGGCCATGCTGGTGGGCAAGCACTGGGAGAATGCGCCCTATATCTGCGGGCGAATCTGCGGCATCTGTTCCATCGGCCATACCCTGGCCAGCATCCGGGCCGTGGAAAACGCCTTTGGCATCACCCCCTCGACCCAGACCGCAGACCTCCGGCTGCTGCTCAAACACATGGAAACCCTGCAAAGCCATATCCTGCACCTGTACTTCCTGGCCGCCCCGGATTTCCTGGGCGTGGGCAGCGTGCTGCCCCTGGCCAAAACCCACCCGGAGGTGGTGCAGCGAGCCTTGCGCCTCAAGCTGCTGGCCAACGATGCCTGCGACATCATCGGCGGCAGACGCCTGCACCCGACCCGAACCGTGGTGGGGGGCTTCACCATGCTCCCGGAAAAAGGCGAGCTGGAAAAAATCCGCCAGCGGCTGATGGCCTCGATTCCTGATCTCCTGGCCTCGGCGGAACTGTTTAAAACCTTTGCCATCCCCGACTTCAGCCGGGAAACGGAATTCGTCTCCCTCAAGGGCGAAATCAACTATCCCTTTATCGGCGGCGGGCTTGTTTCAACGGATGGGGTCGTGAAAAAAGAGCACCAATACCGGGCCATGACCAATGAATACTGCAAGAAAGGCTTTACCTCCAAGTTGAGCAAATTATCCCGCCCCTCCTTTGCCGTGGGCGCCCTGGCCAGACTAAACAACAATTTCACCATGCTCCACCCCACCGCACGGGAAATCTCCAAATTTCTGGGCCTTATGCCGGTGAATCACAACCCGTACATGAGCAATGTGGCCCAGTTGGTGGAATGCGTCCAGGTGGTGCTCGATTCCGTGCAGCTCATCGACATCCTGCTGGGCAGCCCCTGGCAGGAGGCGCGCCAGCCGGTAAAGGCGAAACAAGGCGAAGGGGTCGGCGCAGTGGAGGTGCCCCGGGGCATCCTGTATCATTATTATAAATTCGACAAAGACGGCAAGGTTATCAAGGCTGATTGCGTCATCCCCACCAGCCAGAACCACGCCAACATCCTGCACGACATCGAGGCTCTGGCCAACCAGTACGCCAAAAACGGGAAAAAAGACCGGGAGATCGAGCTATTGGCCGAGATGCTGGTGCGGGCCTACGATCCCTGCATCTCCTGCTCGGTGCATTAGCCTTTCCGCTTTGCCATGACGCTCAGGCTCTCAGGCAAAATAGCGGCATTCCCCGCGCAAAAAATAATTCCAAATCTCCCGCAACCGGGTATGATGCTTAGTATTTCATAAGGGATTTACACGCATGCCAACTGACAACCCTGCAAACACCAGCGACCAGAATCGCCGGGAAAATTTCCGAATCGACGATCTGCTGGCAATATCGGTACGCAAAGTCGCAAACGGCGTCCTGCCCGTGGCCAGGATGATTCCGGTGGCGCTTTCCGATTCGGGAAGACTCGGAGCAGGCATGAAGTTACTTTCCCATGAAATCGACCCATCCTTTACCCTGATGATTCTCGAGGCCGAGGCCAAGCTGGGTTTCCTCATGGACTTCTACAAGCTAGCACGCCAGAACAAAGAGAATGACTCCCAGCCCTCAATGACCCAGTTGCTCCTCCAGATCAACACCAAGCTGGACAGCCTTCTTGATTTTCATCGTATTGCCCGGCAGCAGGGTGCAACAAGGGTTAAAGAGGTAAGCCTGAGCGCCAGCGGAATCAAGCTTACCTCCCATGAAACGCTTGCGGTTGGAGATCTCGTTGAAATCCACATGCTCCTGACCACGGATCAGCCCTGCTGGGTCGTGGTCGGCGGTTCGGTTGCCCGGGCAACCCCCCTCCCTGAGGGGGACGGCTGCCTGGTGGCTATCCAGTTTACCGCAACAACTGCGGCCATCGAAGACGCCATTGCCACCTATGCGCTCAAGAAACAAAAAGAACAACGCATCAGTCAACGCTTGCTGGAGTCCTGACCTTTCCGGTCCGGTTTCAAGGGGAAAAACCCCGCGCCAGCCGTAAAAAAAATAAAGCCATAGACATTTCATAGGGACCAAATACCAACATGATCACAATCATCGGCATAGTAGTTGTTTTAGGGTCGGTCATCGGCGGCTACGCCATGGGAAAAGGCAACTTCTCTGTTCTGTTCCAGCCTGCCGAGGTAATCATCATCTTTGGCGCAGCCATCGGCAGCCTGATTATTTCCTCGCCGACCAAATCGTTGAAGGTCATTGTCGGACATCTCGGAGGCATCTTTGCCGACTCCCATATGAGCAAGGCCCATTATCTGGAACTGCTGCTACTCATGAATGCCGTCTTCTTCAAGATCAAGAAAGAAGGGTTGGTCGCCATCGAGTCCGACATCGAGAACCATGAGGCCAGCCCCCTGTTCCAAAAATACCCCAACATCATGAAAGACCGCGAAGCAGCCGAATTCATCTGCGACACGGTCCGCACCATGCTCAGCGCCAATTACCCAGCCTACGAATTGGACAACCTCATGGAGATCGACTTGGAGGCCAATCAGCATGAAAGGATGCTGCCCGCCCACAGCATCACCAAAATAGGCGATGCCCTGCCCGGCCTGGGCATTGTTGCGGCGGTTCTCGGCATTGTTATCACCATGGGATACATCAACGAATCAGCCGAGGTTTTGGGCCACCATATCGGCGCAGCCCTGGTCGGCACCTTTTTTGGCGTACTTGCCTGTTATGGCTTTGTCGGGCCCATGGGAACCAAACTGGAACACCATGCCCTTGAGCGCGAAACCTATTTGCGGGTGATCAAAACCTCCCTGTTGGCCGCCTATTCCACCAGTTTCATGGTGCAGTTCGCCGTTGAGGCAGGTCGCCGCGCCATCCCAGGAGACGACCGTCCCTCCTTTGCCGAGACCGAGGAGGCCATCAAGAAATGGAAGACAAAAGCATAATCATAAAGAAGGTCAAGAAGGTCCAGGGTGGCGGCGCTCACGGCGGCAGTTGGAAGGTGGCCTTTGCCGACTTCATGACCGGAATGATGGCTTTTTTCCTTCTCATGTGGCTGGTCAACATGACCACCAAGCCGCAGAAGGAGCAGCTTGCCCATTATTTCCAGGAGTACAGCATCTTTGCCGAGGGCGGCGCAGGCGGAAGCGCAGAGATGATCGCCACGGAGCAAGCCCAGACCGAGGCCCAGATCACCGTCACCCAAGCCCCGGCAGCCGCCGGGTCAACAACGGAAGGCGAAGGAACCGCCGCAGGCCTGGAACGACTCAAAGACCAACTGCAAAAGGAAATCGAGCAACGGCTTACCGATCTCAAAGATCAGGTGCATATTGAGGTGGTCGAGGGCGGAGTCAAGGTGGACATCATGGACAAAGAGGGAAACCCCATGTTCCCTCTGGGCAGTACGACCCTCACCGAAAGCGGCCAGAAAATCCTGAAGGTGCTCTGCGACAACATCAAGAACACCTCAAACCGCATTGAAATCGAAGGCCATACCGATGCGGTGACCTACGCTAAAAAAGAATTCGGCAACTGGGAACTCTCCACCTCCAGGGCCTCAGCCGCGCGGCTTGAGGTGGAAAAAAACGGCATCCCCTCCAACCGCCTCCTCCGGGTCTCGGGCTATGCCGCCACGCAACCGATCATCAAGGAAAACCCTTTTGACCCCCGCAACCGGAGAATAAGCCTGCGCCTCTACCCCGATAAAACAGGCACGTCTCCTGCCCAAACGCAACCACAGCCCCCGACCCAGGTTCACCCGCCGCAACCGCAGGCCCCGGCTCAGGCTACTCCCCAAGTCACGCCGCAGGGCGCACCCCTGGTTCAGCCCGCACGGATGAAATAGCTAAAGCGAAGCTTGTTTGCCAGGCAGCTCAGCAGCAGGAACCGCCGTCCGGTTTGTCCTTAAGCGAACAACAGGCTTCGCTGCTGCGGCCCAGCATGGTATTGAATACCGCCTGGGCGCAGCCCACTCCGCTTTGCACCCAAATAGCCTCAACCGGGCAATTCATCATGCAGGCCCCGCACTCCATGCAGGCGTCCGGCTCGCTGATCCGCACCTTCTTACCCGGCCCCATGACAAAAACCTCCTGCGGACAAACCTCCAGACACATGCCGCAGCCGATACAGGCATCCTGATCAAGTCGCAGGGTGGCAACCCCTTTGAGATATAACCGCCTTCCCATTTCCTTCATTGCAGCCTCCTTGCCCAGACCAGCAACAGCAGCCCGCATAATGCCGCGACAACTTGAAGCGGCACGGCAAGACGCATTTCCTTCTTTACCCCGGAAAGCGAGGTGTAGGTAGAGGCCCCGGTGAATTCCAGGCCGAGAAAAGAGGCAATGGCCGGAATGAGCAGCAGCCAAGCCAAACCGGCGAGACCGTTGTCCGAGGTTCCTGACCGGGAGAAAAAGACCGCGATAAATGCCAGGGCGGCCATAAGTCCAGCCGCCCCCCCCTTCAGGGAAAAGGCGCGGCCAGGCAGCACCGGCAGCAACAGGGGGGTCAACACCGTCCCGGCAACGACGCCGCTCCACAGGCCGGCCATTGTCCAGCCACCGCCATGCGCCCGCACATTTTCCCAGAATGAGGCCGGGCCAAACAGGCCGCTCGCCCCACACAGCACGGCGGACAGGGGCAGCGCCCATTTGCAGGCGATGACGAGTTCCACCGGAACCAACACCGCCCGTTCCGGCAGGGAAAAGGTCTTGCGCCGCATTGCCGGGGTGGCCTGCATCCCACAAACCAAAAACTCTGGAAGATGTCGGGCCAGCACCGGTCCATACACCACGGCAAACCCGCTCTGTTGCTTCACCGCATGCGCCGCGATACCCGACGCGCCGAGTTGGGGCACAACAAGCCTGCGATGCCGGACCAGTTGAACAAGTCGGCTCGCACCCACCTGGGCACAGAGCGCGGCAGTGCCAAAGGTTCCTTTGCCAGCCGCGCACCAGACATTGATCCCGTTGGTGTCAAGGACCAGAACCCAGGCGTCCTGCCCGGTCAGGGCTGCACGCAGATGGTCGAAACTCAACTTGTAATTGGCCGTGACCAGGATGGGCGAATCCTCCTGGGGGGTGCCAACGGCATACAGGCCAGGTTCAACGGTATATTGCATCCGCCCAAGGCCCAGGCGAACCCGAAGCGCTCCCCAGCGATCCCGCCCGGCAAGCACGGTGGCAACCTGCGGCACCGGGCCCACCGGAGTCTCAATCTTTCCGATCACAAAGGCTTGCTCTGCTATGGCCACTCCTGCCCGAGGAGGAATCTTCGGGCCTCAACAACTTTGCTGGCCACCGGGCAAAATACCTTCAGTCTGTTCCATACGGCCTTGCCTCCACCTTTTTTTGATGTGTATAGTCCTTCAACCTAGCTCCTCAGGGGATTACTCGTCAAGCCTGACAAGCAATCGAAGTGCATATTCTAATAAAATTCGTCATCCGTTCTGATTTGAAAACTGCCATCAATTCTTGTTTCAATACCATCCATTCTTTTTGATTTCAAACCGTTGTAGCTTCAACAGATGATCTTCCACTCCAAAAGCGGGCACATCAATTCGGGTTGTTGTTGCGTGCAGCGAAACATGCTAGACTCCGATACGCTATATCCACCCACCCAAAAGGATTCTGTTCCATGCACGAGATCAAAGAACAACCGGCCCTACGCACCCCATCACTGGGCCGGTTGTTCTCCTCTTTCCTGCGGCTGGGGACAACCGCCTTCGGCGGCCCAGCCATGATTGCCCACATTCGCGAACTGGCGGTTGAGCGGGAACGCTGGCTCGACAAGGAAATTTTTCGGGATGGCGTGGCCCTCTGCCAAGCGATTCCCGGTGCAACCGCCATGCAGGTCGCGGCCTATGTCGGCCTCCGAACTCGGGGAGTGCGGGGGGCCATCACAGGCTACCTCGGCTTCGGCCTGCCAGCCTTCCTTCTCATGACGGCGCTTTCGGCGCTCTACGCCCGGATGCATGAAATGCCCGCCGTGGTTGCGGTTTTCAGCGGCCTGCAAGCCATTATTGTCGCCATTGTCGCCAACGCCGCCATCTCCTTTGGTCGAAATTCCCTTACCAACTGGCAACATGGCGTCGTGGCTCTTGTAGCGGCGGGATTGTTTGAACTTGCGGTGCATCCGGTCCTTATCCTGAGCCTTGCTGCACTGCTAAGCCTGCTGCTGAATAGCGGGCAACCAGCCATACAGCAGGTTGAGTCTCGGACCCACATGCCCTCCACCACCCTGCCGCTTCTCTTCCTGCTGGGGGCCACCGCTACGGGCTTTGCCCTGCTTGCTTTCTTTCGCTACGACCTCGCGCAACTGGCCCTGCTCCTGGCCAGGATCGACCTCATGGCCTTTGGCGGCGGTTTTGCCTCGGTGCCCCTCCTGTTCCATGAAATCGTTGAGACCCGCGCCTGGCTGGATGCCTCGACCTTTCTGGACGGCATCGCCCTGGGCCAGCTCACCCCAGGCCCCATCGTGATCACGGCAACCTTTGTCGGCTACCTGCTCCATGGCCTTACCGGCGCGTTCATCGCCACAGTGGCCATGTTCCTTCCCTCTCTGCTGCTGCTGATTGGAACCGCCCCCTACTTTACCCGGCTACACGCATCGCCCCGATTCAACCGGGCCATTGACGGCGTTCTTTGCTCCTTTGTCGGCCTGCTCTGCACAGTTACCATCCGTCTATCCCTGCATGTTCATTGGGACTGGTCCCACTTGCTCCTTGCCGCCACCGCCTTCGCTGCCTTGTTCAAGAAAATTGATCTCCTTTGGGTGGTTCTCGCAGGCGCCACGGTGGCCATGTTTCTTTTTTAAAAATCCCATGCGCTTTCGGTCTGGACAAAATGATTCGCCAGAAACGGTGCCGACCATGAGGCTTTCTGCCCTGACGCTAAATCTGGAGGAAGGTGGCGACATGCTCCGACCGATGGCGATCGCTGCCATCGGCGGATTGGGGACGGAAATGTTGGCGGCTTTGTGCATGTAAGTTTTCACTTCAAAACACATGCTCTTGCCCTAAAGAAGCAGCAAAAATAAACTATTTTTTCGGATGCATTATAAAATATGAATAGTTTTGAAGTTCAGCCCCGAAATGCTGGCGACAACGGCAATCTGATCCATGGCACTGTAGACTCTCGGGGCATTTCTTGCATAGATTGGCCTCTTCAAGGAGTCGGCGCTTATGTTTGGTGTCTTGGCTATCCTCGATTTGCTTGAGAATATCGCCAATATCTTTTTTGGTGCACATAGTCCCATCCCCAGATGAAAATTTCGCAATGGACTGGTGCTTTCTTTTTCGTTAATACCCCAAAAAATCAAGAATGTATTTGGTCGCCGTGAGGACCATAATCCCTGCCAACATCCACTTGATGGCCCTGGCCGGAACAAATTTCTGACAACGCGCCCCGAGATACATACCCACCATTCCCCCTAAACCAAAGAGGATTCCCAGTAACCAATCCGGAGCCACTGAAAGGTGTGGATAAAACGGGGCAATGGCTTGATAAAAGGCAACGCCGGCAACCGAAGTGACGAAGGTCCCCATCAGGGCCGCTCCGGCTACGATGTAGACCGACAGCCCGAAGAAGGTGACAAAAAAAGGGGCGATAATGGAACCGCCGCCGATACCATAGACCCCTCCCACAATGCCGACAATGAAGCTCAAAAGGAAAATGCCCCAGAATGAAACGTCAAAAGATTCACCATGGAACGTGAAGCCCAGTCGCCTCAAGTTGAAATGCGTAACCGTTACCGGCCGCAAATGTTCTCCTCTGGAAATTCCGGTTCCGACACTCTTTGAACCGGAATTTCTCATCATCTCCTGAAACCGCTTTTCGCTGTTGGTTTTGCTGTCATTGCTGGTGTTTTTTTTCAGTAAGTCACGCACCATTCTAAGACCGATATACAGGAGGACCGCAGCGACAAAAAGTTTGAAATGCTTTGGGTTCGGCAGATAGGCCACCCGCACGATGGCCCCGATAAAAACACCGGGTAACGTGCCGAAGACTACGATCCAGGTAAGGGGCCACACCATCCGCCCCTCGCGCCAATAGCGATACACCCCACTGGGGATGGCCACTATGTTGAACACTTGGTTGGTAGCGCTGACCGAGGGGTTGGTATAACCGAGAAAGGACATCTGGAACGGCAAAAGCAGAAAGGCGCCAGACACGCCACACATGGAGGTGAAAAAAGAGATCGCGAAGGCGACCAGAGGTGGTATCCAGGGAGCGACTTCGATTCCGGCGGTTGCAAACAGCATCAGGGCCTCCATGAAAAATTGCGCTTGACATGAGTGACACGAAAAGAATAACTTACGTGTCAACGTAGTAAATTTCTCAACACATTGTCAAGGTCTTCCATGAATCCCCTGAAAAAAAATCATCGGCTCCATCCCGGTCGACGGCAACAATAATGAACCACGGGCGGATCATTTCGGCTCCTGACAGCAGCCAATGCCTGGATAGCGATCAGCTCCAGCGGCTGGAACAATCCTTCCGTGAATGGGCCGAGGGCTCGACCCGCAACGATGTGCGCCAGTCCCGCCGCCGCATTGTGCTTATCTTCCTGTTGATCCGTTACACGGGGGGTAAGTTAAACGAGGTTCTGGCCCTTGATCCGTTTGTCGACCTCGATTGCGACCAGCAAACGGTTTTTTTCCGGAGCACCGACCCAGGCCAAGAACCGGGGCAGAGGGAGGTGCAGATTTCGACCACCCTCTGCCAGGAAATTCAATCGGCGCTCAGCGATCCAGAGTTCAGGGATTCCTTGCAGAAACTGTTTGAGATTGATCCGGCCTTTGTGCGCCGCAAATTCTACGAGCGCGCTCGGGAATGCGGGTTTGACAAGCGATTGGCAGGACCGGAGATGATTCGCAGGGCCCGCGCCGTGGAGCTGATGCAGGGCAACCTGCCGCTGCCAGCAGTACAAAGGCTCCTGGGCCATTCGACGCCCAATCTGACTTCGGCACACGTTTCCTTTTCCGAAGAGGGAGTTCGGGAGATGACACGGTTCTTCATGGAAAGGGAATCAACGCGCAAGACCAGCGCACGCAACGCCTTCTTCGGCAAAATCGAGACGATCCGGCGGGGTGACATCCAGAGCCTTGTGAAGTTGATCACTTTCGCTGGCCACGCCATCACCACGGTGATCACCAATGACAGTCTGCAAGTACTCGGCTTGCGGGAAGGGATGCCAGCGACCGCCGAGGTCAAGGCGCCGTGGGTCATTTTGCAAAAAGGGGAGGAAAAGCCGGCCTGTAGCGCCGAAAACCGGTGCAAGGGCATAATCGCCCGCAAGACCAAAGGCAGGATCAACACCGAGTACGTGGTGCGCCTAGCGGACGGGACCGAGCTCTGTTCAATCATTACCGAGGCAAGCGACCGCCGCCTTAATCTTCATGAGGGCGATCTGGTTTGGGCATTCTTCAATTGCTTTTCCGTGGTGTTGCATGTCGGGTAAGGAGGGGATATCCCTTGGTCTATACCATTCCGGGTCCGGCACACCTGAGGGTGGGTTCAAAGCAAGAATGGGCGGCCGAATTGGCAAAAATGTGCAATACGGCGAACAAGCGACTCCAGCCTGCCGCGCTCCGAAAAACTATTTGACAGTGCTCCGGGCCTTCTGATAATGTGAATGCGTATTCACATAAAGGAGCTGCTGTGCCCCCGAAAAAAAGCACCCACATCCGCAGGGAAGAAATTGTCCAGGCCGCGCTCCAGGTTATCGGTGAAAAAGGCGTGCATGCTCTGACCATCACCGAGATCGCCGGACGAGCCGGGATGAGCGATGCCAATATCTACCGCCATTTCAAGGGCAAGCAGGAGATTCTCGAAGCGCTGGGCGATTTCATCGGCGAGACGGTGATGGGTAAGGCCGCAGGCATTGCGGCGAGAAAAGGAACGGCCCTGGAAAAGCTCAGCGTCATTTTTCATTCCCACGCCGCCCTGATTGCCGCACACCCCGGCCTGCCCAGGTTCATGTTTTCCGAAGAAGTCCATCTCGGAAACCGGGAACTCGCCGCCGCCATAGCAGGGAGGATGGCAGGGTATATCGGCACCCTGAGCAACCTTGTTGCGATGGGAATCAGTGCCGGAGAATTCCAGCCGGATATCTCCCCACGGGAAACAGCACTCACCCTGCTTGGCATGATCCAATTCACTGCCCTGCGCTGGTCCATCACCCAAGGGGCTTTCGGTCTGGAAGCAGAAGCTGCCCGACTGTGGGAAAATTTTGTGCGGCTCATCCGCAAACAGCCGGTGGCCCTTCCCACGGAAACACTTGCCATGGATTCTGTATGAAAAAAACACTCCTTGCCCTGTTGCTCGCCCTGCTCTACGCTGCTCCGGCCATGGCTGCGGAACCACTTACCCTGGCCGAGGCCCTGGCAACCGCGAAAAAAAATCATCCCCAGATCGAAGAGGCCGCCGCAAGCCTGAGCGCCTCGGATGCCCGGCTTGGCCAGGCCATGGCCAATTACTGGCCGCAGATCAACCTGGCTGCGGACTGGACCAAGGGAGACACCTATCTGACCACCCTGGGGGCCATCCGGGAAACCGAAATCTCCTCCACCGCCGTGGTGGTCCGCCAGAACATCTATGATTTTGGCCGCACCGCAGGTGCTACTGCGGCAGCCCGCGGGGTCAAGGCCGCCGCGGCCGAAGGGCTCGCCGCCAGCCGCCAGGATGTGGCCTTCCGGCTCAAGACCGCCTGGTATCTGCTGTTTGCCGCGGAACAGCAGGTGGAAGCCAGCCGAAAGACCGTGGCCGCCCGCGAAGTGCTTGCCCGACAAGCCACGGAGTTTTTCAAGCATGGAACCCGCGCCAAGGTGGAAACCGCCCGCGCCGACGCCACGCTGTTTGCCGGGAAAAGCCTGCTAATCCGGGCCGAGAACAACCGCGATCTTGCCCGGCTGGAACTGGCCAACGCCATGGGCGTGATGCGCCTCGACGACCGGCCTCTGCTTGAAGCCGAAACCGCTGCCAGCCCCGTGCCGGAAAATCTCGCCGCTCTGCGGGACGAAGCGCTGAACACCAGAAGCGAGATGAAGCGGCTTGCCGCCCTCCGGGATGCGGGCGCAGGCTCTCTCAAGTCCGCAAAAAGCGGCTATCTGCCCAGCCTCTCCGGCACGGCAAGCTACGGCGAGGCCGCACAAAGCATGCTGCCCGAGGGCAAGGTCTGGGCGCTGGGGGTCAATCTCTCCCTGCCGGTCTTTTCCGGGTTCGCCACTCAAAATCAGGTGCGGGAGGCAGACGCGCAGATCCAGGGGGTGGAAGCCCAGCAAAAGACCTTGCGGATGCAGATCGGCAAGGAGGTGGAATCCGCTTGGCTGGGAATCAAGGAATCCCGCACACGCTTTGAACAAAACATCAAGGAAACGGCGGCGGCCCAGGAAAGTCAACGGCTGGCCATGGAACGCTACCGAGAAGGCTTGGGCACCATGGTCGAGGCCATTGACGCTCAAGCCCAGGCCCTGAACGCGGAGACCGCCCGGATTCAAGCGGGATACGATGAAAAAATCGCCTTGGCCAGACTAGACCGCGCCCTGGGCAAAGAATAGCGCAGGATAGTAGGAGAACACCCATGCAACTTCCGGCAATACTGAAACACAAGAAAACCCGCTTCATCCTGCTTGGCGTAATCATAGCCGCCGCCCTTTTCCTGCGGCTCGTTGTCTTTGGCTCGCCGAAGATAGCGGTTGTCCACGTGGAGAAACGGGATCTGGTCGCCCAGGTGTATGGCAACGGCACGGTTGAAGCCAAGGTGGTGGTCAACATCGCCAGCAAGATCACCGGCCGGATCGTCGAGGTCGGCGCGGACCAAGGGGATACGGTCAAACGGGGACAGGTTCTGGCGAAACTGGACTTGAGCGAATTGCAGGCCCAGAATAGGCAGGCCGAGGCCAGCTTGGCGCTGGCGACAAAAAATGCGACCCGGTTCAAGGCCCTGGCTGCCAAGGAACTGGTTTCGGCGCAGGAGGCGGAACAGTATGAAACCGCCTATCTGCTGGCCAAGGAGGCGGTGGTCGCGAGCCGCTCTCGGCTGGCGGATGCCACCATTGTGGCGCCGGAGGATGGCGTTATCATCCGGCGCGATTTGGAGCTGGGCGCCACAGTGACTGCGGGGGTGCCGATCTTTCTGATGGCCAACCCGGAAACCGTGTGGGTCAAGGCCAATGTGGACGAATCGCAGCTCAAGGGAGTAACGCCCGGGCAGTCGGCAACCATCACCCTCCGTTCCGCACCGGGCGAGAAATTTCCCGGCCAGGTGGTCCGCCTTGCCTGGGAAAGCGACCGGATCACCGAGGAACTTGAAGTGGATGTGGCCTTTACCCCGCCTTTGTCGCACTTTCGCCTTGGCGAACAGGCCGAGGTACTGATCGCGGCAGGCGCACGGCAGGGAGCGCCCTCCATCCCCAAGGGAGCCCTGGTAGCAAAAGGAAAACAGCGCGGGGTCTGGGTGGTGGAAGGCAATCGCCTCCGCTTTCAGGAGGTTGGCGTGGGGCTTGAAGACTCCAAATTCAGCGAAATCACCAGCGGCCTGGCCGGAAACGAATCAATAGCCCTGACCGCCCCGGAAAAAATGCCCCAGCTCGCCGAAGGCCAGAAGGTCCGGGTACAAAAATGAACCTGGCCCTGCGCGACATCCGGCACAACAAAAGCCGCTTTATCCAGACCTGCCTTGGCCTTGGCCTGCTCCTCGGGGTAGTGATGAGCATGGGCGGCATCTACCGAGGTCTGTTCACCGATGCCACCGCCATCCTGAACTCCACGGCAGCGGACCTCTGGGTGGTGCAGCAGGACACCAGCGGCCCCTTTGCCGCCACCTCCCGCATCCCTGAAGACATCAAGTTTCGGATTCGGGCGGTGCCCGGCGTGGCGCAAGCCTCGGCCCTGTCGTTTCAAAACATCCAGAGCGAACGCAACGGCAAACCCTTCCGCTTCTTTCTGGTGGGGTACGAACTGGGGGGCATGGGCGGGCCGCCCGCCATCG
Organism: Deltaproteobacteria bacterium; assembly: GCA_026388735.1. Classification (GTDB taxonomy): domain Bacteria; phylum Desulfobacterota; class Desulfobulbia; order Desulfobulbales; family Desulfurivibrionaceae; genus Thiovibrio. Next base: position 42,762 of record JAPLJG010000027.1, read on the forward strand.
TTGCCGGACGGCCTATTGGCCAAAAGCATTACGAGATCGTGGTGGACCGCGCCATGAAGATTGCCCTGGGCGAGCAACTCCGCCTGGCAGGCGATGACTACACCGTGGTCGGCCTTACCGCCAAGATGGTTTCCTCGGCCGGCGACCCGGTGGCCTATGTGACCCTGGCCGACGCCCAAAAGATCCAGTTCAAGGATGACAACAACGCCATCCGCAACAGCCGCGAGAAACTCGCCGATCAGCTCAGCCGCCTGCCGTTTCTTTCCGCACACCAGGCCAGCCAGCTCACCCCGCAGATCGCAGGCATCGTCGGCTCAACCCACATCGCCAACACCGTGGTGGCAAGGCTCGCCCCAGGCGCTGACCTTGCCCTGATCCAGGAGCGGATCAACCGCTGGAACCATTTTCGGCCCCTGACCGGCAAGGATCAGGAACGCATCCTCACCGAGGGCATGATCAAAAAAGCCAAGATGCAACTCGGCCTATTCCGGGCCATTCTCCTCGTCATCTCCGGGGTCATCATCTCGCTCATCATCTACACCATGACCCTTGACAAGCTGCGGGTGATCGCCACCCTCAAGCTGATCGGCACCAGAAACCGGGTGATCGTCGGCCTGATCCTTCAGCAGTCGCTGCTCATGGGTTTGATCGCCTACGCCATCGGCTTCACCCTGATCGGCCTCACCCACGACAAGTTTCCGCGGCGGGTGGATCTGGTGGCCATCGATCTTCAGCTTCTCTTCGGCATCGTGATCCTGATCTGCATCGGCGCAAGCCTGGTGGGCATCCGCAAGGCCATGCGGGTAGAACCGGCGGAGGCCTTGGGAGGATGACGATGTACGCGGTGCAGATTGCAAGATTGACCAAGATTTACGGCAACGGCGACAACGAGGTCGTGGCCTTAGCCGACGCCACCTTCGACGTGGTGCCCGGAGAGCTGGTGGCCATCCTCGGCCCCTCGGGCTCCGGCAAAACCACGCTCCTAACCACCATCGGCCTGGTCACCGAACCGACGAGAGGACGGGTGGTGCTGGACGGAGAGCTGATCGCCGACGGTGGCTGGCCGCCAGGGCTCGATCTCAAGCGGGTCCGACGGGAAAAGCTGGGCTTCATCTTCCAGTCCCACAACCTGATTCCCTTTCTCACTGCGGTGGAAAACGTGATGATCGCTTTGGAGAACAACGGGGTGGGAAGCAAGGAGGCGCGGGCGCGGAGCATTGAGATCCTAAAAAACCTCGGCCTTGGCCACCGCCTCGACCATTATCCGGCCCTGCTTTCCGGCGGCGAATCACAGCGCACCGCCATTGCCCGCGCCTTGGCCAACCGGCCTAAAGTGATCCTGGCCGACGAACCCACCGCCGCTCTGGACACGGAAAACGGCAAACACGTCATGGCCCTGCTCAAAAAACTGGCAGTGGAGAACAACTCCGCCATCATGGTGGTCACCCACGACCAGCGGATGGTGGAAGGCTTTGACCGGATCTTTACCTTTAGCGATGGCCGGATCGTTGACGAGAAGCGGAACCATGCGGGCTGAGGCGGATTGCTAAAAAAAATCCCGGCCTTTTCAGGCCGGGATTTTTTTTTAGATATTTTGCTGCCTTCTTAATGCTTGAAGGATCTTTGGCCCGTAAACTTCATGGCCACCTGCGGCTTAGCCTCGTTACAGGCCTGGATGGTCTCGAAATCCCGCATGGAGCCGCCCGCCTGGAGAATGGCGGAAACCCCCTGGCGGATGCCGACATCGGCGCCGTCGCGATACGGGAAAAAGGCGTCGGAAATCATCACCGAACCGGGCAGCCCGGCCTTGTCCGCCTTGGTCTGTCCGTCAATCTTCTCCTGGTCCGCCTTGTTCCGCTTGCCCTGCTCAATCTCCAGCACCATATCCGCATAGGGAAGACCAAAGGTATCGAAACAAAGCATATCGGCATACTTGGTATAGGCCTTGTACACCGCGATGTCAGCCACCCCGACCCGGTCCTGCTCGCCGGTGCCGATGCCAACCGTACAGCCATCCTTCACATAGATGACCGAGTTGGAGGTCACCCCATGCTCCACGGCCCAACCAAAGATCATGTCATCGATCTCCCGCTGGGTGGGCTCCCGTTCGACCTTGTATTCCTGGCCCTTCGAGATACTCACCGCCGGCTTCAGGTCGGCTACGGAACGGATGGAGTTCACCGCCGACTGTTGGACAATAAGGCCGCCATCGATCAGACTTTTGAAATCGACATAACGGTATTTCTCATAATCGGCGAGCCGGTCAATCCGGCTGATCCGCACCACCCGCAGATTTTTCCGGGCCGCGAGAATCTCCAGGCTTCCCGCCTCGAACTCAGGGGCGCAAACCACCTCCAGATAGTTCTTGCTCAAGAGTTCGGCGGTTTCCTTGTCGCAGGGCCGGTTGAGAATCACCGCCCCGCCGAAGGCGGCGATGCGGTCGGCCCGGTTGGCCCGGTCATAGGCGCGGGCCAGAGTCTCGCCGCAGGCTGCGCCGCAGGGATTGTTGTGCTTGAGGATCACCGCGGCCGGACTATCCATGAGATACTTGATGATGTTTAAGCCGTTGTCGATGTCGGTGAGGTTGATCTTGCCGGGATGCTTGCCCACCTGGAGCATGTCCTCGACCTTGATCCCGCTGACCAGCCCCTTACCCGGCTCGATGAACCGGCAGTCGCCCAGCACCAGGTTACCGTTGGTCAGCTCGTAGAGGGCCGCCTCTTGGTCCGGGTTCTCGCCGTAGCGGACGCCGCGCTCATCAACGCTCCCGTCCTCGGCCACGATCTTCCAGGTCTTTTTCCGGTAGACCAGTTCCTGATCGCCAAAGGTGATTTTCATCTCCATGGGAAAGTGGTCACCAAGAATAGTGGTGTACATTTTTTTCAGATCTGCCATTGGGTTCACCCCTCCTTCCTTATGATTAAATTTATCGGTCTGCTGGGCTGTTATAGCAGACCCAGTGGAATAATTGATGGGAGATTAATCGACCGATAGCACTCGATTCGCCAATTCAACGCAATGATACTTTCCATAAATCGTGGCGCGCTTTCTCATCACACGCAAACTAAGCGCAGCGGCAGCTTTGGAGATGCCTTGGTCCATCAATAACTGCTCCATAGACGCACCATCGTGAGTATGAAGACTAACTTGATGCTGGCCAGCATCTCTATACCCCCGGTGCACTACTTCTACGAAAGGGTAGGCCGCCGCCAGTTCATCGAGAGATGTCCAATGCTCAAGCAATACGTCTTCAGCAACGTTTACAAATGACCACAGAACATCAGAGCTTTGCCTTTCCCAGCCAACGACAAATAATTCCATAACTCCGGCATTCACGCATAGCAACCGTGGCCAAGTGTTGCGATTCGTGCTTGGCATACAGCTCACAGACCAAAACGAATACTCGGTACGTCTCGGCGCGGGCACACAACCCCAAACATATTGTTTGAATAGCGCCAATGCTCTTTGAGACAGCGAGTGCTTTTCAAGACGAGCAAAATGTTTGGAAAAGCGTAGTTGCTGGGCTTCAGGAAGTACGATTTTCGTGGAGAGCGTCCCTGTATTATTCAGGCAAGAAGGGTTGTTCAGCCAAGCCTCCTGTTCAGAAGCAGACACGACCAGATCGAAATCACTATCGCCTACAATGTTGGTTACATGCACTGCGTTTGTAAGTTTAAGTCCAAGGGATTCTGCTCTAAAAATCAGGGCTTTTTCTGTGCCATCAAGTTCAGGCTTGGCTGTAGGAAGAAAGGAAAAGCCAACAATGTCATCATGGACACGCCGGTGTTGAGAGAACCGCCTCACAACATCTACAGCTTGACCGATATAAAAAAGTCCGTGACGAAAAGCAAAGCAATATATGCCACAGCGCTTCTTTGATGATCCAAAGAGGTGCGCAATTGACAATAACGACGCGACCGGGGTCATAGCCGGAAATCCCATTGCTACTACATGTTCGTGGGGCAGGCTAAATTCCATATTGTTTATCGTTCAGGCAGCCTGCTGCCTGTCTCCCTGCAATTGAAAAACAGCATCCCAATCCTTAAGAACCGGATCAAATCCCTTCTGTTGGATGGCAATGCTTACCTCAGCGAGGCTCCGATTATCCCCGACTTCGAATTGCTCCGCGCCCGCGTTTTCCTGGCCGTATCCGCCCGGAGCGGTGCAAGAGCCTGCCGAGTACCGAGTCGGGCCAAGACCAATCATGCCGTCGCGAAAACGGGCCTCCTCCCTAGTCGAGAGATACAGGCCGACATCCGGATCAAAAATCCGCAGAGCAAAGATCATCTGGCTGAGATCTCTCTCGCCCACCGGCTGCAAGGGCTTGAACTCCCCTTGCGCCGGACGCATCCGCGGAAAAGAGACGGTAAGCCCGGTGCGCCAGTAATTTTTCCTCAGCCAGGCAAGATGCTGGCCCAGGGCCAGTCCTTCCGCCCGCCAGTCCGCAAGGCCCAACAGAGCACCGATCCCCCGGCAGCCGCAGCCCTGGCCGGAGTTTCCAGGCGATAGTCAAAATCAGCCTTGCGCCCGGCCAGATGCACCTGTTTGTACACGTCCCGGTCATAGGTTTCCTGGTACACGGCCACCGCAGTAATGCCGGCGCGGAAAAGCCTCGCATACTCTTCCGTGGCCAAGGGCTGCACCTCGATGGACAGGGCGGCAAACCGATCGCGCAGGCGCAGGGTCAACTCTTCAAGATAGTCCACACCAACCTTGGCCGGAGCCTCCCCGGAAACGAGGAGAAGATGGCTGAATCCCCGCTGGTGCAGGATCATGGCCTCGCTTTCCGCCTCGGCAAAAGTCAAGACCCGTCTTTCAATGGTATTGTCCGCCGAGAACCCGCAATAGGCGCAGCGGTTGGCACAGAAACTCGAGAGATAAACCGGCGCATACATCTGCATGGTCCGACCGAAACGCTGGCTGGTAATAGCAGCAGAGCGCTTGGCCATGGCCCCAAGATGCGGCTCCGCCGCAGGCGACAACATGGCGGCAAGCCCTACCAGCCCAGGACGATCTGAGTGCAGAGCCCGCAAAACCTCTGCCTCGGTGGCCCGGTTGATCGCAGACTGCAATGCGGAAAATTCGGGGATAACAAACATAAGGCTAACGCAAGAAGCCAAGCCCATCCTCGGGCGAGGAGGGGGCAGCGTCCTTACTCACTGCGCCAAGACCAGATTCATAGGCGATCCGCCCCGCCTCCACGGCCATGGCAAAGGCTCGGGCCATCCGCACCGGATCTCCGGCCACGGCAATGGCTGTATTGACCAGCACCGCGTCAGCACCCATCTCCATGGCCTCGGCCACGTGCGATGGCGCGCCAAGCCCAGCGTCAACAATAACCGGCACCTGGGCCTGGGCAATGATGATCTCGATCTGGAATCGGGTCAATACTCCCTGATTGGTGCCGATGGGCGAACCAAGGGGCATGACGGCAACAGCACCCGCGTCCTGGAGGCGCAGAGCCAGGATCGGATCAGCGTTCATATAAGGCAGCACCTTAAACCCCTCCTTGACCAATTCTTCGGTGGCCTTCAGGGTCTCAATGGGGTCAGGGAGCAGGGTTCGCGGATCGGGAGTCACCTCAAGCTTGAGCCATTCCCCGCCGCCGGAAGCCCTGGCCAACCGGGCAAGACGGATCGCCTCGCTTGCATCCCGTGCGCCGGAAGTGTTGGGCAGAAACAGGTAGCGCTCACGGTCCAGCACGCTCATGATATCATCAGCCGGGTTGTTGAGATCAATGCGGCGCAACGCCACGGTGACCATTTCACAGCCAGAGGCGGCAAGCGCCTCCTTCATGACCTCCGGGGAGGAGAACTTCCCCGTACCGCCAAAGAGCCGTGAGCGAAATTTTCTCCCTGCAATGGTCAACATCTCAACCGCCCCCCACAAACCGTATCAATTCAAGCACCGCGCCATCCTGCAAGGCATGGCTCCCATATTCTTCCCGGGTGAGAATCTTCCCGTCACACTCGACCACCACCGAAAGGGCATCCAGGCCAAGCTGGTCGAGATAATCCGTCACCCGGATACCGGAGGCGATCTCGCGCGCTTCGCCGTTACAGAGAATCCTCATCTACTCAGCCTCATTTTCCGCGCCTAGGAGGAGCCGGACCACCTGGTTCGCCTGGTGGTGGGCGGCAATCCCTACGCGGGCCGCCATGAGCCCCTGTCCCGGTGCCGCAGCGCTTACCTCATCACCAACAATATATATGCCAGGGTACAGACGCCTGGTCCGAATCGCATTGTTTTCGCCATAGCCGGCAAGCCCTGAGGCACCAACATAAAAAACCCCAGGAAGATGATGCAAAGCGGCCCGCAGGCCCGCAGCCTTCATGGCCGGCTCATCGAAACACTCCACTAGGGCATGGACATCCTTGAAGACCGCGCCGATATCGTCCTCGGCCAACCGCCGGTCAATGGTGGTCACGGAAACGTGGGGATTTACCCGTTGCAGAATGTCATGGAGCGCCGTTGTTTTCTTCTGGCCGATCTGGTCAACAAAATACTGCTGCCGATTGAGGTTGGTGGGCTCCACCACATCATAGTCAGCAAGGAGGAGAGAACCGATGCCCATCCGGGCGAGGGCGATGGCCACCACGGAACCAAGACCACCCAGCCCCATGATCCCAACCACTTTCCCCTGAAGGCAAGCCTGTACGCCTGGGCTGTGCCGGGCATAGAGCAGATGCTGCATCTCGTCCGCAGAAGGCACCTTGCCCCGCCTCCACAGCCAACATTGATCACCATCGAACAACGCGGTTTGCACGGTGGCAGGGTAGCCGTTCACCAGCAAGATGTCGACGTCACCACCCTGGACACTCACCAAGTCAGCAAGGGTCATGCCTGCATGAAAGGGAACCTCTTTTTCGTTTACCATCAATGCCATGATGCCCTTTTGATCAACCCCTGCAAAAGGATAATACTAACCGACAGACACCAACGATGGTATATTTTTTTGCCGGAACCACCTGCCACCACGATCACAAAATCAGCAACAAAAAAACCAACCGATCCATGTCAGGTTTTCTGCAAAAAAAAAGCTGGCTTGAACGTTCTGTTCAAGCCAGCTTTGGTTTTTCAAAAAACAGGCGGAAAACTAATTATCTTCTTTTTCCGCTTTTACCGCTTTCACTTCGCTATAATTCACCAACTCAAGGATAGCCATTTCAGCCGCATCGCCAAGGCGCTTACCGGTTCTGATAATCCTGGTGTAACCACCGGTTCTGCTCATGTACTCATCTCTGAGCACATCAAACAGCTTGGCCACAACCTTTTTGTCCTGAACAAAGGATAAGGCCTGACGCCGAGCGTGAAGATCACCACGCTTAGCCAAAGTAATCATCTGATCCGCGACCTTGCGAACTTCCTTGGCCTTGGGGGTGGTGGTAATAATTCTCTCATGCTCTAAAAGAGAAGTCACCATATTGCGAACCATTGCCTGGCGATGGGATGTTGTTCTGCCAAGTCTCTTGCCTGCTTTTCTATGTCTCATAACTGCCCTCTTCCCGGATTTATGACTGCTCTTCAGAGACCTTGTCTGACACGACAGGAGGCTCCCAGCCTTCTAATTTCATGCCCAGCGAAAGCTCCATCTCAGACAGCAGCTGCTTGATCTCATTAAGAGATTTACGGCCAAAGTTTTTGGTCTTCAGCATCTCAGCCTCGGACTTCTGCACCAGCTCGCCAATGTGACGGATATCCGCATTACGCAAGCAATTCGCTGAGCGGACTGAAAGTTCCAGATCCTCTACACTGCGATAGAGATTCTCATTCACTGGCGATACACGATCTACGCGGGTATCATCAACGGCTGGCTCAACAGATGCCTCATCAAAGGCGATAAAAACCTGCAACTGTTCTTTCATTATTTTGGCTGCATAGGCCAAGGCATCTTCAGGCCGCACGCTACCATCAGTGGTGATTTCCAGGATCAGTTTGTCATAATCGGTCTGCTGACCAACACGCGCCTGACTGACAAGGGACTTCACATTAACAATAGGAGTAAAAATAGCATCGATGGGAATTACCCCGATCACCTGCTCCTCAGCCTTATTTTTCTCTGCGGTGACATAGCCTTTTCCCCATTTCACCTCAAACTCCGCCTTAAACACACCCTCGCCGGTGATGGTGCAAATCTCCTTTTCAGGATTCATCACCTCCACCTTGCCTCCAGAGGTAATATCCCCGGCGGTAACAATGCCAATTTTGTTTTTTTCAATCCGAACGATCTGCGAGCCAGGAGTATTCAGCTTCAGGCGCACTTCTTTAAGATTAAGGATGATCTGGGTCACATCCTCCTTAACCCCTGGAATAGTTGACAGCTCGTGGAGCGCGCCATCAATTTTCACTGAAACAATAGCCGCACCCTGGATGGAGGACAAAAGAATCCTGCGCAGGGAATTCCCGATAGTCGTGGCAAAACCCCGCTCCAATGGCTGACAGGTGAATTTGCCGAAACTTTTTGTATGGCTGTCCTGGTCTACTTCCAGTCTTTCAGGAATGATAAGCTCATGCCAATTTCTGTAAAACGGATCAGACTCAAGTGTCATAGTTTCCTATTGCTCCACGGTTGGCTAATTATTTGGAGTAAAGCTCTACAATCAACTGCTCCTGAATCGGCATAGTAATTTCCTGCCGAATCGGTAAGGCTTTTACAGTTCCCTTGTAGTTCTCTTTATCAAGCTCCAACCAGCTTGGCACACCACGACGCACGACGGCTTCAAGGCTCTCGTTAATGGCGGCAACTTTCTTGCTTTTTTCTTTCAAGGTAATGACGTCATTCACGGAAACCCGAAAAGAAGGAATGTTCACCTTCCTGCCGTTCACCTGAATATGATCGTGCCGCACCAACTGCCGTCCCTGATTCCTGGAACTTGCATAACCAAGGCGGTAAATCACATTGTCAAGGCGGCTTTCCAGAAGCATCAACAGGTTTTCACCAGTAACACCCTTGATCCGCTCAGCGATCTCAAAATATTTGTGAAATTGTCCTTCCAGCATGCCATACATGCGCCGGACTTTTTGTTTTTCACGTAGCTGAATGGAATAGTCAGAAACCTTGCGCACCCGGGCCTGACCGTGCTGTCCTGGCGGAAAGGAACGCCTCTCAAAGGCGCACTTGTCTGAATAGCATCTGTCGCCCTTCAAAAACAACTTGAGTTTTTCGCGCCGACACTGCCGGCATTCTGCGCCTGTATATCTGGCCAATTTGGACCTCCACTCAATCTACTCAATCATACTTTAATTATCAAACGCCTGCGACCAGCCCTGCTCTACTACACCCTTCTACGCTTAGGAGGCTTGCAGCCATTATGCGGAACGGGGGTCACATCACGGATAACGCTCACATCAAAACCATTGGTCTGTAATGCCCGGATAGCAGATTCCCGCCCAGGCCCAGGGCCATTGACCCGGACCTCGACTTTGCGCATGCCATGTTCCTGGGCTTTTTTCGCTGCGGCATCAACTGTGTTTTGCGCAGCAAAGGGGGTGCTTTTCCGTGACCCCTTAAATCCCAAACAACCGGCACTGGACCAGGAAATCACATTTCCCTGCCTGTCCGCAAAAGTAACAAGGGTATTGTTGAAGGTTGAGTGAATAAAACATATTCCCTCGGGTACGTTCTTCTTTTCCTTGCGTTTCGGACGACTCGCTTTCGGACTAGCCATTATAACTCCTATAAACAATCCAGAATGATTATTTAATCTCTACTTTTTACTTTTAATCGCTGACCGCCTCGGACCTTTCCGCGTTCTGGCATTGGTCTTGGTGCGTTGGCCCCGACAAGGCAACCCCTTACGGTGACGAATTCCACGGTAGCATCCCGCATCAGTCAACCGTTTAACATCCATGGCTACTTCCCGACGACGATCACCCTCAACAACAAACTCATCATCCATGATTTTTCTGATGTTGGTAACATCACTTTCAGACAAATCATCGCTGTTCGTTGTGTGTGGCAATCCAACCGAATCCAGAATTTTACGGGCAGAAGTCCTGCCAATCCCATGGATGTAGGTTAAAGCAATAACCATGTGCTTATTTCTTGGTAAATCAACACCAGCTAAACGTGCCAAGGCATGCCTCCCTTGCTAGTCAAAATAAATTGGAAAATCATCCCTGCCGCTGTTTATGCTTCTTTGTCTTACATGAAACACGTAAGACACCTTTCCGCTTAAACACCCGGCAGTCACTACAAATTTTCTTCACAGAAGACCTTACTTTCATTACGCGACCCTTTTGTTATGCGGCAAAAAACATTCTACTTTTTCTTTGCCCTGAATGTCACTCTTCCCCGTGTGAGATCATAAGGAGATAACTCAACAGTGACACGATCTCCCGGGAGAATCTTAATAAAATGCATCCTCATCTTTCCGGAAATATGGGCTAATATCCGATGACCATTATCGAGCTCAACCCGGAACATCGCATTTGGGAGAGGCTCAACGATGGTCCCTTCAACCTGAATAGCTTCTTCTTTGGTCATAAACCCCTTATTTCCTACAATGCACACCTCTCTGCCAAAAAATAAACATGCGATATTTTGGCAGACAGAAAGCAGAGGATACTACCTTATTTATTATTTTTTGCCTTGTTTTTTTTCACAAAGACAAAAAAAACTATGCGGACAACTCGCTCAGAATTATGGGCGCCCCGTCTGTTACAGCAATTGAATGCTCGAAATGGGCTGAGTTTTTCCTGTCCCTTGTTACAACCGTCCACCCGTCGCGCAACACATCAACCGCATGTGTGCCAAGATTTACCATGGGTTCAATGGCAAGAACCATACCCGGCATAAGCTTGGGTGTACGTTCAGACCGAACATAATTTGGTATTTCTGGAGCCTCATGGAGCTGGCTCCCAATGCCATGGCCGACAAATTGACGAACAACTGAAAAACCATGTTTTTCAACATGTTCCTGCACGGCCTGCGAGATATCGTTTATTCTATTTCCAGGGATTGCCTGAGCAATTCCCTTATAAAGGGCTGCCCGCGTCACCTCAAGCAAGGAAAGACACTCTGACGCAACCTTACCGACAGGAATACTTACTGCGGCGTCACCGTAATACCCTTTATATTTCACGCCAAAATCTATGCTGACTATGTCGCCATCCCTGACAATGATCTTCTTGGCAGGAATCCCGTGCACAACCTGTTCATTGATGGACACACACAGACTGCCAGGAAAACCGCGATATCCTTTAAAGGCAGGCTCGGCACCACAATCACGACAATACTTTTCTGCCAGCGCATCCAAAAAGAACGTTGAGCAGCCTACCTCAATTTGCTCGGTAAGCAGAGCCAAGGTCCGGGCAACGATCTGATTCGCCTCACGCAATAGCTCTATTTCTCGAGGCGACTTCAGAATAATTGCCATGTTCATGTCACGTTAACGCTATCAACGTCCCTTAAAGCCACCGGACTTCATAAAACCATCATAGTTGCGCATAACCGTGTGGGACTCAATCTGTGAGATTGTATCAATCGCCACACCAACAACAATCAGCAGGGCTGTACCACCAAAATAGAAAGGCACATGCAACTTATTGATCAAAATGGTCGGCAACACACAGATAACGCTGATATAACAAGCACCGATCACCGTCATCCGCACCACAATCTTGTCGATAAAATCGGAGGTTTTCTTTCCCGGCCTGATCCCCGGAACAAAGCCACCATGTTTCTTTAAATTTTCTGCTATATCAACCGGGTTAAAAGTAACCGCTGTATAAAAGAAGCAGAAGAAGACAATAAAACCAAGAAAAAGCAAAGTATGCGGCAGACTTCCCCAGCTGAGTGCAGCGCTCATCTTCTGCACCCAATCAACCTGGATAAACTGTCCGATGGTGGCAGGAAACATCATGATTGAAGAGGCGAAAATCGGCGGGATAACCCCGGACATATTGATTTTAAGAGGAAGATGTGATTGCTGCCCCCCGTACATTTGCCGTCCAACCATCCGTTTCGCATACTGAATTGGAATTCGCCGCTGGGCAGTCTCGAAAAATATGACAAAAGCGATAACCGCCGCGATCATGGCCAATAAAACGGGCAACATGATATAGGCAATTTCGCCAGCACTGGCCATCTTAAAAGTATTCACAAGAGCTGCTGGCATTCTCGCCACGATACCCGCAAAGATTATCATGGAAATACCGTTGCCAATACCACGCTCGGTCATTTGTTCGCCAAGCCACATGATAAAAGCGGTGCCTGAACTCAGGGTCAGCATGGTCATCAGACGAAAATGCCAACCAGCGGCAATAACAACCATCTCGCCGGTTCCGGGCGCACTCATACTTTCCAGGCCAATACTGATAAACAATCCCTGAACCAGACTTAAGACAACCGTAGCATAACGGGTGTACTGGGTGATTTTGCGGCGTCCAGCCTCACCCTCTTTTGAGAGGGCCTCAAGCTGGGGCACAACCACGGTCAACAATTGAAAGATAATCGAGGCGCTGATGTATGGCATGATTCCCAGGGCGAAGATGGAAAATTTTTCCAAAGCGCCACCGGAAAACATGTTGAACATATCAAAAAGGGAGCCAGCACTTTTTTGGAAAAATTGATTCAGCGCCTCGCCGTTGATGCCTGGCGTGGGAATCTGCACTCCGGCTCGGTAAACGGCAAGCATTATCACCGTGAATAAAATCCGGCGCCTTAATTCCGGAATGTTTGCAGCATTCTGAACCCCAGCGCGCATCTATTTATTCCTCAACCTTGCCACCGACAGCTTCTATCTTCTGACGCGCAGAACCACTCACCTTGTCGACAGCAACGGTTATCGCATTCGTCAACTCGCCGTTTCCAAGGATTTTCACGAGCTTGTCATTCTTGGAAACAAGGCCCGCAGCGATTAAGGCCTGCCTGTCAACCATGGTGCCAGCGGCAAACCGCTCGAGTTCTTGGACATTGATAATGGTGTATACTTTCTTAAAAATATTGTTAAAGCCACGCTTCGGCAAACGACGCTGAAGGGGCATTTGCCCACCTTCAAACCCCACTTTAATACCACCACCAGAACGCGCCTTATGACCCTTATGACCACGGGTTGCTGTTTTACCATGACCAGAACCAAGGCCCCGGCCCACTCTCTTTCTCGGCTTTCTAGAACCTGGCTGTGGCGACAAATTACCTAAGGTCAACATAAATTAATCCTCCACCTCAACCAGATGTTCGACTTTTTTAATCATCCCCCGAATTTCAGGGGTATCCTGCCGAATAACAGTTTTATTGATCTTTGTCAGCCCCAGGCCGATCAACGTCGCACGTATTTTTTCAGTGCTCCCGATCTTGCTTTTCTTCAGGGTCACTTTGAGCTGATTTGCCATATTGATACCCATTCACTCTTCATTAAAATCATGCTGTTTTCAGCACACAATTAAAAACCTGAATCACAATCCCCTACAGATACTCACATTACATGATAATGGGGGGGACCGAACTGATCAGGCGGAAATTTCTTCGACAGATTTTCCACGACTCAGCGCGATCTGCTGCGGGGTACGCAGTCTCCGCAAACCATCCAGGGTCGCTTTGACCAGATTATGCGGGTTATGAGAGCCGATACACTTGGTCAGAATATTATGAACACCTACCGCTTCGAGCACGGCGCGAACAGCCCCGCCGGCAATAACACCAGTTCCTTCCACCGCAGGTTTCAACATGACATTGCCAGCACCAAATTTCCCATAAACCTCGTGAGGAATACTCATGTCAGTTATGGAAACACTTTTCATGTCCTTGCGTGCCTGATCAACCCCCTTCCTGATTGCATCAGGAACCTGATTGGCTTTACCAAGACCGCAACCGACTTTCCCTTTCCCATCACCAACTACAACAATGGCGCTGAAGCTGAAACGACGTCCACCCTTGACTACTTTCGCAGTCCTGTTGATATGAACGATCTTTTCAATAAACTCGTCGCCACTTGTGTTCTTATTAAAATCTGCCAAGGTTCACCCCCAAATTGCTTTGGATTTTTTTACAGGATAAGACTTTTCCACACAGCCAATTAGAAATCAAGACCGCCTTCACGAGCCCCATCCGACAAAGCCTTAACCCGGCCATGATACAGATAGCCACCCCGGTCGAAAACCACCTTGCCAATACCTTTGACTTTGGCAAGTTCGGCGATCTTCAGCCCGACCTGACGTGCCTTCTCGGCTTTTCCCTTGATATCAGCGGCAATCATGCCCTTATCCACAGTGGACATGGCAGCCAGGGTGTTTCCGGCAACATCATCTATAATCTGACAATAGATATGTTTTGCGCTTTTAAAAACACGCAAGCGAGGTCTCTCCGGAGTCCCGGCAATATTTTTCCTGATCCGTTTAACCCGCTTTTCACGAGCAATCTCTTTCGGATTTGTCTTACCCATTGTTTTGCCTTATAAATATTTATCTCTTGCAAGCCGCGTAAAGATTACGCGTACCCTCTACTTCTTAGAAGCAGATTTGCCAGCCTTCCGGGCGATGTATTCATCAGTATAACGAATCCCCTTCCCTTTATAGGGCTCAGGAGGACGCACAGCACGGATTTTAGCGGCAGTTTCACCAAGCAACTCTTTATCAATACAATCCAAGGTAACATTATTTGCTTTGTCCACCTCGGCAGTAACACCTTTAGGTAGAGCAAACTCCACGGGATTGGAATAACCAACGCTCAGGTTCAGAAAAGCCCCCTTAACCTCGGCCCGATAACCAACTCCCTCTATGGACAGTTTTTTCTGGAAGCCTTTATCCACACCAATAATCATATTGCTGACTAAGGTCCGAGTAAGGCCAGAAAAGGCTCTGGTTCTTTTACTGTTGTCCTTGCGAACAACGATCAGGGTGTCGCCTTCTTCCTGTAGACCAATCTCTGGGCGGATATTCCGCTCCAGTGTGCCTTTGGGCCCGACGACTTTAACGTACGATCCATTTATATCAAGCTTAATCCCTTTAGGCACAGGGATAGGTTGATTGCCAATCCTCGACATGACGACTCTCCACTCGTTACGAAATACTCAATAGTTAGCAATTACAAATTCGATCTACCAAACTTCACAGAGAAGCTCGCCACCAATTTTCATGGACCGTGCTTCTTTATCCGTAAAAATTCCTTTGGAAGTCGAAATAATCGCGATACCAAGGCCACTCATTACCTTGGGGATCTGGTCATGCTTCACATAAATGCGGCGGCCCGGCTTGCTGACCCGCTTCAGGTTAGTGATAATCCGCTCATTGTTCTGGTCGTATTTCATTTCAATACGCAAAACACCTTGCGTGTCCGTATCAAGGACCTGATAGTCATTGATGAAACCTTCCTTTTTCAGGATCGCGGCAACACCGGTTTTCACTTTCGAAAGCGGCATTTCAACAGCCTCGAACTTGACCATACCGGCATTTCTTATCCTGGTCAGCATATCAGCCAGGGGGTCAGTCATGCACATAGTGCTTGCTCCCTATGATGTTTTTTAAAACAAACAGTTAACATATCTACGGCGATTACAATCAGCACTGTTACCAACTTGATTTGGTAACACCGGTAATTTCACCACGATTAGCCAAGCTCCGGAAACAGATACGGCATACACCGAACTTCCGATAATAGGCTTTCGACCTGCCGCACAATCCGCAACGGTTGTAAGCCCTCACTGGAAACTTCGGCGTCCGCTTGCACTTTGCTATCAAAGACTTTTTAGCCAACTTCTTCCTCCTTACCCTGTGCTATTTCCTGAAGGGCATTCCCATTACTTTCAAAAGAAACCGACCTTCATCATCAGACTCGGCGGTCGTAGTAATCGCAATATTGAGTCCCTTGATTTTGTCGATTTTATCATAATCAATTTCAGGGAAGATGATATGCTCCTTGATGCCCATGGCATAATTCCCGCGCCCATCAAACGACTTCAGAGATAACCCGCGGAAATCCCTGACTCGCGGCAAGGCAATATGAACCAGCTTGGCAAAAAAATCATACATCCGGTCGCCACGGAGTGTTACCCGACAACCAATGGGCACCCCGGCACGCAACTTAAACCCGGCGATGGACTTCTTCGCTTTGGTAACAACCGCCTTCTGCCCAGCAATCATGGTCAGTTCCTGAACCGCACTGTCGATGATCTTCGGGTTCTGCACAGCCTCACCCAAGCCCATATTCAGAACGATCTTGGTGATCTTCGGCACCTGCATGATGTTCTGGTAGCCGAATTCCTGCATAAGCTGCGGGACACACTCGCCCTGATATATCTCTTTTACCCCAGCCATTCTTGCCTCCAAAAAAAATCAGGACCTATTAGGCTTTCGCCTCTACAGATTCTACCTACCCGTGAAGTCTTGGAACATTTCGGACAAATCACCATCAAGTTAGAAGCATCAAGAGCCGCTTCCTTCTCAATGATCCCGCCCTGCTGATTCGTTTGACTGGGCTTCGTATGCCGCTTTATCATGTTGATCTTTTCGACAATGGCTTTGCCATCGGTGGCGTTGACCTTGATGACCTTGCCGACCCGACCTTTGTCCTTGCCGGCGATCACCTCAACCTGATCATTAACTTTCAAATGTGTTTTTGCTCTCATGCCTTCAGCCTCTCAACCGCCCAAAGTACGGACGGGGAACTCATTGAATATCCAAATCTTCGTTTCAACCGCAGTTACAGAACCTCGGGGGCCAAGGAAATAATCTTCATATACCCCTTCGGACGCAACTCCCGGGCAACCGGTCCAAAAATACGGCTTCCAACCGGTTCCCCTGAATTTGCCAGCAATACGGCGGAGTTATCATCAAACCGAACAATCGTATCATCCTCGCGACGAATCTCTTTAACAGTCCTTACCACGACGGCCCTGAGAACATCGCCCTTCTTAACTTTCGCGTTCGGGATCGCCTCTTTGACGGTGACAACAATAACATCACCAACAGAGGCATACCGACGCCTGGTCCCGCCCAAAACTCTTATGCAAAGAACTTTCTTGGCGCCTGAATTATCTGCTACATTAAGTACGGTTTCTGTTTGTATCATTTCTTCACCAACCGCAGAAAACTTTACAAGTACCCAAACAAATCGCCTGGGACTTAGTTATCAAAAACCGCTAATTACACGGCCTTCTCGATGACTTCCATAATCCGCCACCGTTTATTCTTGCTCAGCGGGCGGCACTCTTCAATCAGAACCCTGTCGCCAACGCTGCAGCTGTTTTCCGGGTCATGAACCATGCATTTAGCATGCTGACGCATGAACTTCCCATACAGTTTATGGGGAACAAGGCGCTCGGTTTGCACAATAGCACTCTTGTCCATCTTGGTGCTGACAATGATACCAACCCTTGTCTTCTTATTCGATTTTTCATCAACCATGAATGTATCCTACCCAGTAGCGTTATCAATTGACGCAAGCACTAAAAACACCAGTACTCTTGGCCAGAAACCAGCGGTTATGCAGTATGCGCAGTAAGAGCAGTTTGCATCCGGGCAATTTCTTTACGCAACTGCCGCAGCTTTGCCGTATTCTCCAAGGGACGAATGCCATGTTGGAATTTCAACCTAAAATGCTCTTCCGACAACTCCCTCACCTTGACAACAAGCGCCTCTTGCCCAAGCTCACGTATATCTTTCATTTTCATAAAGTCGTCCCCACATAAATCACTTTAGTCGGGAAAGGCAGTTTGTTGGCGGCCAAACGTAACGCCTCTCGGGCTAAATCATCATCAACCCCGGCCAACTCGTACAATATGCGTCCTGGTTTTACCTGGGCAACCCAATATTCTGGATTTCCCTTACCTTTTCCCATCCTGGTTTCCGCAGGCTTCTTGGTAATTGGCTTATCTGGAAAAACACGGATCCATAGCTGGCCAGTTCTTTTAATCTTTCTATTAATTGCAATACGAGCCGCTTCAATCTGCTGGGCGGTCATCTTGCCACAACCAACAGCCTTAAGGGCATATTCACCGAAAGAAAATCCAGACCCGCGATACGCTGCGCCAGTCAAGCGGCCCTTAAACATCTTTCTATGTTTTACTTTTTTTGGACTTAACATCTGTATATCCTATCTGTGACTGACTTTTTTAAAGCCGTTTCACTCGACAACGAGTTATTCGGCAATCTGGTCGGCAGCATTTAGAACTTCACCCTTGAAGATCCAAACCTTAACGCCGATTTTGCCATAGGTAGTATTCGCCTCTGCAATACCATAATCGATATCAGCCCGGAGAGTATGCAGAGGAACACGCCCCTCCCGCACCCATTCCTGACGAGCAATTTCCGCCCCGCCCAACCGGCCTGAACACGCGATCTTAACACCTTTGGCACCGAACTTCAAGGCCATATTTACTGACTTCTTCATGGCACGACGGAAGGCCACACGTCTTTCGAGCTGCAAGGCGATATTTTCCGCAACCAACTGCGCATCAGCCTCAGGGCGCCGGACCTCCTGAATATCAAGAACACACTCTTTGCCCGTCAACTTATCAATTTCAGCTTTCAGGACTTCAATCTCTGTCCCTTTTTTGCCAATAACAATACCAGGCCTGGCAGTATGGAGCTTAATCCGGAGTTTATCGCCGGTTCTGGCTATCTGAATCTTGGAAATGCCAGCATGAAAGAGCCGCTTTTTGAGAAACTTCCTAAGGCTCTGGTCCTCAAGAAATTTTTTGGCATAATCCTTGTCGGCGTACCAAATGGAGTCCCAGGTACGTATAATATTCAGTCGTAAACCTATCGGATTAACTTTCTGGCCCAAAACCTTCCTCCATTCTCATTGATATGCAACTTCAAGTACAAACGAATACCTTCTTACTTCTGTATTCAATTATTGCTCGTCCAAAACAACGGTTATGTGGCTTGTTCTTTTAAGAATCCTGTTCGCACGCCCTTGAGCCCGCGGCATAATTCTCTTCAACATGGGCCCACCGTCTATAAAGATAGACTTCACATAGAGGGTATCGACATCGATACTCTCATTCTGACTGGCGTTGGCGACAGCAGATTCGATTACCTTTTTCAGCAGACGGGCACCTTTTTTAGGCAAAAAACGCAGGGCGTTTATCGCGTAATCGACACTTTTTCCGCGCACCAAATCCGCAACCAGCCTGGCTTTTTGCGGCGAAATCCTTATATAACGAGCAAGCGCTTTTGCTTCCATCGAATGAACTCCTTATCTTTACCTGACAACCGTGTCCGGCTTAGCAGCTTTTATTTCTTTTTCTTCCTGTCCGCTGCGTGACCATGGTAGGTGCGGGTCGGAGAAAACTCGCCGAGCTTATGCCCCACCATATTTTCGGTCACGAAAACCGGGATGAACTTTTTGCCATTGTGCACAGCAAAGGTAAGTCCAACCATGTCCGGAATAACATCAGAACGTCGAGACCAGGTCTGGATAACCTTTCTGGAGCCCTCGTCTTTAGCCTTCATGACCTTTGACATCAAATGGTCATCTACAAATGGACCTTTTTTAACTGAACGTCCCACTTGTAACCCCCTAATTATGATCTTTTCTTAACAATAAATTTGTCGGATGACTTCTTGCCACGTGTTTTATAGCCCTTGCTTGGCACACCCCACGGTGAACAAGGATGACGACCGCCGGAGCTTTTACCCTCACCACCACCCATTGGATGATCAACCGGGTTCATGGCAACACCACGAACCTTGGGACGGTTCCCTTTCCAGCGACTGCGGCCAGCCTTTCCAAGCTTCTGGCTTTCATGTTCCTTATTTCCAACCTGACCAATACAGGCCCGACATTTCCGGTGAAATTTGCGCACCTCGCCAGAGGGTAATTTTACCGTGACATACTCACCCTCCTTGGCCATAAGTTGCGCAGAAACACCAGCACTTCTCACAAGCTGCGCGCCCTTGCCGATCTTCATTTCAAGATTATGGATAATGCTGCCCAACGGCATATTTCCCATGGGCAAACAGTTCCCAGGCTTGATATCAACCGTCTCACCCGCAATAACTGTATCACCAATCTTGATGCCCAGCGGCGAAAGGATATAACACTTTTCACCATCGACATAGTTCAGCAAGGCCAAATTAGCCGACCGATTGGGATCGTATTCAATGGCCGCAACTTTTGCCGGAATATCCATTTTTTCCCGCTTGAAATCGATCAAACGATATTTCCGCTTATGACCTCCACCAATATGCCTGGATGTAATGCGGCCATTGTTATTCCGTCCCCCGGTCTTACTCAGGGGCCGAATCAATGATTTCTGCGGTTTATCCTTTGACAACTCGGGATTGACAACTGTAACCAGTGATCTTCTGCCCGGTGATGTAGGTTTATAGGTCTTTAATGCCATTTCAAACCCCGATAATATTTAAATTACGTATTCGTAACAAAAAATTACAACTCTTGCCGACGAGACTTCCCTAAATCTTCTCAAGGAAATCAATCTTATTCCCTTCTTCAAGAGTAACAATGGCCTTCTTCCAGTCAGACTGCTGTCCGAAGCTCTTGCCCACACGTTTTTTCTTGCCATGCATATTTGCAGTTCGCACCTTGGCGACCTTGACGCTGAACAATTTTTCAACAGCATCCTTGATCTCAATTTTATTGGCGCGGGGATCAACCTTAACAACAACCTGATTGTTAGTTTCCTGCAATCCAAGAGCCTTTTCGGTCAGGCACGGCTTCTTAATAATGCTGAACATATCTTTCATGACAACAACCTCTCTTCCAGCTGGCCAATGCAAGGCTGCAGTAAAACAATGTGCTTATGGAGCAAAATGTCGTAAACATTCAGCCCTGCCGTCGGAATAACCTTAAA